>NZ_JCAUAN010000027.1:0-95559 GCF_059691975.1 Paenibacillus sp. J22FR5 | reverse complement strand
CGTCCTGAGCCAGGATCAAACTCTCCATAATAGTGGACAATTGCTTGTCCGTATATCTGAAAGCTTAATTGCTCATTTGCGTTGCTAGCGAGATTTTGCAATCTCTTTTTTGAACGATTTCTCGTTCGTGCTTACTCACTCGTTGTTCAGTTTTCAAAGATCAATTTCTTTCGTTCACTGCCGTGTTACCGAAGCAGCGAGAAGTAATATACCATATCAGCTCATTCGAATGCAAGAACTTTTTTTCAATTTCTTTCGTTCTTTCGTTCGACCGCCGAAGCGACAACGAGTAATATAACAAATCCTCCAAGGGATTGCAAGCTTTTTATACATGGAAAAAAACGGATAAAAAAAGGCACTGGCACATGATGCACCAGAGCCTCTACTTATTTTAACCTTGGCTTCCAATAAAGACGTATCGAGCAATGATTAGAAGGGCTAGAATCCACATTAACCAGTGGACGCTATATTTCTTCTCACTTTTGCCACCTAAATTAGCTGCTGTAGCTAGAACTACGTACGTAACGATTCCGAAGGAAATCCCGTTCGCAATGTTGTATGTGAAAGGCATTAACACAATCGTAAGGAACGCTGGGATCGCGATAACGAAGTCTTGGAAGTCGATCTCTTTAATGGATTGAACCATAAGAACACCAACAACGATTAACGCCGCCGCAGTTGCAGAACCAGGAATCAACATAGCAATTGGTGCCAAGAACAGAGCAAGCAAGAAGCATACGCCTGTTGTCACGGCTGTTAAACCTGTACGTCCACCCTCTGCTACTCCTGCTGCGCTCTCTACGAATGCAGTTACTGTACTTGTACCAACCAAGGCGCCGCCGCTTACACCAATCGCATCAACGAACATCGCTTTACCTACGCGTTTATTGCCTTCTTCTTTATTCTTCATAATACCTGCACGGGATGCAGTTCCGACCATGGTACCGAAAGTATCAAATAACTCAACGAACGTAAATGTAGCAATGACAGAAACGATCCCCGTTGTCATAATGCCTGCGAAATCAAAATCAGCAAAACGCAGCTTGGACATATCTGGTACCCAAGTTGTTTTGTCGCTAGTTAGTGTACCTAGATCAACCATACCCATGAAATAGCCAACAACCGTCGTGCCTAGAATACCGAACAGAATCGCTCCACGAACACGTAATACCATTAGAATAGAAATCAGCAAGATTCCGATAATGGTTAAAATAACACCTTTATCTTCTAATGAACCTAAGTGAAAGATCGTTTCAAAAGAAAGAACCTCTGTATATTGATGTGCTTTAAGATCATTGCCCGCTTCAACTGCAACGCTTAGAATACCGCTGTTTTTGAAACCGATCATGGCAATAAACAAACCAATCCCCACTGTGATCGCATGCTTCAAGCTATCTGGGATAGCGACTAGAAGCATTTGACGAATTTTCGTAACCGTTAGGATGATAAAGATAATCCCTGAAATAAACACGGCCGTGAGCGCCATCGAAAACGTGAATTTACCTTGTGAGGTCAAAATGATCGTCGCAAAGTACGCATTCAAGCCCATTCCCGGTGCTAGTGCTACTGGGAAGTTTACGAAAAGTCCCATTGCGATCGTCATAACGCCCGCTGCAATAGCTGTTGCTAAGAAAATGGAAGTCCAGTCTCCGCCAGTTGCACCTGACTTAAAAGCACTTAATACATCTGGATTTACCGCAAGGATGTAAGCCATTGTCATGAACGTCGTAATCCCCGCCATGATTTCTGTTCTTACAGTCGTGCCATTTTGTTTCAACTTAAAAAAACGATCCAAATCCATTTTCCTACTCCTCCTAAACGAATGGTGGGGAACCAAGGATAAACGCCCCTGTTGTCCTTCTAGGACGCGCGCGTTTACCAAGGTTCTGCGAAGCAAAAGTAACCATATATGCTATCTGGGAACAGCAAAAAACCCGGAATCATGTTGCCTGATTCCGGGTACGAAAAAGGAGCCGTCCATATGAGGGCTGCCTTCAGAATGTGAAGTCGCAAGTAAAAACTCATACGGATACCGTTCCTTTTTTTCGTAGCCAGATCATTTGCGGTGATCTCGTAGAAACTCCCAGGCCAATTCCCGAGATTATACGAAAAACTGTTATCCAATTTCATATTTTAGTTGGGAATTGATCAAGTGTCAATAAAATAAGACGAACATTATCTGGGTAAAATCCCAAAGATCGTTCGTCTTTTTTCTAATTTAAATTCATATTCCCATTCAATGGTAGTTAGCGGCTTGAGCGTACCATCGATTGTAGTCAATGCTGCTAGGTAAGAAGAACAAAAACAAGAGCAATCAGAGCAGGCAGCCCTTGGACGAGTAGAATCGATTTTTTCGCTGTGGCGCCTCCGAATATGGCTGCGACGAGCACACATGCGAGGAAAAAAACCTCAATCGAACGCCCTATAGAAGCGTCCGGATGGACAAGACCCCATACGAGACCTGCTGCCAAAAAACCATTGTACAGCCCTTGATTCGCGGCCAAGCTCTTGGTGATCTGTGCATTATCCTTCGTCATACCGAACGACTTCATCGCGCGCGGTGTCGTCCATAGGAACATTTCCAGTACCAGGATATATAAGTGCTCTAGCGCAACAAGACCGACCAAAATAGATGAAATCATAACCATAACTAATCCTCCATTGAGAGCTCCAACATATTGGGTTTCTTTATAATGTAACATATTAATCCAATAATTTCGCTCAAAAACTCAAAATAAAGGACTCTCTTCCAGCTGTAGATCGCAGCTTAAAGAGAGTCCTTCTTTCACGCTATTGGCGCAGATTGATCTGCACGTACTATTCCCACTCAATCGTAGCTGGCGGCTTGGACGTGATGTCATACACGATACGATTCACGTTCTCAACCTCATTTACGATACGCACGGAAATCTTCTCAAGCACATCCCAAGGGATACGTGCCCAGTCGGCAGTCATACCGTCAATGGACGTAACTGCACGGATACCTACGGCATATGAATAGGTTCTTCCATCACCCATAACACCTACACTTTTCATACCTGGAAGTGCTGTGAAGTACTGCCAGATCTCACGATCTAGGCCAGCTTTGGCGATTTCATCACGCAGGATGGCGTCGGATTCACGAACAATTTTCAGTTTATCCTCGGTAACTTCACCTAGAACACGAATAGCTAATCCAGGACCTGGGAATGGCTGTCTCCACACGATCGCGGAAGGAAGACCACACTCTTCGCCTACTTTACGCACTTCGTCTTTGAATAGTGTTTTCAATGGTTCGATAAGCTTGAACTTCATATCTTTCGGTAGGCCGCCAACGTTATGATGGGATTTGATCGTTTGCGCGGTAGCCGTACCACTTTCAACGATATCTGTGTACAACGTGCCCTGTGCCAAGAAAGTGAAGTCATCAAACTTGCTTGATTCTTCTTCGAACACGCGAATGAATTCAGTGCCGATGATTTTACGTTTTTGCTCTGGATCCGCTACGCCAGCCAATTTGCCGAGGAAACGATCTTTCGCATCGATTTTGACAACTTTCATATCAAATTTGCCGACAAACGTCTCCATCACGCTTTCGCCTTCACCTTGACGGAGTAGACCATGATCAATGAACATACAAGTCAATTGTGCGCCAATCGCTTTGTGAAGCAGAATCGCTACAACGGATGAATCTACGCCGCCGCTAAGTGCGCAAAGCACCTTTTTATCGCCAACTTCTGCACGAAGCTCTTTAATCATATCTTCCACGAAAGAGGACATCGTCCAATCGCCGACACAACCACATACTTCATAAATGAAGTTGCGAATCATTTCGTTTCCTTGAACTGAATGACGAACTTCAGGATGGAACTGTACAGCATGAATTTTGCGATCACGGTTGCTCATTGCAGCAATTGGAAGGGATTCCGTGCTTGCCTCAACGACAAAGCCATCAGGTAAAACGGAAACATGGTCACCGTGACTCATCCATACTGTTTGGTTCGCTTCAAGACCTTTGACAAGCGGGCTTTCATTCGAGAATAGCAGATCCGCTTTCCCGTATTCACGTGTATGTGCGCGTTCCACTTTCCCGCTCAATTGGTGTGCAATCAGCTGCATCCCATAGCAAATGCCTAAAATTGGAATACCCAAATCGAAAATGCCAGCATCTACCGAAGGAGCTCCTTCGCCATATACGCTTGCAGGTCCGCCGGAGAACACGATCCCTTTTGGGTTAATCTCACGAATTTTATCAACCGTTGTATTGTGCGGCAGCAATTCGCTATATACGCCCAAATCACGGATTCGTCTAGCAATCAGTTGATTATATTGGCCTCCAAAATCTAAAACGACGATCAATTCACTTGGTTTACTCATTATCCGACCTCCTAGGTTCATAGCGATTGAAGCTTTGGGCGAACCCTTGTCCACTTACCGCTATTTCTAGGTACTAATTTTAAACATTAGGCACCTAGGATGTAAAGGGGATTTAATGTGTCTTTTGAATGGCTTTCCAAATCGCTGTAATTTCCTGCTTCGAATAGGCGAAGGCGCGAGCTGGGTCATAGCGGACACTTTCATAGATTTGGGCAAAAGAGAGCAGTGCTTGCTGCTGCCCTGGATGCATCATTTGAAGGTTCATGACATATTCGCGTACCGTTTGGTTAGCGGGCTTAGCACCGTATTTGCGGAAAAGCTGTCTCCACAAACGATCCATATATGGCGTAAGAGAATGAGTAAGAGGAGATCCCTCGCTATAGCTTGGGAGCTTTACCGACCCCTGCAGCAAATACCCATGGCGACGAAGAATAAGCATCAGACCCACCATCAAACAAATGCTGCCGATTAGAACGAAAACAGCACTCTTATAAGCCTTTACTAATTGGATGAGATTATTCTTCATCGTGTGCAACCATTCACTTGACTTCGTAATGACAGACACCGGCGTGTTGGTGAGAGATGCTGTCATCCCTAATTGCTCCATAGCTGCTGTCGTCAAAATATCTCTCGGTTGATCTGGGGAAATGCCTGAAAAGCCAGGCGTTGGCTCGAACGGTACCCACCCCATCGACGGGAAATACACTTCAACCCACGAATGCGCATCTTGATTGCGGACGACGACTTCTTGCAGCCCATTTTCATCGCTGGAGCCTGCTGATCCTGGAGCAAATCCCTTTACCCACCGAGCGGGTACACCGACAGAACGAAGCATGACAACCATTGCCGTGGAAAAATGATCACAATACCCTGTATGGTCTACAAACAGGAAATGACTGACGAAATCCTCGCTGCGGCTGGGATTAGTTGGCTTTTCGAGACTATAGGTAAAGGTTTTACTCAAATACTGTTCAACGGCCACAGCTTTGGCATAGGGAGTCAATCGGTTTTCGGTGACTTGTTCAGCCGTATTCCGCACAGTCCGCGGCAGCGTCGCTGGTAATTGCAAATATTCGTTCGCAATCTCTTCCGGGTATGGACCGATATCAGTGTTCAAAAGATCTGGATTTTCTTTGACCGGTTGAACGGTTATTTTGTAATAGGATAACGAGTCAGCGATCTCTGGCAAAGTGATTTTGCCACTCGTTTCGGAAGTCAGAAGACTACTCGATACTATCGGCTTCCCCTTCTCATTCAGTAACATGTCCACGCTCCGCAGTTGACCACCTACGAACAATTGTTTATTGGATGACTTCCCATTGGGCAGAATTTCCTGCTCCACGACAGGTAGCGCTGACGTTGGATTCGCAGCCACAAAGGGTTCCAGCTTTTGAATAGGCTGTGTCCAGCCTTTGCCATCGTAGTAGCTTTTGGATTCGCCGCGCCAGTAGGTTAATTTCGATGTTTTGGCCGTAAACACAGGCGAGGTGTCCACTTGGAGTGGACCTCCCAGAGAAGTGTCATTTTGACCGTAACCAGAAGTAGCCACGGCAGGACTCACACCAGTTTCTTCGTCATAAAGCTCAAATATGCGATCATACCATTGCGCCCAACTTAGCGGTTTCATGAGTGGTGCAGATTCAGTTTGTTTGGCCGACAACCAACCTACACCTGACAAGATACCAACGAAGATCATACTGACAATCAGCCACTGCAAATAACTTCCTGCTCGTGTAGATGCCACACGATACGTCTGTTCGATTCTTGAGAGATTAAGTAAAGCCATCAAGAGCATTCCATAGCCTAATGTGCGTATAATTCCTTGAACGGTATCTGCCCCTAATACAAGCTGTATACCTACGAGATAAATCAAAGTCGCTATCACAAACCAAAGACTATGCTGTCTCTGCAGCATAAGTGCTTGAACGACTGAAAGTAGCAGCGCCCAACCCATTAGAAATAGAAGTGTACGCATTTCGCCGCTGATGAGGTCAAAATGAGCTTGTACGATGTATACAAAATCTTGCGCGAACGTTCTTAGCAATGAGATGATCCATCCCCCTGCAAGTAATGTCTCGCGGTTAAACATATAACCAATAAATACCACGATAATGCTGCACTTCGCAGGCCACCCCCATCCATAAGGGACCCTAAAGCAATCAAGTGCAAGGCAGAGAGCAAACACAACAAGGACAGGTCCAATTTGGATCGACTCATCGGCCATCCAAGCTAAAGGGCGCAACCATTCCGAGAGGAGTAGAAAGAGGAGCAGGCTGATGAGACTGTCTCGGAAGAGATTATTGTGAGTTGGCGGTATCGTGTCCGCGCGGAAGATGAGCTGGGATGGGTTGCGGGAAGATCTAGGTGATGTGTCTGGGAGCGATGTATTGGATGGCGGATTGCTGGTGTGAGAAATGCTAGAGTGCGTAGTACCTGAGTGCGAAGCGCCTAAGTGCGAAGTACCTGAGCGCAAAGTGCCTGAGTGTGAAGTGACTGAGCTCGAAGTACCTGATCGTTTATAAAAAGAGTGCGAACGAGAGCGCGCGTGTAGTCCGCGGCGCGGTTCAAGCGGTTGCATCCGCAACACCCCCTTGCGATGGCCACTGGCTCTGCGGATGCGGCACTTCCGTGAAGCTGCAGCCTGCGGCTTGCAGCTGGGAAGCCGCCTCTCGCTCTGCGACCGAGAGGGAAGGCCGCGCGTGCACGTAGATCACGTGCACAGCTCGGCGCCTGGTGCCGCTATCTGCGATCGCGCGCACCAGCGCCACATCCAGCGTCGATGTGATGCACAGTATCGACGCATGCAGCGGCAAGTCTGCCGCCTCTTTCCTGACGAGGTCAGGAAAGGAAATGCCGGGCTTGCCGCCAACGCTCGCGAGTACTTCGTACGCGAGCGTCAGATCAGGGCGAATCGTCGGTGCGATTCGCCTTGTAGTTCCAGAGCTGCAGGCGAAGCCGCAGCTCTCTCGCCCGCTGGCAGCGGCTTCGAAGAAGCCCGCCGCGAGGGCGACGCCCTTCTCCAGCAGCGGCTGCGCCGCCTCCGCTGGGCCCGCCGCAGGCGCTACATCGAGCAGCAGCATCCACTTCGTGGAGGCGGCCTGCTCGGGGTCTTTGGTCATTAGACGGCTCAGGCGAGCCGTCGATTTCCAGTGAATGCGGTGATACGGGTCTCCGCTGACATAATCACGAACGGAGCTGATGAGCGGCGTTTCGGCTTTGGCACCGCGAGTCGTGGAGATCTCTCCCTCCTCGGATTGAAACGTCATCCCGCTTCGACCGAAAGCATCCGGACGTGGATATACGACGTAGCGCTGCAGATCTTCTCTGTATACTTTGCGAAGTGCGAAACCAAAGAGATCCCCCGTCACTGCTTCAAGGTGAGCAAATCGGTAGCTGCCTCGCATGAGGTTGGTCATTTTGTAAGGAAGCAAGAGTGTCTTCTGGAACCAGGGAAGCAGCAGCTTGGTATAGATCAACTTTCTCCCGCTTCCTTCATGTATCCAGGTCTCTTTGATCAGCAACCACGGCATTGGCACTGGCGAACGATGCTTAATTTCCAGCACGATCATGACATCATCGCCTGAAAGAAACACGTCCCCAGACATGTGCCGATTCAACATCATGCCTTTCAAGGCAAACACATAAAACAAACCCGCTTGAATCCAGATCAAGGATAAGCAGATACTTAAATACCACGCAGCAAATCCACCTTGACGATAAGCCAAAAAGATCGTCAACACACAACCTACGAGCAACAACGTCGTCTTTCCCCAGCTTTTCATATGGCAGCTCCCCTACTTCGCATTAACGTAACGAAGAACTGGTGTTTGCATGCCATCTAGTAAGCTTTGGAGAATCGTTTCCGCCGAGCGGCCCATCATCCGAGCATCCGACGTCAGAATAAGCCGATGCGTCCAAACGGGCAGAACTAAATCTTTGATATCATCCGGAACAACAAAGCTTCTTCCTTTCACATACGCCGCTGTTTGCGCAGCGCGCATCAAGGCATAGGACGCTCTTGGACTTGCTCCAATGTAAAAATCCGCGTGTTCTCGGGTCGCCAAAGCTAAGCGAACGATGAAATCTTTCAACGTGTTATCCACATGGATCATGGCAGCTTCTTTCTGTAATTGCACAAACTCATCCTGTACGATGACAGGCTTCAAGCTTTCTAATGGGTGGCGATCCTGCAGCCTATCCAGCATCAGAATCTCTTGATCATGCGTTGGATATCCGAGCGAAAGCTTCATCATAAACCGATCCATCTGTGCTTCCGGCAGGGCATAGGTTCCTTCATAATCCATTGGATTTTGCGTAGCGATGACAACGAATGGCTTCGGCAGCTCATAGCTCGTGCCGTCAATGGTCACTCGTTTCTCTTCCATCGCTTCGAGGAAAGCAGACTGCGTCTTCGGAGAGGTCCGATTACATTCGTCAGCAAGTACCACAGAGGTCATCAATGGCCCTGGGCGGAACTCAAACTCATTGTTTTTTGCATTAAAAACGGATACGCCGGTCACATCGGAAGGAAGCAGATCTGGTGTACATTGAATTCTCTTAAACTCGCAACCGATCGTTCTCGCTAACGTGCGTGCCAGCATGGTTTTGCCTACACCAGGAACGTCCTCTAGCAGCAGATGGCCGCCGCTCAACATAGTGATAAATGCTTTCTCTATCGTCTCTCTTTTGCCAACTATCACTTTCTCTACGTTCATGATCATCCGTTCCACAAGAGGCTGCGGTTGATCGAATATTCGGGTTTTCGATGCCATAGACAAGAAGCCTCCTTTATAAGGGTATGCTTCTAGTTTTTCCAGCTCTCTACTCTTTTAGACATTAGCCTCCCATAGCAAATAGAGAGTTTTTGAGAATACTATTATTTTCTTTGAAAAAGTAGAAGGGTCGCAGCGCCATGGAAACCTCGCGATTATTCGTATCCATCACGGCATTCGTAATTCGGCCGCCTAGTGAGTCTATCGTTTTGCGTAAAGGTACGATAATTTGGCTATCCTGCATTTTCATATCTGCTATGTAATAAGTGGCTGTTTGCTTACCTAAGGTAAATAAGCTAATGCTTCTATCTGCTAAATCATAGTCCATATCATAGATGCCATAATGGGCAACGGCTGTTTTCGTGTTTGCATGCCACTCCACTTTCCCGCCCATCTTCTCGATGAGATAGCGTAGAGGCAGCTCTATTTGATTCGAATGCAGCTTATATATCGAGGGTTCAATTGTAAACGTATTACCTCCAAGTACATGAACTTGCAGAGGTAAGGCAGCTTGTTTGGAGAGAACGCGAGCAGCCTCCTCTTCTTCTTCCTTTTTCGCTTTAGCTTTCTCTTCCGCTTCTGCCTCCAATTTCTTAGCGAGGAGCTCTTCCTCTTCCTTCTTCGCGATGACAGATGGGCTCGGGTGAGCGGCTGCATATTGTTGTGTCTGTTCCAGCAGCGTTTGAAAATGCTTCAAACTCATATTCCGCGACCATTTTGGCTTCATGACAGCGAATTGTTTGGGTTTAACCTGATCTGTCAAGGTAGCGAACGTGTATCCTAACTTTTTGTAATAGCTAATCACTTGGGGTAATACTTGGACGGAAGATTCATGCCCCGTTCCATCGTGAAACAAAATATTAATCTCATGTTCAAGTGGGGAAGCCTTCACCGTCTGCCAGATCTCATTCACAGGTACGTTCGCTCTCTTGGAGTCACCGCTGTCGACATTCCAGTCCTCCATGATATAGCCTGCTTGATCCATCAGGTAATAATAATAGGCATCGAAATTCGTTGATGTCCCGCCAGGGGCACGGACGAGCTGCGGTCGAATCCCTGCAATATCTGAAATCACGTCCTCACTGCGCTGAATTTGATCCCAAAAGGTTTGAAAATCACTATAAAGCTCTTTATAAACATGATCATAGGTATGATTGCCAATGGCATGACCGTCTTTCACGATTCTTTTGAGTTCATCCGGATGTGCTTTTGCTTGCTCCCCAAGTACGAAAAACGTCGCTTTAACGTCTTCTTTATCTAAAATATCCAGCACCTGATTCGTCAGTTTGCTAGGACCATCATCAAACGTTAAGTACACAGTAGGCTGCTCCGGTGTTACGTAAGTCCTTTCACTTTTCAGTCGCTTTCCTGCTTGAAGCTGCTGATACACCTCTTGCGTAGCTTGGTCAGCATCACTTTCTGCTGCTTTAGCGGGCATCAGACCTATGAAAAGTGAAACTAGTAAAAAGACTACCACCATTAGTTGAATTCGTTGCTGTCCATTCCTTGGAGCTTGAACCTGTAAGCGCATCCGATGATCCCTCCGCATGTTCTATCATTTTGACATCTGATAGATTATATGGGCGCGGGCGTGAGAGTATGACAGCAAAAAAAAACAGGAAAACTAAAAATAAATATAGTAATATTTACCTATTTTTGATACTATAAGTTTACATTTTAATTGGGTAATCCTACCTATTTTATTAGATTAAGGTCGATTAACCTTTAAACTGTCTATGTGTAAAAATTGAATCGTTCACGGAGGAACATTCAACATCCCTAATGACATGGAGGTTATTTATCAAAAATGGGACAAACTATCTCACAAAATCAGTATGATTATTTAAACAATCTTATCAAAGCTGGAGGAGGAAATGGAGAATGGGCAAAATCGCAACTTGCCGGAGCTACCGTCGAAAAACCGACACCTGCACCAGTAGTAGTACCAAAGCCTACTCCAACCCCTGTTGTATCTTTACCCGTTGTTCAACCCAAACCTAATCAAGTCACTTACAATCAGTCACAAAATGTCGTTTCATACAACAATCCATCAACAGTGAATGTTGTAACTACTCCGACCACAACATCAACGAAAACCACCTCCACTACTTCTATTTCACCAACCAGCATTAACAAAGGCACCTTGGTTAATCTTGCAGTAAGCGACACCAAAGTTACATCTTCCGTTTCAACATCTAAATCAGACTCCGATGCTAACCAACGTACTTATCTAACTAACTTAAGTAAAGGTAACGACGGTAACGCTGCTTGGGCAAAGCAAGAGCTCGCCAACATGGATAAAGCGGCTGCCGATGCTAACCAACGAACGTATTTAACTAACCTGAGCACAGGTAATGATGGCAATGCCGCTTGGGCGAAACAAGAATTGACCAAACTATCCCAACCTGCCTCCCCTCCTGTTCTCACTTCAGTAGTCAGCAAAAGCTCAGGTACAGTTATCAATATCTCGGTTAGTGATTCAAAGATTAGCTCTACTCCACAAATCAGTAAAGAATCTCAAGAAGCCAATCAGCGTGCTTATTTAACCAACCTAAGCAAAGGTAACGACGGCAATGCTACTTGGGCTAAGCAAGAACTTGCCAACATGGATAAAGCAGCTGCTGATGCCAACCAGCGCAATTATCTTACTAACCTTAGTAAGAGTAACGACGGTAATGCTACTTGGGCTAAGCAAGAGCTTGCTAAGCTAGATAAAGCGGCGGCAGATGCCAACCAGCGCGATTATCTCACCAACATAAGTAAAGGTAACGACGGTAATGCTACTTGGGCGAAACAAGAGCTTGCTAAGCTAGATAAAGCGGCGGCAGATGCCAACCAGCGCGATTATCTCACCAACATAAGTAAAGGTAACGACGGTAATGCTACTTGGGCCAAACAAGAACTTGCTAAGTTAGATAAAGCGGCTGCCGATGCCAACCAGCGCACTTATCTCACCAACATAAGTAAAGGTAACGACGGTAATGCTACTTGGGCTAAGCAAGAACTTGCTAAGTTGGATAAAGCGGCGGCGGATGCCAACCAACGAACGTATTTAACCAACATAAGTAAAGGTAACGACGGTAATGCTACTTGGGCGAAACAGGAGCTTGCTAAGATGGATAAAGCCGATGAACGCGCAAACCAACGTGTCTATCTTACTAATCTAGCTTCAAGTAAAGATGGCAACGCTAGTTGGGCAAAGGACGAATTAAAGGAATTGAATCGAGCAGAAATTAGGGACGACCTTTATGAAAAAAGCAGAAATGGCAGTTCTACAGCCAAGCAGCAATTAGCTCAAATGTTCCGCGAAGAAAGCGGAGCAAGTTTATCTAAATTAGCCAAGAGTAAAGATTATGACGGAGAAATGGCTCGAAACGAAATAAATCGACGTGCTGAAGTAGAGCGGCAAGCGGAAATGGCTAAACAGGCACAATTAGCCCAACAAGCCAAGGCAAATTCATCACCTCAATTACCAAACAATAGTTCAAGATTGTCCGACGAGCAATGGAGTAAGATTCCCGATCAGGCCAAACAATACATTCCTGAAGGTAATCGCCCTTTAAGCCAAGTAAGTTCTTATTCCAATGTTAAAGTCAATCCACAAACGAGTACTTATACACCCCAGATAACCTCTACTTCTTTCATCTCTAAAGTAAACTCTTTCATAACAGGAGCTGGTGATGCCGCACTAACTAATGTTTCGATGGGACTCGTGCAAACCGATGCAACTAACAAAAATCCTAAATCATACACCGCCGGCAAAATATTTGGAGATGTAGTCGCTACAGTGGGTGGCATTGGTGAGGCAATTGTGGGTACGGCAACTGAAGTTGGTGGACTTTTACTTGACGCAACCGGAGTAGGTGCAGTGCCTGGAGTACCTGTAAATGTAGCAGGAGCTGCCATGATTGCTCATGGTGGTACAACGGCATATAATGGAGTTAGTAATTTGGGTGAAGACGTTAGCAGTTTAGTCCAAAACTTTAAAAGTGGTTCTTCTGAGGGTGCGGAAAAAGTTGCGAATTCATCGACTGGTTATAAAGTGTATAGAAAAATGAGTGAAGAAGAGTACGCAAAAACAATTCAGTCTGGTGAACTTCAACCCGCTATAACAGGTACAAACAGTTCGAAATATCTAACTCAAAGCTTAGATAAAGCAAAAGAATTTGATAACAAAGCTGTTAAAGAAGGAACAAAAGAGGTTATTGTCGAATTTGAAGTAACACCAGAATATTATAATAAGTTAGTGAATGAGTCCATTAATCAAGCAGGTTCTAAAGGCATTGATGCTGTGAAATTTAATAAAGAAGGATTAGAAGGTACAGATTTAAAGAATTTAGGTATTCCAAAAACCCAATTAGATGAGTTTAACAAAAATGTTGTAAATGTGAGGAAGGCTCCATGAACATAAACGAAAATAGTATTGTAGAAAAAAGTGGGAATTATCAAGACATAACTACTCGTATATTGAATAAAGAAGAAGGTACTTTGAAATATATCGATGAAATATATGGACACTCTAACGATTCCCCCGAAAAACTTGAATGTATGGGCAATTATTATTTTTATAATAATGATAAAGCTAAAGCAGGAGTATATTACGAAGAGGCTACAAAGCTGGATACAAACTATTATTCAGCAAGGTATCATTATCTTATTGCGGGGATGGAAGAGACAAAAGGAAATTCTCAAAATGCCGTTAAATATTATTGTTCAGCGATAGAAATTGAACCAACATTCATTGATGCATATGTTGATTTTTCTGCATTACTTATAAAAATTCAAGATTATAACACGGCAGAAATGCTTTTAACCGATGCACTCGTTATTGATGTAAATGAAGAGTTCTTGCACTTAAATCTTATATCTTTATTTCAAATTCTTCTAGACAAGGGTAATACAGAATATGAAATAAAACTAAAACTTGCTAAGGAAAGGTATGAATCATTATTTGGGAAACGGTGAGAAATCAGAAGTGAGGATACTTCGAGCATCATATAACGATGATACAATCAGGGTATACCAAGCATATAATTCTAAGATTGCTGAGGAAGCATTGGAGTTAAACACTTTTGGTTCAAGTTTTAAGAAGGAAAGAATGACTTGGATTAAACCTTCCTTTTTATGGATGATGTACAGGTCGGGTTGGGGAATGAAACAGAATCAGGAACGCATATTAGCTATAGATATATCGAGAAAAGGGTTTGATGAAATCCTTGCTAAATCGATATCAACAACTTTTGATTGTAACTCATTTTCATCACTCGAAGATTGGAAAATGAAGTTAGATCATTCAGAGGTTCGATGTCAGTGGGATCCTGATAGAGATATATATGGACATCCAATAGAAAGAAGGGCTATACAGCTTGGATTAAAGGGAAGTTTGGTTGAGAATTATGTGAGTGATTGGATTTACCATATTACCGATATAACATCTCAGGTACACACTTGGCATCAAGAAATAAACTTAGGCGATTTTTGTATTGATAAATTACCGTTAGAAATTGAATACCCAATCGATCATAAACTAAAAGAAAAATTGGGGATGGAAATTTAAGTATTGTGCCACAGCGGGGTGATAACTGCCCCTCCTGTGGTTCTTTTTTTTCTATCGACAGATAAAGTTAACTTTACAACATAGGGGACTAGTAAAGCTGAACAATTGAAACAAAACAATGCTAATGGCAAGGCGTACGAAAAAGAAGTTGTTGAAGGAATGAAGGCGACTAACAATAATGTAGTTGAGCAAATAACAGTCACGACGAATAAGAGTGGTACCAAAACAATACTTGATGCAATCGGAATTGATAGTACAACTGGAAAATTAAATATTGTCGAAGCTAAAGGTTCTGCAACTGCTCCATTAACAAAAAATCAAAAAATTGCACATCCAGAAATTGCAGAATCAGGGGCAACAGTTGTAGGAAATGGAAAGCCACCTTTTACTGGTGGAACACAAATCCCCCCAACTGAAGTCACAGTAGTTAGAAAAAACAACTAAAGAAAGGTGGTACGATAGATGTCACTTGAACAACTTGAAATGATTGATGCTATTGGTGTTGATAATGAAACAGGTATAGCTAATTTAGCTATTATTGATGACCTTGGATGGGAAGACGAGGGTAAGCATTTAACTATGCTGCAAAACAAAATTAATATGTACCTAGGTTTTATAGAAAGCGGAGATATATTTGAAAGTTATCCAGATTCAAAAGGTCGGAATTTAGGAATAAAAATTTATTCTAAGCACGATATCCCGGAAATAGGTATAAAATTTTTAAATAAGGCTTATGAGGTAATTACAGATGCAGGATTTACATTAAGTTGTGAAATTACAGGATAATACTTTAATTTTATCCACCAGTGACTTTTAATGATTGGAACTGAAGACCTAGAGGAACTTAGTGAAAGTAAAGTTTCCTTTTAAGAAATTAAAATTGAGTGAAAAAGCGAACCACAGTCGAGCGATAATTTCTCCCTGTGGTTCTTTTTATCTAACTTGCCGCCCGTACATAGTAAAGAACAAAGCTATAGATTGCGCTTATTCACAGGAATGGATACGGCTTGTTGGTTCGCTTAGTATGTAGTTTCTTTTTCCAAAGCCCACCGTGCTACGCATTACAGTTTTCAAATTTAAAAGGGAGAAAGAGTGATAATTGCAAAGTTACAACAGATGGGGCTACTGTAACAAGTGACTGATACTGTGAGGTGAGATATTTGAATAAGTTTGAAGATATCTTAAAGGAGTCTGGGTGGACTGATTCCAGAACAATTGATATTTTAGAGTACGAGCAAGAATTACTTACTGAGAATTATCATTTATTCCCTTCAGCAATAAATTTTTTAAAAAAATTCGGTGGATTGGAACTACTGCATCCTGCCTATAAGGTTAGAACGGAATTGTCCAAGACACACTTTAATGCAAAACGGGCATCTAGCCACATATACAGGGAGAAAGTTGAAACATATGAAGAAAGAGTGAACGAATCCCTTGTAGTGGTTGGAGAGGCGTTTAACGAACACCTCATTCTTATGATTTCAAACTCAGGTAAAATGTATGGGGCATTTGATGATTACTTAGCACTGATAGGCGATGCTTTTTTAGATTCAGTAAAAGCAATTGTGGAAGGGGGAAAATTTAAAGAAATTACATAAGGCGATGTAGAATCCCTTCGATGTATGTATGAAGCAGCTTTTCATGATAAGCGCATTCTACGCCATTTCCATCACAGCATCCAACACGGATTGCACATGATTTTTAATCCTCACTTTGCTCCATTCCCTCACGATATAACCTTTTTCATTGATGAGAAAAGTAGAGCGGATAATGCCCATGTACTCACGTCCGTACAGTTTTTTCATCGCCCATACCCCATACTTCTCCGCTACCTTATGCTCAGTGTCCGAGAGCAGTAAGAACGGCAGCTCGTACTTGGCAATAAATTTATCATGCGACTTGAGCTCATCTGGGCTAATGCCAATGACTTCTACACCTAACTCCGCAAACTTCCCGTTATAGTCCCGAAAATCGCAGGATTGCTGCGTACAGGTCGGTGTATTGTCTTGCGGATAAAAGTAAATAACGACTTTACGCCCTTTGTAATCGGCTAAAGAAACTTTCTTCCCGTTAGAAGCAGGAAGCGAAAAGGATGGTGCCTTACGCTTGCTTACTGCTGTTTCATTCACTTTTTTCAATGATGCTCTCTCTCCTCTTGCTATCCAGCTTTTATCTTCATCCATTATGCGACATTCCCTAGATGACATCAAACAAAAAAAAGCTGCTGCGGATACTAACGACTCGTGAGCAGCCTTATATAAGTAGGATGAGACCTCATGCTTCTGTTCGACCCGCTTCGAGGTGTCTCAATTTATCAGGATTCACAACGAGATAAAAACCTTTAATCTGTCCATCCGCCACTTGAAAAGTCAACACATTATGGGGCTGATCGTTCACATAGGCTACAATGCCCATTTGTTCGTTGACGGTTGTTAGGACGTAACGATAGCCCTCAGGCACTTTGGCCAAAACACCAGACAAGAACAAGGCAATTCGCTCTGCTCCTATAATTGGGTTGATCGCTGCTTTCACTTTGCCGCCACCATCAGAGTATAAAATTGCATCGGACTTCACGATGGTTAATAGTTGAGCGAGATTCCCTGAAACTAAAGCGTGTACGAATTGTTCCACGACTGCGGCTGTTTGTTCCAATACAGGCTTGTTGAGTACTGTTCTCGGTTCGCCATCTCGCTCTGGCGGCAGGCTTATCGCATTCTTAGCCCGTCTGAAAATTTGGCGGCAATTTGTGCTGCTTTTGCCCACAATCTCCGCGATTTCATCGTATTCATACTGCAGAACCTCGCGAAGCAAGAAAACCGCCCGTTCCACCCAAGACAACTGTTGCAGAAGCAAAAGGTAGGCGGTGGACAGCGATTCTTTCTGTGTATACGCGAGATCTGGGGCGATCTGTTGGTCGTCATAGGTTGTTATCAATGGCTCAGGCAACCAAGGTCCAACGTAGACCTCGCGCTTTTTACTAGCAGAACGTAGGGTATCGATACAGCGGTTGGTCACGATTTTGCATAGGTAAGCCTTGGGATTGTGAACATGGTCCAGATTGGTTTCATTGACATACAGAAATGCTTCCTGCACGACATCTTCCGCATCCACCACACTTCCCAACATACGATACGCTAGAGAGAACATTAAGGGTCTATAGGACAGATAGATCTGTTCGGAAGCTCCTGCACCTGTGGTCTCCATCTGGCACACCTCCCGATTTTAATTCGATCTTAAGGTCATATGACAATTCTAAGCGAGCTAAGGCGTTTTTAAAATAGCTTGGGCCGCGCGTCTAGCGCTTGCCGCCGAGGCATCAGCCAGCATTTCGCCATGACTGACCCAGTCTCCTGCTACATACAGTCCACGAATGCCTTCAACGGCTGGACCCGTGAAAGAATTACTTTTACCCCTATGCAGGGTGTCGTGAGCCACGGTTATATTAGGCAAAAACTGCCTAGCCACCACTTCTTGTTCCCACCCGGGATGCAGGGTATTCATCGCCCCGTTCAGTAAGTCCTCGTCGGTCTTGGGATTGTTTTCACCAGGTCCATTATATTTAATTAAATGAACAACCAAAGTATCATCCTCGCTTAGCTTCGCATTCACGGTGTGATGGGAGAAGTAGATGGGCTGATCCAATGCGATTGCAAAATCCCGACCATGTACGGGAAGCTTCTTCAAGCCAAGGTCAAGACACGCTGCTTTCGAGGGGCGTGCCTCCTCCTTCCACTGCTTCAGGATGGTATGCTCCGCATTAGAAACAAGCTTATAGGTTTCCGAAGGAGATGCCGTGCTGATGACATGCGAGACATCGATCCGTTGATCATTAGATAGATGAAGTCCTTGAACCTGACCATTCGCATGAACGATTTCTTTCACGTCGGAACCACTAAGGATGTGGACTCCTGCTCCGACCGCTTTCTCCTGCAGCTGATCAATAATCGTTTGCCAGCCTCCGTGGAGGTAGAGCACACCCTTCAGCGCACGATGTACCTGTGCGAGCACAGGGCCTGCGAGCTGGTGATCTGTATCATGTGCATAAGTAGCTGTTCGGCACAAGGAATAAAAAATATGACGAACCATCGGATCGGCAATTTCTTGCTCCGCCCATTCTCTAAGCGTTGAGTTCCCTACCTTGCTCACATTCATTTTAGTTAATCGCATGACGAGTCGCAGAAGTCCCAGTTTCCCGGACCAGGAGAGCAGCTTCGATGTAAGCATGCTGACCGCAGTTGACGGCATAGGTACAAGATCATTATTCCACAGCGCGTTAACCTTTGAGGGCGGTGCGCCCCCTTCGATGCGAATGCCAAGCTCCTTTAAGATGCGATAGGCATCTCCTGCACGATATAACGCATGTCCGCCTAGATTGAAAAGCACACCGTTTTTCTTAATCGTCATCGCTCTGCCGCCCATTCGCCCTGATCGTTCCAGAAGTACAACGTTTCTGCCACTTTTCGCTATTTCAATCGCAGCAATGAATCCAGCTAAGCCTCCACCAATGACGGCTGTGTCGTATTTTGTCAAGTTCATCATCCTCCGTTTCGCTTTACTTCTATAAGGCGAAATAGGCGCGTGTTTTGTGACAAAAATATAATCCACAGGTGAATTTCTGTGGATAACTCAGAGTGTGGATATGTTGATACGCGTCGAATAAGTTATACACAACAGGGACTTTAGACCCTGTTGACTTGTGGGTAACTTTGTGGACAAATGTGTATAACACACAAAGGCCGCCTCTGGGGCAGAGACGACCTCTGTTTACTTTTGTAACTATTCCACTAAGCGCTACAGTTATGCCACCTCTTCCATTCGCAGAGTTCCGGCGAAATAGCGGAACGTCGTTCCACATCTCCCTAGGCATGATTAACTAGTGGTAGGTGGGGTCAATCGACTGCCCTCTAACGTAACGCCCTTGTTCAGCCGCACGGCTTCCTTCCAGTAGTATCCCGCAATGGCAATATCGAAGATACCTAAGCCCATCGGATTAAAATAAATGGGCTCCTCAGGCTCCACACTAGCTAGTTGGTTGCGAAGCACCACGTCCGCTAAGGTTCGTACCGCCGATTCATTTAAGTTATTCCTGAGGTGCAGTTGTTCGATGTCGGTATTTTCACGGCATACCTCGCGCCAATCATCCACAATGATCGCCTTCACGCCCGACACACTTTCCAGTTTATAATCTCTGAGCGATACATTCAGAAGGAGCGCACCTTGCGGTGGAGCCTCATCAATGTATCGCTCTGCAGACACCGTGCAGGTCATAATCACATTGGCCTCGCGGTAGCCAGATCGCCAATCGCTCACAATCTGTGTCTTCCCTTGAACAACTGCAGGAATCGTAGCGGGATCGACACCCTTTAGATCATAAATGCTGATATGTTCAATCCGTTCACCAAATAAAGCGACACACATTTCTAGATGCAGCCTGCCAATCGGCCCCCACCCAATTAAGAGGATGCGTAAATCAATTGGCTGCCTAGCTGCCACGTAATGACCCAGCATCACACCACTAACCGCTGCGGTTCGCATGCCATTCAACAAGCCGCTGTGGATAAATGCGGTAGGCTCACCCGTAGAGGGTTTATTCAAAATCAGCGTATTATGTGCTCGGGGTAGTCCCAAAAAGCTATTATTAGGAAAACTCGCAATCCATTTAATACCCGACATATCGATTTTACCGCCTACATAGGCAGGCATCGCAATAATCCGATTCAGAGGATTACGAAAGCGTAAGTATGGCTTCAAGGGGTGTGCACAGTCCCCGCTATCATCTATCGCAACGACTTCCTTAATGATGTCGGAGAGCTTCTTCCAATCGATTCCGATTTCTCGGATATGGTCATCCTGTAAATACAACATCCTGCTAGTCTCCCATGCTAGTTACTCGGCGTGTACCCAATTTCCTTCTGCACCCATTCGTCGTTGTACACGGTGTTCAAATATCGTTCGCCTCGATCTGGTAAAATAGCTGCACAAACCGCTCCCGGCGGAATCACACGGCTCATTCTGCGTATCGCCGAAATAACGCCGCCTGAAGAGGCGCCCGCCAGAACGGCTTCTTCAGCCACTAACGCGCGGCAGCCCTCTACACAATCCTTGTCGGATACGTACACGACTCTATCCGCAACATCATGCCGATGCAAGCCTGGCGTGATGCCAGCGCCTAGTCCAGGGAATTTACGCGAACCCTTTTCCCCGCCAAAAATAACACTGCCTTCGGCATCCACCGCCACAATCTGTGTGGACCAACCACGTCTGCGGATGTAATCCATACACCCTCTAATCGTTCCACACGAGGAGACGCCGCAAAATAAATAGTCGATCGCGCCTAGCTGCTCACCAATTTCACGCATTGTTGTCTCGCTATGGGCCAGCGCATTGTCCGGGCTGCCGTACTGATTGGTCCAATAGGCATTCGGAATTTGCCTCACAACCTCAGCTACTCGCCGAATCCGCGCTGGTAAAAACTCGCCCGTCGCTTCATCCGGCTCCGAAACCAGATCGATTTCCCCGTGAAAGCTGCGGATTATCTGCAAATGCTGCTGCGTCGTTCGGGGATCGACTACACAGATGAATCGCAATCCGAGATAACGGCAGAGCTGAGCGAGACTTATCGCCAAGTTGCCTGAGCTAGACTCAACAATTACGCTCTCACTCGTCACCTCGCCACGCCGTATCGCTTCGCGAAGCATAAACAAAGCTGGCCGATCCTTCGCGCTGCCGCCAGGGTTCATCCATTCCATTTTGCCATACACCTCAAAGGGCTGATCTTTGAATAAACGCGACAACTGAATAAGCGGCGTTCGTCCGATTGCGTGGACAATACCTCCTTCAAGCTCCATCTACTTCCCCTCCTTTACGTGTAAAAAATCTTTTTATTTTTCACGGAGGTGCGGTTCTGTGAATCCTCAAAGGTGCCCCCGATAACTTGAATGCCTTCTAAAAGCTGAGCCTTAATCATCATGCCGATGGCTGGAATGTGGCTCTCCACGTCAGCACGAATGCTTGCCAAAAGAGCAGGCGTAGCCTGCGAGCTGTAGACATACACCGTAAGTGCGTTTCCATTCACTTGTACACGAACACTCGCTTCGCTAACATGATGGTACACAACATCCTCAATGTCATAGATACTGATTTTCTCCCCATGCTTCAGATCAGACCCGATACGCTTCACAATGCTCTGAAAACTCTGCGTGGGGACGCCATTTATTGCGATGCTTCTCAAATCGCGCACCACATCGTAAGTGACATAACGCAGTGCCGGGAACGAATCCCTTACTGTCGAGGTGAGAACCAACACTTGCTCCATCTCATCCGGCAATGGCTCCATATCCGCATCCAGCAACTCGGCTTTGACTCCCTCCGCAACGATGCCCTCTGCAAATAAATACCTGCCATGCTCGTGGGAAAAGTACGCAATCGTCCCGATTTCGATGGAGCCATACGTATCCGTGACACATGACTCCGCAAGACCTAATCTTTCGGCAACTCGCTTCCTCCAGCCGGGCGAAGCAATTTCCCCAACCAGTATGACATGCCCGATGCCATAGCTCGAAGGATCCTCCGACGCTTGCAAAATGCGATCCAGAATAGACGGCATTGTATACAGCACCTCAGGTCTAAAGCTTTGAAGCCGTTCTATATGCCTCTCGATCGGAAGCCGAAAGGATACCGATTCTACCTCCATACCGAGATCGCGAAATACCTCGACTGCCGTTGCCTCCGCATGCCCTGTACCCATGTCTGCCATCGCTGTTCGGTAACTGGTGCCTTCCAGAATGTTGCGGAAAACGTCCAGTTTGATTCGCAGATAAGCTTCTTCATCCGATGGGGAATAAAAAATCGTCTTACGCCGCTTAGAGCTCGTGCCTGACGTTTGATAGCGATTCATATCATCGCGCTGCAGAAAAGGATTCGTATCTGTGTAGTAATACGATTCCAACATCCCTGCTGACACAAGTGATAAGGTAGCCAGCTCTCCAAATCCCTCTTGATCCGACGAAGCTACTTGCTCATGTCTGGGCAGAACCCAGGGAAATTGCCGCTTCATCACTTGTATTACCTCTTTCATGTGCATGGACGTGCGGTTCCTCCTCCCGTAGCACTCTTAACTAAACATGAACCCCAAATACACCTGACTACATATTCTATGCGCCCTTCCTGCCCATCGTTCTATATTCCTGATTTACAAACCCGATTCTCTGTTCACCTGCCTCCACAGTCGCTCATATCATAATGAATAATGAAACGCCATGTTCGCTAGAGAAAGGATCGTAGCCATGACAAGTTCACTGAAGGCCGTTTCAAGCAAATGGATTAAAACGCGCGTCACGCTTCGGAATGCGAAGCTGCGCCAGCATGTGCCAACTACGCATCCTTTTGATCGAAAAAGGCTATTTGCCATGCTCGCCAGGCACGGCATGCTCTATGTCAAACCCGATATAGGCTCGCTCGGTATTGGTGTCATGCGCGTTGAGAAACAAGGAGGAACCTACCGTTATCAAAGCGGCGTACACATTTTCCGCTTTCCAACTTTCGATAAGCTGTATCAATCCCTCCAACACCGCGTCGGCACCAAACGTTATCTCATTCAGAAGGGTATCCACGTGCTGACTCACGAGGGCAATCCCTACGACTTCCGGGTCATGGTTCAGCGCACCCCCTCTGGGAAATGGGTCTGTACAGGGACCGCAGCCAGAGTTGCTCATCCACAGAAAGCCGTTACTAATGGCAGTCAAGGCGGCACCATCTACAGCCCCTATGACCTCTTGGAACCCAAATTCGGTGTTGATGCAACGTCGGTTCTTATGCACAAAATGGAGAAAATCGCCTATTTGACCTCCGTTCAAATCAGCCGCGCCTATCCGGCCATGTATGAACTCGGCATCGATATCGCCGTCGACCATAGGCTGAAGCCATGGATCCTCGAGGTCAATACGCGGCCAGATCCCTGTCCCTTCACCAAGCTGGAGGATAAATCAATCATCCAGAAAATCGTCCGATACGGCAGGGCCAATGGCCGGAAGTATGATTTGACCTGTTCGAAGGCGAAGAAGGCGCCGAAACAGCTGTCGTCGACCGCTTCTATAGTAGAGCCTCTCCCAAACATAGAACCGAATATAGAACCGAACTTAGAACCGAACGTAGAACCGAACGTAGAACCGAATATTGGACCTCCACCTCCTTCAGATGGTTAGTAAACTAAAAAGAGGCTGTCCCACAAGGTAAATGAACTTGTAGGACAGCCTTTTTTATTTTTTATGAACCTGCGCCGCGATACCGCTTCACACCGATATTCCACACCGTAATGCCCAGCGCGCTAAACGCGACGCCAACCACTGGGGTTAACAGGGCGAACCACTTCCAGTTCTCCGGATCGATGAAATACGCGGCTGGATAGAAACCAACGAACGCAAACGGTAGAATCCACGTCAGAATACTCCGCAACAATTTATTATAAATCGTCGCTGGATAACGCCCGTAGTTCTGAATGTTCCAAATCAATGGCAGGATACCCGTCGGTGCATCAGAGAAGAAGGCTAACGCAGTCAATGAGATATATACGCCTGCATAGATGAGGATCGAGCCTACCACCATCACGATGAAGATGAGCGGATCATGCCAGCGAAATGGCAGGTCCAGCTGTACCCAGGAGTAGATCATTACGACCAAACCTGCTAATGCACTGAACATTGAGGCTGGATCGAGATTTTCGAGCATGAGCTGCCACAGATTGTAGGCCGGCCGCGTCAAGATGCGGTCCATTTCCCCTTTGACAATGTAGCGCTCACTAAAGCCCCACAAATTAAAAAAGGAAATAAATATGCCATAAGGGATCATAAAATAACCGTAGATGAACAAAATTTGTTCTTGATTCCAGCCGCCAAGCGATTGCGTTTGCAAAAAGACGACAAGAATGAAGAATAGATTTAATCCATTGAACAACAAGTCGGACAGCACTTCAATCCAAAAATCGGATCGGTAGGTGAGCCTTGTTTTCATGTAGTTTTTGAAATAATCGAAAACGAGGGTGATATAGAACATGCGTTACCCTCCCTGTACGAATAGACGTGTTTTGGATTTAACCCACAGCACATAGATCGGAATAATGAGGAGCAGGAACCAGAGTACTTGTACGCCAAAGTTTTGGAGTATGGCATTGCCCGTAATTTTTCCAGTAAACACTGCGCTGGGTAAGTAAGTGATCGCCTGAAAGGGCAGCCACTCGAGAATCGACTTGGACCATCCCGGGAAAAAGGAAATCGGAATAATGAGCCCTGAAAAAAGGTCAACCGCCACGCGCTTCATGCGCATGAGGCCTTCATTATTTTCGAGGAAAAAGGCAAATAGACCCGTGATGATATTCAACTGCGTATTAATAAGGAAACTGAAGAACAGCATCACTAAGTAGATGACCCACAAGCTCGGATCTGTTGGGAACTCAATCGGGAGCAGCAGCCAGATAAAGATCATCCCAGGTGTCGTGAAGAGCAGCAGTCGGAAAACGCCTTCGCCTAAGCCTTGCATCATTTTTACAAAAATATAATTGTAAGGCCGGATGAATTGAATCGCTACACTGCCATCCCGGATCTCATTCGCAATTTCACGATCTAAGTTATTGAAGTAAAAAGCGCGCCCCATCCAGGAAATCGCAACATACGTTGTCATTTGACCCAGAGTAAGGCCTCCGATGACGGCTTGGTCTCCATAAATCGCTTTATAGACGAAGTAGTAGGAGCCAATATTGAGCGCATAGATCAGGATCCCGCTGTAATAATTGACCCGATAAGCAAGCATCATGAGAAACCGCATGCGTATGACTTCTAAATAAGCTCTATGCATGGGTCGTGACTCCCTCTAGCTCCGGGATGTCCAAGCGTTTCACTTCGGCGGAGCCTGATTTATAAATTTCACGGACGATATCGTCGGTATTCGTTTCATTAATCTTGATATCTTGGATTTGCAGCACGCCCACGACGCGGCTTAAAACCTCTGAGATATTCGCTCTCTCGTAAGGAATGAACACTTTGGCAGAAAGCTCATTGTCCAGTTGCCAAGCTACATCCAAGCCAAGGGTCAGCTCTTGGAGACGAGCCAACGTTGTTGGTTGCTCAAACTGCAGCACAACTTCTTTTCCCTTGCCCCATCTGGCTTTCAACTCTTCCAGACCGCCATCATAAATAATTCGGCCGTCATCTAGCATAATAACACGGGAGCACAATGCCTCGATGTCCTGCAAATCATGCGTGGTCAGCAGAATCGTCGTTTCATAACGTTGATTGAGCGACTTCAGAAATTCGCGGATTTCGGTTTTAACGACAATGTCGAGGCCAATGGTCGGCTCATCCAGAAACAGGATCTCAGGATTATGCAGCAGCGAAGCCGCTAGCTCGCAGCGCATCCGCTGACCCAAGCTGAGCTTGCGGACAGGTCGTGATAAGAGATCCGACAGCTGTAGGCGGTCTACGAGCTCGTCGAGACGTTTTTTGTAATCGGCTTCGGAGACACGATACACCTTTTTCAACAGCTGGAACGACTCCACAACACCAATGTCCCACCAAAGCTGGCTGCGCTGACCGAAAACAACACCGATACCGGCGACGAATTTCTCGCGTTCTTTGAAGGGTATGAAGCCATTCACCTTGATGTGACCGGAAGTCGGTACCAGAATACCCGTCAGCATCTTGATCGTCGTTGACTTCCCAGCGCCATTTTCACCAATATATCCACAAATTTCGCCTTTCGGAATCTGAAAGCTAATGTCCTTCACAGCTGTGATTTGTTTGTACTCTCTTTTGAATAAATCTTGAACGGCACCCTTTAAGCCACCGCGGCTTTGCTGAACCTGGAATTCTTTGCGAAGCATCTGAACATCTATGGCTAACATGCGTCTTTCCCCCTGACTTTGTCGTCTCGGTTACAGATTACGGCAACATTCGTCATAACTTGCTATCGAAGTTTCGTAGCATCTATAATATGGATCATAATGCCGTTTCCTACCACCATACACCATGCTCATGATACCCCAATTCTGTAAGAAAAAAAAGTACAGATTAAACATGTATCATATTTCCCCTTAAGTTACGCTGAATTTTACCTTTGAGAGGAGCTTACCTAGTATGAAAATTTTCAAACGGACCATGCTCCTGATCGTTCTACTCCTTTTGGTGGTCGCTGGCTATTATTCTTACGCCTTCTATAGCTTTGCTAATAATATCTCGCATAAATCAGACACTACAGAAGGAAACGGAAGTGGAAGTGCAGGTTTGATCCCCAACACCTTAAAGGAAAAGGGAGATAAGTACACGCCACCCAAATGGGAAGGTAAGCAGCGCGTGAACATTTTGCTGTTAGGCGGCGATTCTCGTGGCATGGTGAAGAATGAGATGCCAAGGTCGGACAGTATTATGCTAGCCTCTATTGATCCCGTCACGAAGAAGGCTTATCTGTTCTCCATTTTGCGTGACACGTACGTGAAAATCCCTGGCGAAGGCGAAGACCGTATTAACACAGCTATTACGTCGGGCGGTCCTAATTTGGCCATGAAAACCGTCAGCGATCTCCTTGGCATTCCGGTTCAATATTATGTATATACAGATTTCAAAGGCTTCATTGCGTTGATTGATGCTGTTGGCGGTATTGATATTGATGTTGAGAAGGATATGAAATATTCCGACTCCGAAGACGATCATGTGTATGATATTAATTTGAAAAAAGGACAACAGCATCTTGACGGCAAAACCGCCCTGCAATACGTTCGTTTCCGACACGATGCGTTATCCGATTTCTCTCGGACAGAGAGACAACGTAAGTTCCTGACGGCTGTTGCGAGTAAAATGCAATCAACGTCATCGCTCATCAAGCTGCCGCGTATTCTAAATGCCATCGATCCGTATATTGATACGAATCTTAGCGTAACGGATATGCTCAAGCTCGGTAGTCTTGGCTATGAAGCCAAAGCGGACGGGATCGTCTCTTCGCAGCTTCCGCCTTCAGACCTGCTCGTCGAGAAAACGATCCGCGGCGCTTCCGTGATTACTGCGGATAAAGTGAAGATTCAGCAGTATATCAAGGACCTTTTTGCTGGTAAAGCGGACGCTGATACAGGGCCAACCAAGCCTTCACCTTCGCCAACACCGAAGGTGACAGGGAAAACAGTGAAGTAAGGTGTGGCACTCATAAGGGATATTATAAGAGTGGGGAACCACTCTTATTTTTGTGTGAGGGGCTTGTACAGTGAAGCCAAGTTGTACGTAGTACAACATTTTAGCCTGTTTTCATGCATTTTGAATGCATTTGTTGCAAAAATTACAACATTGAGGTCCACAAGTACCCCAAATTGGTACAAATCGACTTTTATTGTTGTACAACGTACAACATAAACTCCACAATCTTAGTTAGAGAGCTCATAATGTTGCACAATATACAACTTAGCTCCCATCTACTCTGCTATTACATCTAACTACTCATTATAAAGGAATGATTAATCCAATGGAACGCAAGCAATCCGAGCTCCTGTACCAAGAAGCACTGAAACACATCGTCGGCGGGGTCAACTCGCCTTCCCGCTCATTCAAAGCCGTCGGCGGCGGCGCCCCCGTCTTCATGAAGCGTGCGCAAGGCGCACACTTCTGGGACGCAGACGGGAATCGCTTCATTGACTACCTCGCCGCCTACGGCCCGATCATTACCGGTCACGCGCATCCACACGTGACCGAAGCGATTTGCCGCGCCGCACAGAACGGCACGCTGTACGGCACCCCGACCGAACTCGAGATCGAGTTCGCCAAGATGCTCAAGTCGGCGATTCCGTCGCTCGACAAAGTGCGCTTCGTCAACTCCGGCACCGAGGCCGTGATGACGACGATTCGCGTGGCGCGCGCGTTCACGAAGCGCACCAAGATCATTAAGTTCGCCGGGTGCTATCACGGCCACTCGGATCTCGTGCTGGTGGCGGCCGGCTCCGGGCCGTCCACACTAGGCACGCCGGACAGCGCTGGCGTGCCGGCGAGCATCGCGCAAGAGGTCATCACCGTGCCGTTCAACGACATTCCGGCACTCGAAGCCGCGCTTGCGCATTGGGGTGAAGAGATCGCCGCGGTGATGGTCGAGCCCATCGTCGGCAACTTCGGCATGGTCATGCCCCATGCCGGCTACCTCGAGCAGCTCTGCGCAGCTGCTCGCAAACACGGTGCCCTCGTCATCTACGACGAGGTGATTACGGCGTTCCGCTTCCATTACGGAGCGGCACAGACCTATCCCGGCCTCCCTCTCGTGGAGGGCGGCACTGCGGAAGCGGCGGCCCGCTTCGCCGCCGTGGAACCGGACCTGACGGCCCTAGGCAAAGTGATCGGCGGCGGGCTGCCGATCGGGGCCTATGGGGGCCGCAAGGCCGTGATGGAGCAGGTCGCGCCGCTCGGACCTGCGTATCAAGCCGGCACGATGGCGGGGAACCCCGCCTCCATCTCGGCCGGCATCGCCTGCTTGGAGGTGCTCCAGCAGGCAGGGGTTTACGCCAAGCTCAAGCAGCTTGGCACCACACTTGCGGACGGCATCACAGAAGCAGCCGCCCGC
Organism: Paenibacillus sp. J22FR5; assembly: GCF_059691975.1. Classification (NCBI taxonomy): domain Bacteria; kingdom Bacillati; phylum Bacillota; class Bacilli; order Caryophanales; family Paenibacillaceae; genus Paenibacillus; species Paenibacillus sp. J22FR5. Next base: position 66,294 of record NZ_JCAUAN010000027.1, on the reverse strand, counting down.
CACGGCATCGCCTTGACGCTAAACCGCATCGGCGGCGCCTTCTCTACCCATTTTTGTGATCATCCGATCACCAACTATGAAGAAGCGCAAGATACCGATGGCGAACGCTTCGCCGATTTCTTCCGGCTTATGCTGGAGCAAGGCATCAATCTTGCTCCTTCCAAATATGAAGCTTGGTTCATGACGATCGCCCATACGGAAGACGACATTGCCCAAACACTCGAAGCCGTAGATCGCGCTTTCAAAGTCATGAAAACGCGCTGATTGACCCAAAAACGAACTATGATCCTATCAGGATTATAGTTCGTTCGTCTTTCTAGATGTACTAGAGTTGTATGAATTATGGTTTTATTCACCAATATACAAAAAAGGTAACGCTTACATTCGTGATTTCGTTCTGCAAGTATTGTCGGATGAAGTTTTTCATGCTATTCTAAGATTACTTTTACCCTTTTAGCGAAACGGCTTGAATACACAGTATTTTCCTAGAAAGTTAGGGCATGATTTACAAATACTACACGGATTTTTGTGTGCGATGCCTTACTTTCCCACGAGTCGATTTATGCCGTATTTCAAGAGAAATATCTCCTGCAAATTGGCATGATATTCAGTTATATTGCATTTTTATACACAATCATGCATATTTCGGATTTAGGCATATTGTGGCTTTTCTCCCTAAAATGTGAGAGCTGGCAGGCTCATCCGCGCCAGAATGCAAGAAGCGTAAGCAAGAGGAGTTTAATTATGTATGGGAGGTGACGGTCAGGCGACTGACCAGAGCAATGAATGAAATTATGCGTAATGAAGGCCGTTTTCAAGATCTACTAGGAACCGAACACGACAGCTGCGGTATTATTTGTATTATTGAAAAAAATGGTCACCCTTCCCGTGATAACATCCAAAAAACGATTGATGCTCTTGTGAAAATGGAACATCGTTCAGGATTTATCAATGGTGAAGGCGATGGTTGCGGTATTTTGACAGACATTCCACGTGCTCTCTGGGAAAAGAAATTAACAGCCGCGGGTCTGGACGGCAAGCTTGCCTATGACAACCGTTTTTCTGTTGGACATATCTTTGTTCCTCGTAAACTGGACTTGACTGTTACTGAGATTCAAAACGGCATTCGTGAGCTTTTTGCCTCCCATGATGTATCCATTATTCTTGAGCAAGAAAATCTCGTTGACAGCGGTTCGCTTGGCGCCAACGGTTTGCTCGATGAGCCTACGTTTTGGCAAATTGCAGCTATTAGCAACAAGACTGAAGGTCAAGTTGCCGATCACCTTTATGAGCTGCATATTGCGATTGAAGATCGTTACAACGTTCATGTTGCGACACTTAGCAATGTGACATCTGCCTACAAAGTACTAGGTGCAGCAAGCATCCTTCCTAAATATTTTAACGACTTGCGTGATCCTTTGTTTGCGTCCCAAGTAACCATCGGTCATAACCGTTATTCAACAAACACACTATCCAGCTTCTTCCGTGTTCAACCGTTCTCCCTTCTTGGGCACAACGGTGAAATTAACACGGTTAAGAAACTTCGTCTTGAAGCTGACATGGTTGGCGTTCCGCTTGTTAGCGGCGGGTCTGACTCCCAAGACATGAACAGAACGATTGAAACGTTCATTCACCGTTTTGGATTGTCCCTTTTCGAAGCGATGGAAATGGTTTTCCCTCCTATTATTAATGAAATGAAACAGTTCCGTCCGGAACTTCAAGATCTGTATGTATACTACCGTCAAGTATGGGGCCACTTTGCACAAGGTCCAGCGGGTATCGTTTCTCGTTACGGTAACGAGTGTATTTTCAGCGTAGACGCACTAGGTCTTCGTCCAGTATGGATGGTTGAAAGTGACACGTCGCTGTACTTCTCATCTGAGCAAGGTGTTATTACAGTTGGCGAAATGGTTGCTGATCCTAAGCCAATCGCACCAGGTGAAAAAGTCGGTGTTGTTCTGACACCAGGCGAACACATTCAAGTCATTCCATATCATGAAGTTCAAACCTTGGTGTATGAGCGCGTAAGCAAGCGTGTGAATATTGGCGGTCTCCGCTCTTATTTGAACCCTGCCCAAACGGATACGCAAGCTGAGCTTAATGAGAATATTGTCGCAACAGATCAAGTGTATAGTGCATTTGGCTGGGATCGTGACGGCATTTCACACATTGAAACGATGTCCGAAACGGGCGCTGAGCCGATTCGTTCACTGGGTCATGATTCACCTCATGCTGCTCTTGCATGGGAACGTCAGAACGTGCCTGACTTCATTAAAGAAAGTGTTGCCGTTGTAACAAACCCTGCCATTGACCGTGACCGTGAAATGGAGCATTTCTCCACGCGTGTTATCGCTGGAGCTCGTCTTCCGGTATTTGCACAAGTGGATAGCAACCTTCGTCTTGAGCTTCTAGCTCCGCTTGTTCTTGAAGGAACGAACGGTGTGGGCAGCGAAGAGCACTTGTCACAACCATCATTCGAACAATTATTGGCACAATTCCGTGCACAAGGTGATAACAAAGTAGCTGTTCTATCCACGACATTCGGAAGAGGAACTTCTCTACAGGATGGATTGACAAAGCTTGCAGCAGATGCGATCTCCGCAGCACGCGATGGCGCTGTACTTCTCGTCTTGGACGATGCAGAAGCTCACCAAAACGACCGTTTGTGGCTTGATCCGCACCTTGTCGTTTCCAAAGTCGATATCGCACTTCGTGCGGAGAAACTTGGATTCGGCGACAACCTGCGCCGCCACGTTACGCTGATCCTTCGTTCAGCTGCCATTCGCAGTCTGCATGATATCGCGGTAGCTTGTGGTCTAGGTGCAGATGTGATTTCACCTTATTTGCTCTTCTCCACAGCTTCTGACAAAGAAGGCAATGCTGCAGCAGCACGTAAAGTGTACGCGGCTCTAACAAAAGGACTTGAAAAAGTCATTTCAACAATCGGAACACACGAACTTCGTGGGTATACACGTTTCTTCTCCTCCATCGGCTTCCATCCGGAAGTATCCGAGGTACTGGATATCGTGAACTACCTCGGTAGTGAAAAAGCAGGAACTGGCTTTGCTCAGCTTGAAGCTGAAGCAGAGGCTCGTTATGCGGATTTCACGAATCCGAAAGCGAAAGCAGCGAAAAACTTCCGTTTCTTCCAACGTATGTGGAAAGCCTTAGGCGATGCTGCATCAGGAGCTGCTCCTTACAGCGACTACCGCGACAAACTGCGTGAAGAAGAGAAGAAGAACCCGATTTCCATTCGTCATATTGCGGGCTTCAAAGCAATCAGCGATGGCCGTCAACCACTCGATCCGTCGCAAGTTGATATCTCCATTGGCGGTCATTCCTTGCCGATGTTGATTTCTTCCATGTCCTTCGGTTCACAAAATGAAACAGCTTTCCGTGCCTACGCTGAAGCCGGCGAACGTCTGAACATGGTAACCATGAACGGCGAGGGCGGAGAGATTAAAGATATGCTTGGCCGTTACAAAAAAACGCGCGGAGCGCAAGTTGCTTCCGGACGTTTCGGTGTTAACATTGAGCTCGCTAACGCAGTAGCTTTCCTTGAGATCAAAATCGGTCAAGGGGCAAAGCCAGGTGAAGGCGGTCACTTGCCAGGATCCAAAGTAACAGCGAAAATTGCTGAAGCACGTAACGCTACAATTGGTTCAGATCTAATCTCACCTTCCAATAACCACGATATTTACTCGATCGAGGATTTGGCGCAAATCATTTCCGAGCTTAAAGAAGGTAGCGGACGTAAAGCCAAAATCATCGTAAAAATCCCAGTTGTCCCTGGTATCGGTACGATTGCGGTTGGTGTTGCCAAAGCTGGCGCTGACGTTATTACCCTTTCCGGTTTCGACGGTGGTACAGGTGCGGCTCGTATTCACTCCTTGACGCACGTTGGTCTTCCTACGGAGATTGGTACGAAGCTTGCTCACGTTGCTTTGATTGAAGCTGGTCTTCGTCACCGCGTTGAGCTGTGGTCTGATGGCGGTCTGAAATCAGGCGCTGACGTTGTTAAAATGGTAATGCTCGGTGCGAACCGTGCAGGTTTCGGTAGTATTGCGATGCAATCCATTGGTTGTACAACATGCCGTGGTTGTCATTTGGACACTTGTCACGTTGGTATCGCAACACAAATCGATTCCATGGAAGAAGCCGAAGAAAAAGGTCTTCGCCGTTTCGTACCTCGTCAATTCGATCTAGCTGTAGACAGCTTGGTTCGTTTGTTCGGTTCGATGGGTGAAGAAGTACGTGAAGTCGTTGCTTCCCTTGGTTTCAAAAGCTTACAAGAGCTCGTTGGCCGTTCCGATCTTTTGGAGCAAATCAGCCACATTGAACGTATTGATCTTTCCGATATTCTTCGTCCAGCTCCATTGCAGTTCATCTCCGCTGCTGACAGAGCGGCTGAAGAAGCGGCTGTATCGTCCGATATCCGTATCGCGGCTGGTGCAGAAGGTCAAGAATTCTTCCCAGATTCCTTGGCATTTGACGCTCCAATCGTTCGTAACTGGTCCAAAGTCGATGCTGAGTCCCGTATTCTAGGAGCTCGTTATGCCAGCCATCGTGTAAGAGATCGTTTCGATGGAAGCTATGATGCTTTGCCGCAAGTATCGCTTAACTTGATTGATGGTTCCGTTCCTGGTAACGGTCTTGCTGCATTCAACGCGCGTGGCGTTAACATTACTGTACACGGCGGTGCTGAAGATGGTCTTGGTAAAATGGCTTTCGGTGGTAAAGTTGCCATCGTGAAATCACTTGGCCAAAACAACACCTTCATCAACGGTAGTGTTGGTAAATCGTTCGGTTACGGCGCTCAAAAAGGTTTGTTCTTGATTCAAGGCAGCGCAGATACTCGTGCATGTATCCGTTTCTCCGGTGCAGACGTTGTATTCGGCGGCGAAATCACGACACCTTTGCAAGATGAGCTTGGCGGTCTAGCTGCTCGTGCGAACCTCAAAGGCTTCGCATTCGAGTACATGACAAACGGCCGTGCCGTTGTTATGGGCGATCCTGGTCCATGGATCTGTGCAGGTATGACAGGTGGGGTTATCTACCAACGTCTAGTGCCAGAAATGGGTCTTGATCAAGCGGCAATTGAACGTCGTATCGCTAAAGGCGCTAAAGTTAAACTTGAGCCTATCGGCCTTCAAAGTAAAAAAGATCTTACCGAATTGCTAACAGCTTATCACGCTGAGCTTGCGAACTCCGGTCAATCCGAAGCCGCAGCGAAAATCGAAGGTTTGCTGAGCAACCTTGAAGCTAACTTCATCCGTATCTCCCCGGTTAACATGCAAGCTGACCAATCCGTTGCTACGGAATAATATATTGTTTAAAGCTCCACCCGACCTTCATTGGTCTGGTGGAGCTTTTTTCGTAAGAGATGGACTATTTGTTGCATAAAATACGCTCATGTATCGCATTTTATTAGTGCAACACCATCCGCATGCCAGAGGAGGTTTTAAGCGATGAGCCACTCAAAACGCCGCGAAGAAGCTGCATGGAAGGGTCGTAAACAAGCTCAACATCCACATGGTAAGGTGAAAGCCCTGGCTGAATTCGCCAGCGAGTATGAAGCGGAAAACAATAAGTAAGTAATCCCCTCTCCTCCCACACGTTAGAGGGACCAACACAAAGAGCCCGTTCACCTGTTTCCACGGAAACAAGGTCTGCGGGTTCTTTGTGTTTTGGCCATGCTCGTGCCGCTTGAGTTCATGATGGCCGACAACTTGCTGGATTCTGAGAGTTGGGGATAGTGCTCATTGCTTTAAGCTATTGGCACTATCCCTTAAGCTCAGGGCGGTCGACAACTTGTTGGAGTCTGAGACTTGGGGATAGTGCTCATTGATTTGAGCTATTGACACTATCCCTTAAGCTCAGGATGACCGACATTTTTCCCGAGCCTGAGTCGTGGGGATAGTGCTCACTGCTTTGAGCTGTTGACACTATCCCTTAAGCTCAGGATGACCGACATTTTTCCCGAGCCTGAGTCGTGGGGATAGTTCTCACTGCTTTGAGCTATTGACACTATCCCCTAGGCTAAGGTCGGCCGACAGCTTGCTGGATTCTGAGTGAAGGGGATAGTCCGAATAGCGCAGCACAGTCTATGAGTAGACTCTAGCAACCATGCTTTTCACGTATTCGTTTTACGGCGCGGATGTGATGATTTGCATGTCCCGCCATCATTTTGAGCAATTGGGCAACGCTCTCTTCTCGATTGATTGTTTGAATGGTTCGCCTTAGCGCATCTGGAAGATGTTTGCACATGCCAATAATGTGCCCTCTGGCCGCTCGGAATAGTTGTACTTCGTTCACAACCGGTCTCGCTTCATACGCTAGTCCTCGCTGCCAATCATCGGGTTGAAATGAATTGCCTTGGTACATCCGTCCAGGCTCGGCCAGAGCAAATTTCAGTTTGTGCATGGCAACTAGCTCCAAGTCAATCAGATGCAACACATGCTCACGAATCGACCATTTCCCTTGCACTTCTCTTATGCTGAGTTGAGTCTCGGACAAGCCTTCTATCGCCTTCTCCAGCTCGGCCGCTCCCCCTTCGAACATCAGCATAATGTCACTATCGGAGGGAAACAGTTCCTCCCAGTACACCAACGTGTACCCGTCTATGGTAGGCACATGCAGTTCACGAATGTGTCCCTGCTCTTCATGACTCGTCATTGCAGCACGACAGCCGTTGGAGCGTAAATTTATCTCCACCTCAGCCACGGAGGGAACGCCCATGTACACAAGGCCCCCTGATTGAGGGGATGTGTGATTTGGCTGCAACCATCGATTCAAGTAGAACTGTAATTGCTCCTCAGCTTCTCCTACAGCGATCAACACCGCCTCATCCTCTGTTCCGCCAATGTACAGCCATGCGGCACAGCCCTTTTCAGCTAGTTCAATCACTTCCCATCCCAGCTGACTCCTATAATAAGCTAACGAAGCCTCGAAATTTTCCACGCTCAGCAAAATCCTAGCCCTGCCCTGCTTCATATATCACACCCTCCATTTCCGCACAAAAAAATACGCTCCGTCCTAATTTCGACGAAGCGTACGTCCCATGCCTACTTCTTGGCCGCTTGGTAGGCCTCGATATATTGAGCAGCCTTCTTGGCGACAAGGCTGTAGTTGCCTGTTTTGACCGCTTCGCTGGTCAAATCGGAGCCGATGCCGACGGCAACTGCGCCGGCCTGGATCCACTCGCCGAGGTTGCTCAGCGACACCCCGCCGGTTGGCATAATGTTCGCCTGTGGCAGCGGACCTTTAATGGCCTTAATCATCGCCGGGGAGTAGAGATTACCCGGGAAGAGCTTCACGATATCCACGCCAAGCTCTAGCGCGGCTTGGATATCAGCGATCGTCATGCACCCTGGCATGACGGGTACACGATACCGGTTGCATAGCGTAACCGTGTTCGGGTTCAAGGACGGGCCGACTACGAACTCGGCCCCGCTCAAGATCGCGGCACGCGCCGTTTCGGGATCAAGGGCTGTGCCCACCCCGATGATCGCGTACTTGGACGCGTCCTTCGCTGTGCTCGAGTAGCGCTTCGCAAGCTCCTCGATCGCGCGCAGCGCGAAAGGCACGGTCATCGTGACTTCGATGACTTTGATCCCACCGGCGATGGCTTGATCCGCCATTTCGACGACTTCTTCTGGCGTTTCACCGCGCAGTACGGCAACAACACCCTCATTTGTAATTTGCTGAAGTAATTTAATTTTTTTCACAACGATCTTCCCTTCTATGTGCAAGCATGTATGAGTTATTTTATCCTATATATCCGAGTAATTAGCGTTCTATATGTTTAATGTCGTTAAGGACCGCGTCCACTTGCTCCCACGTCGGAGCGCCTTCCCAATCGCCTTCGGTCTGTACGATCATGGAGCCTACTAAATTCCCGATACGAACAGCCTCAGGGTATTCATAAGCCTTTAGCACGCCAACCAAAAAGCCTGCACAAAACCCATCGCCTGCACCCACGGTATCAATCACATGTTCTGCTTTGAAATAAGGCACTGTTGTAATGGTATCAGCCGTCACGACATACGTCACGTCTTCTCCACCTTTGACAATGGAAACCGCCGATAATTCGCGGAGCTTGCTCACGATAACATCCCAGTCCTCTGTTTGGTACAGCAGCTTTAGCTCATCCAAACCTGGCAAGAAAATGTCTGACAGCTTCGCCAGCTCAAGCAGCACAGGACGTGCCTGTTCGATGCTCCACAGCTTGAGGCGCAAATTCGGGTCAAAGCTGACCTTCACGCCGTGTTTACGTGCCAAGCGGACAGCCTCAAAAGCGGCCTCTCTGCATGACTCACTTAGTGCCGGAGTGATACCGGTTATATGCAATATTTTAGCCCCAGCAATATACGCTTCATCCAAATGACTCTTGCTCATCCGACTAGCTGCTGAGTTTTTGCGGTAGTAGTAGACGGACGTTTTGCCCATCATCACTTCACGCATCATGAGCCCTGTTGGCGCCTCAGCAGTCAATTCCGCACGGGAAACATCGACGCCTTCACCACGGATTCTTTTGAAAATCATACGGCCTAGCGGATCCTTGCCCAACCTACCGAACCAGCCAACGCTGCCGCCAAGGCGTGAAATGCCAATCGCTACGTTGCTTTCTGCACCCCCAAACAAGCTGTGTAACTCCGAGGAGTACTCTAAGCCCTTACCGCCTGAAGGCATCAGCAGTGCCATTGTTTCTCCAAACGTTATAATATCTGGTCCTGATCCTGTATTTATCGACATAGAAGCACTCCATCCATTCCGATCACGACATCGCGTGTCCCGTTAATTGAAACGTTTAAATAAATGAGATATTTCATATTATAGTGGATTTGGACGGATTTCACCAGACTTTTACGAAGGGGTGTGTCATTTCCAAATAGAGGAAAAAACCTCTTGCGCGATCATTCCTTTAAGAACGACCATGCAAGAGGTTTGTTTATTTTCATAACCCTGTCGCTTCGGCCACAGCCAGCTCATGCTGAAACTCCTCATGAATGCGTCCATTCGACGCCAATACATTCCGGACACCCAAGTGATAAGGCTTACCTTCCGTATCCGTTACACGACCGCCTGACTCTTGTATGAGCAAGGCACCGGCAGCAATGTCCCACGCATTGAGGCCGATTTCCCAAAAGCCGCTAAGGCGTCCAGCAGCGACATAAGCCAAATGCAGCGCAGCAGAGCCTGCCACACGGATGTTACGAACTTTTGGCGACAGCGCCCCAACACCCTTCAAATTAATTGGTAAAGCCCCATCACGATCAGCAGGGAACCCGGTTGCAATTAAACTACCGAGAAGCGTCTCATCTTCGGAGACCTCTGTCTTTTTACCGTGCATGTACGCGCCCTTCCCTTTCTCGGCAACGAACAGTTCGTCGCGTGATGGGTCGTAAACAACACCTACGATAACTTCACCCTTATGTGCTAGCGCAATCGATACCGAGTAAAATGGGAACCCGTGCACGAAGTTCGTTGTCCCATCGATGGGATCCACGATCCAAAGATACTCCTCGTCGCTCATCTCTTGCAGTGCTTTGGCTGACGCCTCCGGACCTGGCTCCACGCCTTCCTCTCCAAGGATGGAATGGTCAGGGAAATGCGTCATAATCAGATTGCGTATCAGCTTTTCTGAACCTTTATCAACCTCTGTCACGAGGTCTTGCGTGGAGTACTTCGTCCCCACATGATTAATGTCTCCGAGCTTGGTCTTGATCCATTGCCCTGCTTTCGCTGCCGTATTAATGGCTACAGCTGTAAAACTTTTGCTCCCTACAACGAAGGTTTCCGTCTCACCATGTACCATATATATCAACTCTTTCTTTTCATTAATTTAGATAATACGTTAAGTATAGTAAATTATACGTTTCTAATACTAGTGCGTTTCATCCTAAATTATTCGTACATTTTCACATTGGCGCCAAAATAAACGGCTACACCGTCCTATTGGACGGAGCGTTTATCTAGAAATATAGCCAACTTATCGTGTGTAACATATAAATCCTCATATTTGGAAATATGCGAAAAAAAACCGTAACAGCACCAAGGCCGTACGGATTTCTTTCTTCTTTGATCTATGAAAATAAGACCTTTTCACTTAAATACCAACGATGTGGTACCCGCCGTCTACATAAATAACTTCGCCCGTGATACCGCGGGACAGGTTACTCATCAAGAACATCGCTGTGTCGCCAACTTCTGCTGTATCCGTTGTTTTACGGAGTGGAGCCTTCTCTTCGACTTGACGCAGGATGGAGTTGAAATCCTTGATCCCTTTGGCCGCTAAGGTACGAATTGGACCTGCGGAAATGCCGTTTACGCGAATGCCATATTGGCCAAGATCTGCTGCCAAGTAGCGAACGCTGGCTTCAAGCGCAGCTTTGGCAACGCCCATGACATTGTAGTTCTTCATAGCGCGTTCTGCGCCCAGATATGTCATTGTCATGATGCTTCCGCCTTCTGTCATAAGCGGATAAATGCGCTTGGATACTGCGACTAGAGAGTATGCGCTGATGTCATGCGCAAGCGCGAAGCCATCACGTGATGTATCAACGAACAGCCCGTCCAGCTCTTCTGTTTTAGCAAAAGCAATACTATGTACAAGACCGTGCACCACACCGAATTTCTCTTTAAGTGCGGATGCCAGCGTATCAATCTCCGCATCTACAGTTACGTTACAAGGCATCAAAGTTGAGCCTGGAATCGTGTCAGCCAGCTTGCGTACGCGTTCCTCTACGCGCTCATTTTCGAACGTGAACACCAAGTTTGCGCCTTGTGCGGCTAAAGATTGTGCAATGGCCCAAGCGATACTACGGTCATTGGCAACACCCATTACAAGTATATTTTTTCCGTTTAACAATTGACTCATGGTTAGTAGAAGCCCCTCTCACAATGGCATGGTTAGTCGTTCATTCCCACTCTCCAAACTACCCCATTTTGTCCAACATTTCAAGCAAAATATGGGATTAGAGCTGTATGGACGCTTGATCGAGGGCAGTTACGCCTTCTTGCTCCTTAAGGTCCTCCATAAGCTTAAATAGTGCACCATCCTTCATCTTCGCTTCGATCATAATATCCAGCTTCGGTGTGATTGGGGCTATCGCCTTGAGAAACGCAAATAAGGGCCCCACCTCGACATAGTCGGCGTGACTTCTTGGTTCCGTTTCGCTTTTGGGGCTGGAAACGTGAATCTTCGGGGGCAGCGAGGCTGATGCCTCATCCAAATGCAAGCGAGCGCGTGTTAGCCACGTCTCCTGAATACGAGGCCATAGCTCCGTAGCGTCCTCCCCATTGTTATTGACGGCATGGTGATGAACGTCAAGCACCATCGGGACATCGACTTCCTCAGCAATCTCAAGCGTTTCTAAAGCGTTGAAGGTTTTGTCGTCATTTTCGAGTGTGATCCGTTGCTGGATCGGGAGGCGCAGCGCTTTGAAGTTCTGTATAAATCGTTCCGCGGACTTTATTTTATCTCCGTAGGAGCCGCCGACATGGATGTTGCACATAGCCTCCATCCCGAGGCCCATGGCGTTCAGCATGGCGGTGTGACGCTCCAAATCTTCGACGGATTTCTGCAGCATATCCTTCCTCGACGTGCTGAGAACGGTGAAGTGATCCGGATGAAAGCTGACGCGCATGCCATTTTGCTTGGCATAGCTGCCAAGCTCCTCAAATTCAGCCGATAGCGCAGGAATCGGATCCCACTCGCCCAGCATCTCATGACCAACAAGCGGGATAAATCGCGAGGAGAATCGAAAAACCATGATGTCATGGGCACGATTATGCTTGAGTAGGCGAAGTGTGTTATGTAAGTTCTCAGCGCCAATCCGCTGCAGCTTACGGATGGCTGCCTCGCGATCGAGCAGCTTGCTGAAGTTCGTAGCCGTCATCGTCTTGGACGGGGATGCATTTTTAACCACAGTTGACATGGCCACGTATCCGAGGCGAATGAGCATGGGCAAGGTTCTCCTTTAGGTTTTTTTGGACGATATTAGGAATAGGTTACCCTAGTGGGTAGGTGCACATACAGAGTTCCGATTCCCACTCATGTGTGCGGCAAGCCTGCGTTCACTTATTCGTTTATTCATGTTTAGGATCAAAGTGAGAACACTATGTAGATGTAACAAAGTGTTTAATATTCTATTTCTCAGGAAAGGACAAACATGTTGACCAGTCCGGACATACCGTTTTCCCGCAATTGGCCTCTGCACTTGATGATCTTCGTATTCTCTGTGTATTGGGGATTCATGTCTATCTCACCGACAAACAGGATTCAATGGCTTTTGGAAAACTTACTTCCCATTGGTGTAGTGCTTTTCCTTGCTTTTACGTATAAAAAATTCCGATTCTCCAACTTTTCCTATTTGCTCATGTTTATTTTTCTTTGCTCACATACCTACGGGGCTCATTATACCTATCAAGGTACACCTTTCGACATGTGGCTGAAAGCTTCGTATCATACCAAGAGAAGCTACTACGATCGGGTCGTTCATTTCGCGTTCGGTTTTTTCTGGGCGTATCCCGTCCGTGAATTGTTAACACGGATACGGGCAATTTCACAGCCTCATTTTTGGTCATATGCCATTCCTGTGTCAGTTGTCTTCAGTTTTAGCGCCTTTTTCGAAATCATAGAAATGTGCGCTGCCCTTGTAGCTGGACAAATTGGCGAAGATTATGTCGGTCTGCAGGGGGATGTCTTCGACACTCAAAAAGACATGGGACTTGGATTAGCCGGAGCCGTTATTTCAATGGGGATTCTTGCATGGATCTCGTGGCGGAAAGAAGTGAAAACAAGTCAATAATCTCGAGGTAAATCTTCAACGTTATACTTGTATTTGAGCTTCCTGCATAAAAAAACACCGCCCAATGGACGGTGCTACTCTATTTACCTTAAGCTTGCTCTCCGAAAAACATCTCATAAGCAAGCGAGGTTTGAATGCGAGACTCTTCCTCCGTCAATCGACGGATGAGCTCCATCTCAACCTGTGTGACTTCTTCACCTTGGAAATTGATTTCTGCGATGGAAGCCACGATACGTACGATAGCGATCGCCTGGTTCTCAGGCGTGTACGCGATGACCTTCTGACCCGTTGGGAAAACGCGGAAGCCGCTCTTCACCATTTTGCCGCGGCCATATTCCAGCAGCTCGTAGAGCTCCTGTTCGGACTTAAACTTACAAACTGAATTGAATTCTGTTTGAAAACCCATGGCTCATCTACTCCGCATCGAAAGAATATTGGATATTTTGCTTAGCTGCATGACGCTCAAGCGCCAAGCGAATAAGATCATCTAGCAACTCTTTATAAGGTTTACCTGTTTCTTGCCAGAGCAGCGGATACATACTGAATGGCGTGAAGCCAGGCATCGTATTAATTTCATTGATGTAGATCTTCTGATCGGTTTTACCTAGGAAGAAGTCCACACGCGACAAGCCGCTGCCGTCTACTGCTAAGAACGCACGGGTCGCCAGCTGTCTAACTTCATTCGATATCTCTTCAGAGATTTCTGCCGGGATAATCATCGCTGATTTGCCGTCTAGATACTTAGCTTTGTAATCGTAGAATTCGTTTGAAGATACGATTTCACCCACGACGGAAGCGATGGGCTCATCGTTCCCCAGAACGGCAACCTCGATTTCGCGGGCATCGATATTCTCTTCAATAATAACTTTGCGATCATATTGGAAGGCAAAAGCTACCGCGGCGATAAGCTCCTCTTGATTTCTCGCTTTGGAAATCCCTACGCTTGAGCCTAAGTTAGCCGGCTTTACGAAACATGGGTAGCCGATCACTGTTTCCAGCTCAACGAGATGATATTCACGGTTCTTATCCCACTCCGTGCGTGTAAAATGACGGAAAATGCACTGAGGAAGCCCTTCCTGTGCGAACACCTTTTTCATCATGACTTTATCCATGCCTACTGCAGATGCCAGTACGCCAGCACCCACATAAGGGATATTAGCCATTTCCAAAAGCCCTTGAATCGTACCATCTTCCCCGAAAGTTCCGTGTAAAAGGGGGAACACAACGTCTAAGCCAACGTCTTCAGCTCCATTTACTGTTGAAACAGCCACATCGCCCTTCGTTTGAATAGCGCCAAAAATCGGCGCCAATGCGTTCGAAGCTGGCGCTCCAGCGTCCCCTGTACTGAAGGTCAGCACTTCCTTGGATTGGGCAGGACCTAGAAGAGGCGCGCCACTTCTCCACTCTCCTTTTTTGGATATGTAAAAAGGTGTAATCTCGTATTTCGTGAAATCCACGGCCTTCATAACTGCCAATGCTGTTTGCAAAGACACGTCATGCTCACCGGATTTCCCTCCATAAATTAATCCAATTCGTATTTTGCGGCTCATTACGTACCTCCGTCTAGTATTTACAATTTCTATGCTACTTACATTTCATCAGCAACATGAATAAACACGTACTTCGTCCTTTCCGACCAAGCAGGTGAATCCTTATATGCCCAATAACGATTGCGGCTATTAAAGGTATGCGCATTAACGAGCGGCATCCCATTGGCATCTTTACCTATAACAATCGTGTTGTGCTGGAAGCGGCCATCGCCATCCCAATCGTAACTAATGGTATCTCCTGGTTGAAGCTCCCGTGGATCTCCAACTTCCGTGCCTGTCAAACCATGCATATGGGGACGTGCTAAATAATGATGTAAGCTGTTGGCCACAGCCCAACTATAGCTCCAGAGCTCCTGATGTCCTTTTTTACCAGAATACCACCAGCCTGAATCCCTTTTCCCAGTATAGTCCATTGGAGCCCCGCCTGCAAAGAGGCATTGCGAGACATAATTCGTACAATCTACTTCGAAATACTCATATCTTGGATTCGGTTTTTGCCACCAAGTTTCCGCATATTGGACGGCTTTGGGGCGATTATAAATGATTTTGCGATGAACGGATTCCAGACCACTCGTATTGCGTATACTAGGATTGATATAAGGAAGAGAAGGTGAGCTGCGCTTGGTGTCTATAAACGTTTCATTCTCTGACAAATGGAAGCTGCGCCCCCGGCTGGGATGGGTCTTTTCGCCTTGTAAAAGCTCCGCACTCTGGACCTTCCAGCTTGAAGCTCCATTCTCGATAATTACACGTTCTGACTCTATGCGCTCCTCCTGATGTTCTATGGAACCAATTTGATAGTATAAAAATCGATGCAGCTGTATATCGGCAATAATGCCATATGGCAATTCCTTAACACCTAAAAGACGAAGCTTCGTCTCTCCCCGCAGCAGCTTAGCATCGCGATCTCGGTAATTGTTCAGGAGCCTTCGTACCTTGACATCCTGTTTCCGTACATAAGCGCTGTCCAAGACAAATGCTTCCAAGGGTGCAGACGAGCCTTCAAGCTCAGCCTGATTTTTCGCATGAACGTAATTGTAGAGCGCTGTTTTCCAGGACATCTTGGTATACCTCCTTAGCTTTTATTAAGGTATTTATAGGTTTAGGCAGGACAAGCCCGAATTGCTTTGAATTGATTCAATATATGACATTTTGACGGTAAAAATGATTGAAATTAATCTTTACTCACACGGGGCGAAGCGCTATACTTGAGGTAGAGGGAATTATGAAATCGAGTTTCACTAGATGAAATTTGATGGCATGGTTAGATATTATATTATTTGAGGAGGAACTACCTATGTCCAATAAGGACTCTTTTTCTGTGCGTAAGCAGTTAACTGTCGGCACGAAATCGTTCCAGTATTACAGCCTTCCTGACTTTGAAAGCCAAGGTCATGGTACAATTAACAATCTTCCTGTTTCCATCCGCGTTTTGCTTGAAGCTGCGATTCGTCAATTCGACGGTCGCGCAATTACAAGTGAGCACGTAAAACAAATCGCTGGTTGGGCTCAAGGCCGCGATGAGAACAAAGAAATTCCTTTCATTCCAGCTCGTATCGTTCTTCAAGATTTCACGGGTGTCCCTGTCGTCGTTGACCTTGCGGCAATGCGTGCGACAATGGCTCGTGAAGGCGGAGATCCTAAACGTATCAACCCGCTTGTTCCTGTAGATCTTGTAATTGACCACTCTGTCATGGTTGATGCTTTCGGATCCCCGGATGCACTCGACATGAACATTAACTTAGAATTCGAAAGAAACGAAGAGCGTTACCGTTTCTTGCGTTGGGCACAAACAGCATTCGATAACTTCCGTGCAGTGCCACCTTCAACAGGTATCGTTCACCAAGTTAACTTGGAGTACTTGGCATCTGTTGCTGCAACGAAAACAATCGACGGCGAAACTGTTGTGTACCCAGATTCCCTGGTAGGTACAGACTCCCATACAACAATGATCAATGGTCTTGGTGTTGTAGGTTGGGGCGTTGGCGGTATCGAAGCAGAAGCTGGTATGCTTGGTCAACCTCTATACTTCGTAGCTCCAGACGTAGTTGGTTTCAAATTGACTGGTCAATTGGCAGAAGGCGCTACAGCGACTGACTTGGCATTGACAGTTACACAAATTTTGCGTAAAAAAGGCGTTGTTGGTAAATTCGTTGAGTTCTTCGGTCCTGGTCTAAGCAACATCTCCTTGGCTGACCGTGCAACGGTTGCAAACATGGCTCCTGAGTACGGCGCAACAATCGGTTTCTTCCCTGTTGATAACGAAACTTTGAACTACTTGAGAGCTACTGGCCGTGAGGAAGATCAAATTGCGCTTGTTGAGGCTTACTACAAAGCACAAGGCATGTTCCGCACAGACAGCACGCCAGATCCAGTGTTCACAGACGTTCTTGAGCTTGATCTTAGCACGGTAGTTCCTAGCTTAGCTGGTCCTAAACGTCCGCAAGATCGCGTTGAGCTTACAAACATGAAAGAATCTTTCAACGCTATCATCCGTACACCGATCGAAAAAGGCGGCTACGGCTTGACTGAAGAGAAAGTGGCTGAAGTTGTTGATGTTGTTTATCCAGGTGGCGAAACCGTCAAAATGGGTACTGGCGCAGTTGTTATCGCGGCTATTACCTCCTGTACAAACACATCCAACCCAAGCGTTATGATCGGTGCTGGACTTGTAGCGAAAAAAGCGGTAGCACTTGGTTTGAAAAAACCAGCGTTCGTAAAAAGCTCTTTGACACCAGGTTCCCTTGTTGTTACTGAGTACTTGATTAAAGCAGGCTTGCTTGAGTCCCTAGAAGCTCTTGGCTTCCACGTTGCGGGTTACGGCTGTGCGACTTGTATCGGTAACTCTGGTCCGCTTCCAGACGAAGTAAGCAAAGCGATTATCGACAACGATATGACTGTTGCTGCAGTTATCTCCGGTAACCGTAACTTTGAAGGCCGCGTACATGCGCAAGTAAAAGCAAACTACCTGGGATCACCTCCGCTCGTTGTTGCTTATGCTCTTGCAGGTACTGTAAACATCGACTTGGCGAAAGATCCAATCGGTTACGACCAAAATGATCAACCTGTCTACTTGAAAGACATCTGGCCTACAAACCAAGAGATTCAAGATGCTCTTAACGTAGCCATGAGCCCTGACATGTTCCGCGACAAATACAGCAATGTATTCCGTGCGAATGAGCGTTTCAACCAAATTCAAATTCCAGAAGGCGATCTGTATGAGTTCGACACGAACTCCACATACATCCAAGAGCCTCCGTTCTTCACAGACCTGGGCACAGTTCTTGATGATATCGCAGATATTCGCAGCGCAAAAACACTAGCACTTATGGGCGATTCCGTAACAACGGATCACATCTCCCCTGCTGGTAACATCAAAGTTGACAGCCCTGGAGGCCAATACTTGATCAACCATGGTGTTAAAAGAGAAGACTTCAACTCCTACGGTTCCCGTCGTGGTAACCACGAAGTGATGATGCGCGGTACGTTCGCGAACATTCGTATTCGTAACCAAGTGGCTCCAGGTACAGAAGGCGGCGTTACAACTTACTTGCCAACTGGCGAAGTGGAGTCCATCTACGATGCTTCCATGAAGTACCAAGCTGAAGGCCAAAACCTTGTCGTTATTGCAGGTAAAGAGTACGGAACTGGAAGCTCCCGTGACTGGGCAGCAAAAGGTACATTCTTGCTAGGCGTTAAAGCCGTAATCGCTGAAAGCTTCGAGCGTATTCACCGCAGTAACCTTGTTGGAATGGGTGTTCTTCCACTTCAATTCGTTAACGGCGAAAGCTGGAAAACGCTAGGTATTACGGGTCGTGAAACATTCGACATCACTGGTTTGAGCAACGATGTTCAACCAGGTTCTTCCGTAAAAGTAACAGCAACTCGCGAAGATGGCACAAGCTTCGAATTCACAGCTCTTGTGCGTTTGGATAGCTTGGTAGATGTAGACTACTACCGTAATGGTGGTATCCTGCAAACCGTTCTTCGTTCCATTCTTGCTGAGAACAAAAACTAAATTTTAGAACAACTAGCAAAACACACACACAACTAAGATCTTCATACCAGAATAACCCAAAAAAAGCTCGGGATTGCCTTCATGGCAGTCTCGGGCTTTTTACATATTTATGGGAAAATTAGAGCGTGATTTCGGTCATTTTGAACAAAAATGCACCCTGCTTGGCCCTTACTGCCCCAAGGGATTGACTTACATTTCCAAAAACTGCGTGTTGAGATGACCTATCTAGGCACCTATACTGAGAGGAGCGAAAGGGGAGATGAAGATGAGGTTGATTAAAAAACTTATCGTAGTCGCACTTGTAGCTTCCTTTGGTTTAGGGATGAATGCAGGAACGTGGAGCCCGAAGGTATCCGCAGCAGGAGCTACTACTTTAAAACAAGGTACACAAAATGGCGATGTTTGGGACGCTCAATTCCGACTAAAAACATTAGGCTTATATGAGCCTTCTATAGATGGAAAATATGGTCCAATTACAGCCGCGGCGGTTCGTAATTTTCAAACGAATTATGGACTGAGCGTGGATGGGATCGTCGGAGCGAATACGTGGGAATATTTACGTAAATTCACGGTGAATCAAGCCGAGCTCGATATGCTGGCAAAGGTCATTTACAGTGAAGCCCGCGGTGAATCTTATGTAGGTCAAGTCGCAGTTGGAGCTGTCGTTATGAACCGTTTGAAATCAAGCCAGTTCGAGAATACCATTGAAGGCATCGTGTTCGAGGTTGGTGCTTTTACAGCAGTCAGTGATGGCCAATACAAGCTAACGCCAGATAGCGAGGCCTACAAAGCGGCCTTAGAAGCTGTGCGTGGTTGGGATCCAACTGGTGGTGCGCTGTATTATTTCAACCCGAAAACAGCGACAAGCTCATGGATCTGGACACGTCAGCAGACCGTACAGATTGGGAACCACATTTTTGCGAAGTAAACTGTGAAGCTTGAAGAACATGTTATAAGAAGGAAGAAGGAAAACACCTCTAACCGAAGTCGCTAATGCTGCGATCTCGAGTAGAGGTGTTTTTTGTTCACAGGAAGACTGGCTGTTACGCTTGTTCCTCTAACTCTTTCATGTGCGCCATAACCTCGAGATGAACGTTGCGAATAATGCTTTGTGTCCACATATCGAAATAGAGAGATGGCTTCACTTTCAAGTCATACCAGCTCGTGCCGATGAGTGTCGTGGTTCCGTCCCCGTTGTCTTCTAGAATGAATTGTAAATAATAGCCAGAATTCGTGTATGGAAATGATAAGATACCAAAGAAAAAAAGCTAACGCACAACTCATGCGTCAGCTTGTTCTTCATACCACGGATTTAAGTGCACCAACACCTCATCCACATCGCTATGGGCTTCTTTAATTTTATGCTTAATCGTTCGGATGATGTCGTGACCTTCTTGAATCGTCAGTTTGCCCGAAACGCCAAGTCTAGCATCAACTAATATGTAATGGCCATGCTCCCTTGCACGGAGACGATCGACCCGTTTGACCTCTGGTACAGTACGGATCAGCGTGGCATATTGCTCGATATAAGCCGGACTGACACTACGCTCCATCAAAATATCGAAAGATTCGCTCCCCATTTCGTAGGCGAGCTTCAATACGAGGAACGAGACGATAATCCCCGCTACCGGATCTCCATACGCCAAGTAGCTGATGTTGTAGTGATCCCCGATCAACGCTAAACCGATCCCCACAGAAGCCGCTATAGAGGCATACACGTCCGCCAAATGGTCGTAGGCTGTAGCAATCAGCCCTTTACTATTGAGTTTTCGCCCAATTCGCATCGTATAGACATGCAGGATTTGCTTCCAGATCAGCGAAATCACCGCTGCACAAAGAGCAATGACATGCGCCTCGCCCGCCGGCTCGAACAGGGCATGAATAGAGTGATAGCCCATATAGATTGCGGCTCCGCCCAAAATGATGGCAACAATAAAAGCGCCCAGTACCTCGGCCTTTCCGTGCCCATAAGGATGATCCACATCCGCTGGTTTCGAGGAAACGCGCATGGAACTGTAGGCGGTTGCCGTCGCTATAACATCTCCTGCATTATGGATGCCGTCGGCGATCAGTACTTGACTGTTGAACACGAGGCCGACGATGATTTTGATCGCGGTCAGCACGATGTTACTGGCTAGGCTAATCCATATCGCCAGCATCGAGGCTGTTTTCTTCATGACTTGCCCACTCCCCTTCCGACATGTAGTATGGCCTTTTGGAGGCAAAGCATCCGTCTGATTTGGGAGAGTGGGTAGGTTGTGGGAAGTTGCATACGCGTTTAAGAGAGGAGCGAGATAGTTGACGGATGGGTTAATGACGAATGCCGCTAGCGCAGCATCGTCCCCATGCGCCGCGCCGCCTCCATAATCGTCGGCGCCTGCTCTTGCATCAGCTCCAGCGTAAGCCTGTTCGCTGGACCCGAGACCGCGAGGGCGGCGACTAGTCGACCTCCGCGGTCGAGAATCGGCGCGGACACAGCCGCCGCGCCTGGCTCGCGCTCTTCGACGCTCGTGGCGAAGCCCGCACGTCGGGTGTCGTTGAGCTGCTGCAGGTACGCCTGCGTGTCTAGCCCTGTCGGCCAATCGACCGAAGCTAGAAGCCGTTCCAGCAGCCCTTGCTCAGCGAAGGCGACGAGCACCTTGCTCGAGGCGCCGACGTAAAGCGGCATTCGCGCCCCGACAGGGGCAACTCGGCGAATGGCATGGTTGCTCTGCACGGCTTGGATGCGTACACGCACCAGGCCGTCCTGCACGTACAGCGAGATCGTTTCGCCGAGCTGGTCGCGCAGTCGTTCCATTTCAGGCAGCAGAATGATGCCTGGGTCGCCTTCTTTGGACAAGTTAGCCGAGAGCTCCCATAGCCGGTAACCCAGTCTGTACTTATCTGTCGCTTCATCACGCATGATGAAGCCCTTGCCTTCTAGGGAAGCTAGAAGGCGATGCACCGTGCTTTTGTGAAGCTGAACACGAGAAGCAATTTCGGTTAGCGTCAACTCGGACGCCCCCGTAAAACAAAGCATAATATCTAAAGCGCGCTCAACAGCACGCACGGTCAGCTTGCCATCTTCCATTCGATGAACACCACTTTCATGAGCCAAACTGTTTCACTATATGAAACCTTGTTATGTTCAGTATAACGAAACTCCCCGACCCCGTAAAGGTCAAACACCTCTTTTTCCCATTATTACAGATCAGTTACAATAGGCTTACAAATGGCGCATCTCCATTGACTTGAAAGCGCATACAGAATACTATTGAATTAAGGAAAAACTTATCAGAATATTTAAATAATTGTCTCTCCCTTCACGATTCACACCTCTAACTAGCAGCATTTCACATACACAACTTCACGGAGGGAGGCTACATCGATGTCTTCTACAACACTAAATCCTGTAACTGGATCACTTCAACCCACACTTGGTCAGGTGATCACGCAACCTTTCTTACACAGGAAAAAGCTAATCACCACGACACTTTTAGCCTTATTAATTCTAGGCACATCGATCCTTCTCATCTTCCATGCTTACATTGCTTGGACCTTGGCTAGGCCGCATATTGAGCCTCTTCATTCCAATCCGATGAAGGCCGTACATCTTCCTTATACGAACGTATCCTTCCCGAGTCAAAATGGCAAATCGAACTTGGACGGCTGGTTCATCCCAGCTGCTGGGTCGAGTAAGACAGTCATTTTCTCCCACGGTTATGGTGGCAATCGCGAAGAACTATGGGTTCCGTTATACACCTTAGCCCGCGAGCTCCATAAACAGCAATACAATGTGCTCATGTTTGATTATGGCTACGTCAACCCTAACAGTAATCGCCTCATGACGGGCGGTATTCAAGAATCCCAAGAGTTGCTCGGCGCTATCGATTATATCAAAGGGACAAATGGCGGTTCGATCTTTATTTGGGGCTTTTCCATGGGGGCAGGCACTGCTTTGCAAACTGCTCTGCAACAAAACGGGGATATTTCAGGGATGATCCTAGACAGTACATTTCTGCTGAACTCGGACACCCTTTATCAAAATATGAATCAAGTCGTACACGTACCAAGGTACCCTTCTCTGCCGCTTGTCCGCTTATTCTTCCCCTTGCTTAATGGGGTGAGCTTACACGAGGTTCCTTTTACCAAAGTCACCACAACGTCTTACGAGATGCCAATCTTCATGATCCATGGCACCAATGACAACAAAGCTCCCCACGTCTTGGTCGAAGCAATGTTCAAGCAGCAGCACAACAACGCCTCTCAGCTATGGATTTTACCTAATGCACAGCATGAGCTTCTGTACCGTGCTGAGCCTAAAACGTATGTGAGCCGGACGATGAACTTCCTTAACGGTATCGAGCCATCCGCCGCATCCGTGCACGTTAACGCTGGTATTCCCTCCTCCCTATAAAATCGACCTCCTATGAGGTCGGTATTTTTTTGTGGTTTGTCATGCTACAACGACGAAAAAGAGGTAAGCATCGCTTACCCCAGTTTAACTTCTCTGCATGTCATCCTCGTGAGAATCAAGCTAAATTAGATGTAGAAAGGCTTCCACACAACTCAATCCATTTCATAAATCGAGCCTGATTTACTCGCAAACAGCTCCGCATACACCTTCTCCGCATACGCGTCGGTCATGCCAGAGATATAGTCTGCCACGAAGCGCGGCCAGCTCCAATTGCTGTTCCGCCGCTCATAGCTATCGATCCAGTCGGGTGGAATGATCCACTGCCCCTTCTCCTGATCGATGAAGCTGTCCCAGAGCCGCTCGACGATGATCTCGCTGCGCTTTTGCAAGCGCAGGACGCGGAAATCCTTGATCAGCGTGACCCACGCCAGCTTCTTGAGGATTTCCATCGTCCGCAGCAGGTCCATATCCTCTGCCCCGTCTTTGACGAGGGCTACCTTCTTCCAACCGCGTTCCGTATCGTCGATAATGTCGAGGCGACTAGCGAATGAGCTGACCCAGCGAGCTTTCATCTCTCTGCGCGTCCGGGATTCCTCGCGGTTGCACTCAGCAAATATAAGCTCCCACTGCTCCAAATAATTAGACAGCACGCGTCTCACCATTTGCTCAATATCGACTTGCTCCCAGCCGAATTTATGCTGATTCGGGTCATTCAAAATCTCCATCACGAGATGCCGTCTTAAGCGTTGATCCTCGAAGAAGGTGGCGTTCATTTGAATTTTACCTGCGCGAATCCCATCCTCGATATCGTGTGTGGAATACGCAATATCATCGCATAGATCCATCAATTGTGCTTCCAAAGTGGAGCAGCCTACCGGCATCTTCCAGGCGTCACGCAGCTCACGAATGATGTCCCACTCCGCCCTGTATACACCCTTAAGACGCCCCTCTTCTTCGATGAGGAATGGATACTTATTAATGCCGAGAAGCACTGCTGCTGTCAAATCTAGACCGCTCTCGCTGCCTGCTCGTTTTTCCAAAAACATGAGAATTCGAAAGTTTTGCGCATTGCCCTCGTATTTCAAGCCGTGATCCTTCATCAGGATGTGATTAAGCACTTCTTCACCTTTATGTCCAAAAGGCGGATGACCGAAGTCATGCGCAATGGATGCGCACTCGACCACGGTCGGATCAATGATCAGGCCTGGATGCTCTCTTTTGCTCAAAAAGGGATTCGTCCGCTCTAAACGCTTCGCTACCTCTCGCGCAATCTGTGCAACCTCTAAGGAGTGTGTCAACCGCGTCCGATAGTAATCTCCCGAGCCCGCTCCGAACACCTGGGACTTCCCTTGCAGACGCCGAAAAGTCGGTGATTGAATCAACCTTGCATAGTCCCGTTCAAATTCATCCCGTTCTTCACTCCATTTCGAGGAAGCTGCCTCACCAGGCCGATATTTACGTATGTTATTCATATGTTTGCCTCCTCTAGCCCCTCTAGCCCTCTAGCGCTGTAGGGCGCCGATCTCATCCGGATCCTGCTGCTCGAACCATCCTTCTTTCTTCTATCAGCTTATGCGAGAGCATGTACGATAGTCACTCTTTGAACTGTCCGATGTAGGAAGGATTATTAACCAAAATAAACGACTACGCCGTCCTCTTAGAACGAGTGCGTTTATGGAGAAATATAGCCGACTTATTATGTGAAACATATACATTCTTATATTTTAAAAAGGATACTATATTCCTCATTCCTCAACAAGCTTAACCAGCTGCAAACGTGAAAAAAGGGAATGATGCACAAGACCATTGTCTTCATGCACATTCCCTAGCGCTCACATTATTTTAATAATGATAGGAATTCCGAACGAAGTGTTGCATCTTTACGGAAGGAGCCGCGTACAGCGGATGTTACGGTTTGACTGCCGTATTTCTTAACGCCTCTCGCGCACATGCACATATGCTCGCCTTCAACGACAACCATGACGCCATGCGGCTGAAGCACTTCAGCCAAAATGTCAGCAATTTCAGAAGTAATTCGTTCTTGTACCTGAAGCTTTCGTGTAACGACATCGACCAGACGAGCAAATTTGCTGAGACCTGCTACTTTGCCGCTTGGTAAGTAGCCAACATGGACTTTACCAAAGAAAGGTGCCATATGGTGCTCACACTGGCTGTAATACACGATATCTTTGATGATAACCAGCTCTTCATGCTGTTCATCGAAGGTAACTCCTAGTACTTCACGAGGATCCGCTGCGTAGCCTGCGAAAATCTCTTCATACATACGTGTTACACGAGCTGGTGTGTCCAGTAGACCTTCCCGATCTACATCTTCACCAATCAGTCGTAAAATCTCGCGGACATGACTTTCGATCTGCTCGCGATTCTCCGCGACTCTTGCATTCTTATAGTCGATGGATGCCATCTTCTCTACCACTCCACCCTAATTCTTATTTCCGTTTTTGGTTAAAGTTTTGATTTTTCATCATTTGTTGTGCTTTATTCAATTGTTGTTTATTCATGTTGTAGCCCATTTGCTTCGCCATTTTGGCCAGCATTTCAGGATTGTTCTGCATGGATTCCAGCTGTCTCCTCAAATAGAATACACCAATAAAGAATCCGCCAACCAAGCCAACAATCAATGTGAGAATGGGAATTATATAACTCCACATAACCTTTGCCCCCTGCTTGTACATTATTAGAATAGAATGCTTGTTCTATCATATCATTACTGTTCAACGGTTTACAAATCAAAGAACCTGTTCGATGAAAACGGTCGTTTCTTTGGCGAGATCGATCTCTTTGATCTCAAGCACTTTGTCTGTTGCATCCTGCTTCACTATCCGAATAATAGGTCGCGTCGGAAGTCCCCTATGCTGACCCACTACGACGCCGGACTCCCGATTCGTTAGCCGAACGGAAACACCTGTTGGATAGATGGAGACAATTTTCAGAAATTGAATTAACACATCGCGATCCAGCTTCGTTTCCGCCAGCGCCATCATGTACTCACACGCCTCATGCGGCAGCTTACGTTGACCAATAGGCCTATCAAACAGCAAATTGTCGTACATGTTGGCGACAGCCGTAATTTTGGCATAGACATGAATATCCTCACTCATTAGCCCACGCGGGACGCCTGCCCCGTTCAACTCTTCATGGTGTTGGAACGCTACATGCGCAATTAGCAGGCTGAACTCACGCTTACTCTTCAACAGCTCAAACCCGCGCCATGTGTGATGTCTGCGCATATCGCCAGAATCATCGTCCGTTAACAGCTCTACTTTCCCTATATCGTGCAGGAGTGCCCCTATGGCCAGTTCTTTCAATTGGGTCGGATTCATCCCCATATTCATCCCGATCAGCACGGACATCATACACACGTTCATCGCATGGATATACATCTGATTATCCTGCGTCCGAATATCATTCAGTTGGACAAGAACATCGCGATTTTTCATAATCTCATCGAGCAACGTATTGATCGTCATGCTGACGTTTCGTGTATTAAACTCTTTCCCCGACTGAATGGCTGCGAACGTCTGGCCCATTTGAGTCATGACGAGTCGCTTTGTTTCATCCGAAAGGATTTCCGGGATTTCCACATCCTGCAGGTTCGGATCTTTAATATAAATCATCGTCACGCCGATTCGGTTAAGGGTATTAATCATAAATACGGTAAGCTGCACATTCTCCGAAAGCAAAATAGCCCCATTACTGGCGTATATCGTACGTCCCAGATATTGACCAGGCTCCACAGAATCCAAATGCACGTATTTCATAGGATTCACTCCACATGTTGTAGTTGTTGAACGTTCTACGTTAGCATTGTTCGTTGTTCCAATTCCAATAAATGCACTTTGGTCGGAAGTCCTCCGCCATATCCCACAAGATCGCCGCTTGCTCCAATGATGCGATGACACGGGACGATGACTGGGATAGGGTTTTGATTATTCGCGCCCCCTACCGCTCTCACGGCTTTCGGAGAGCCAATCGCTTCTGCAATGTGCTTATAGGACGCTGTCTCGCCATAAGGGATCGTTTGGAGGGCTAGCCAGACACGCTTCTGAAAATCTGTACCTTGCAGATCCATGACCCCTTCGAAGTTCTCTCGTTCACCTTTAAAATATTGCGTTAATTGCTCAGCGATAGGTTCAAGCTGCTCTGATTTCTTGCTCATCTCATACTCACCGTACCAACGACGAGCCCACTGCTCACGTTGCTCTCGGTTCTTCTCAAACGTACCGAACTCTACTCTGCACAGTCCTTTTGGGGATGCCACAAGAACAAGGGGCCCGATAGGTGAGTCAATCTCTGTATAAGTAAGCAGGACTGCCTCCTGAGGTTGTTTCATCTTAATCCTCCTGTGTGACCGCTGAGTTAGCCTGCAATGCTAGTGCCTTCTGGATATCTGCCTGCACCTGCGGCTCTTGCTCTGCAGAAGCAGCTTTGTCTAACGCCGCAAAAGCTTCCTCGCCGCCTATTCGACCTAGTGCCCACGCTGCGGTAGCCCGGATCTCCGGGCGAGGATCGCTCAGCAGCAGGTCTCGAAGAACCGGCACTGCTGTGCGGTCCTTGAAATTGCCGAGTGCGATAATCGCATTGCGCTGGATCGGCTTTTTGCCTCGCCAGGATGCCGCGATGCGCCCGTACTGCTCTTTGAAATCCTTGTTCGACATCGTGAGCAAGGGAATAAGCAATGGCTTGACCTTCTCGGGGTCAGGCGTAAGCTCGGGATGATGCGTCCAGTTCATCCCCTTGTTCTTCGGGCAGACGACTTGGCATGTATCACAGCCGTAGAGTCGGTTGCCGATTTTGCGTTTATACTCGTCATCCACATACCCTTTGGTCTGTGTGATAAAAGAGATGCAGCTGCTCGAATTGAGCTGCCCTGGGCCGACTAGCGCCCCTGTCGGACAGGCATCGATGCATATCGTGCAGTCTCCGCATTGGTCCATGATAGATATATCGGAAACGAATGGGATGTTCGTGATCATTTCGCCCAAATACACCCACGACCCCCATTCGGGGGTGATGACGGCGCAGTTTTTGCCGCTCCAGCCGATACCGGCACGTTCGGCGACGGCTCGGTCGACCAAGGCACCGGTGTCAACCATGCTCTGCAGCCTCGCCCCAGGCACGCGCTGGGAGATAAACGCCTCCAGCTTCGCGAGCCGATCGCGAAGCACGTCGTGGTAGTCGCTCCCCCACGAGGAGCGAGAGATCATGCCCCGATACGCCCCAGGCTCCGATCGGGGCGGGTTCGGCAGCTTCGAAGGGTACGCGACTGCGATCGAAATGATCGACCGCGGCGCTTCGAAGCTCAGCTCGGGGTGCACCCGCTTCTCGATATCCGGCTCCTCGAAGCCGGATTCGAAGCCCTTCTCCCTATGGCGGAGAAGGATGTCTTTCAATTCGTGGAACGGCTCCGCGGAGGTGAAGCCGATCTTATCAATACCGAGAGAAGGCGCGGCTTCTACGATTTCTTGCTGCAGCTTGCGCCAATCTGTACTTGCTTCATCAATGCTTGAATCGCCAGAAACCGCCATCCCGCTCACCTCACTCTCTTCTATCTTCTGTCTTGGACTTACAGCTTGCCGGCCATGTCTAATGGCCACAGTACGAACTCAGCCCGCCCTTGGACGAGACTGGTAGGTATAACCCCGAACATGCGGCTGTCTGCACTCGCCGCTCGATGCCGATTATCGCCCATCACGAAAATTTGTCCTTGTCCGACCGCTGTCGGTCCGAAGTCCCCATCCTCGATGGGCACATCTGCATACGGCTCCGTAACCTTATCGCCGTTCACATATAGAGCCCCAGCACGGCTCTGCACTTCATCGCCCGCGATGGCGATGACCCTTTTGACCAATAAGGGGTGCTGGGGTAAGGCAAGCTTCTCAGGCTCCTTGAGAATGACAATTTCGCCACGCCCCGGTGCTTTCAGATACGTAGTGGCTTTGTTCACGAACAGCCACTCACCCTCCTGGAGTGTCGGGTCCATCGAGTGACCGCGAACGGTCGAGAGGTTGAAACCGAATTGGTGAACAATAATAACGACAAGAAGAGCTACGAGAATGGATTTTGTCCAATCCCATAGCTCATGCGTGAAGCTTTTCGAATCATGTGTATGTCTCGGCGCAGAAATCATCTTTTTTGAATCTTCTCGCCCTGCTAGGAAGCTCACTTAAACGCCCCCATTCTTATACTTTTCCCATTGCTCGTAATAATAAATAACCATATCATCCTGGAAAGGAGGCTTGTCCTCATTAACTAATGCCAACAACGCTGCAAGCCCTTCTTTCACCTTCGTTTCGACAAGCGCTGAATAGTGGTACCCTAGTTTATGACGCTCGTATTCATCTTGATCCACAATATGTACAGTACGATCCGGCAACCGAATGACATCCAAATCATAATCAATATACGTTAAAACGTGCTGATTGACATACATAGGTGAGGCTACATTACAGTAATAACGCACCCCTGATTCCTCCATCAGAGCAACAATATTAAACCACATTTTCGGAATGAAAAAAGAAACCCCTGGAATACGGCTGACCCACTCCTTGCCATCCGCTTCTTGAATCTTGGTCTGACTATTGATGAACACCATCATTCCCTGCTTTTGATGCTCCTCATTGAGCATATGACTAGGAACCCGCCAATTGGTCAACCACATGCGATGTAGATGCCCGTCGTGTTTGAAGCTTTTTATCACATACGGCGTGAAATTATCCATGTTCAAAGCTCCTCTGTTAATTGCTGCCGAATCGTTACCTTATTATATAGAAAAGCATATCTGACCCCCAAATGCAATGGCGGCACAGATATGCTTCCTATAAGCCAAACCTATTTATTTCCAAATATGAGAAAACCTCTATCGATGCTATTCAATGATGTGCGACCGCGTTTGAAGAGGAGAGACTTTGGTCTCCGCCCAAAGATCCCTATATATGGTTTTATCGCCAATATGAACGTAGTTTGTGCCAAGCCAGTGACTAGACGCTTACTTTCTTCACAATGCTGAGCCGGTGCGCAGCTCTGGAGAAGTCGACTGTGCTGTAACCAGCGGACTCATACACAGGCAGCACCATTTCATTATGAACATCTACCGTCACCATAATTTTCTTCACGTTCCGCCCGAGAAACCGCTGCTTCATTGCCTCGATCAATGCTTTGCCAATACCCTTACGTTGATATGCTGTTGCGACTGCGATCCTATAGAAGTAGCCATTGTTATTATCAATCGTGCCGATAATCATGCCTACGACTTGCTCTTCTTCTTGAGCGATTAAAACAAGTTCCGTGTCCCACGATAGCTGACGTGCGAAGGCTTCAATCGTCTCCTCATAGCAGGTTTCCGACAGAACGTCTTCTAGAAGTTCCTTAACCGAAGAGGTATCACCAAGTTGAAATGAACGAACATGCATACGGTTCTCTCCCAATTCCATATTAATTTGTAGAGATTAATTTTCTGGTAAAGAAGTAAATACGACAAAAAAACCCGAAATCCTGCTGAAATTGTGGTGAAATTCACAAAAAACTTTGTTTTTTTCGATATTTCTCGTGAAAGCGCTTAATTGCAAGCGTTTTCAACACAAAGAATTGGAATAAGGCTGATAATTCTAGTTCCTTTTACCTCTCTTTTGCTGTAGGAAGCCCTAGCCTTTAAGACGCATAAAATGTCGCGTGCCAAGGAACAATGAAAGACAGTATCGTGAAATTGAGAATTTATGGGATGGTTGAACATGGAATTGATTCGCCGTTTATTTAAAGTAGCTTCTCGGATGATCGAAGAGAACTCGGAACACCAACAGGAAGAAACAGCTGCTATTACGACCAACCTATCGGACAATATAGCTCAGCTTCATACAATTTTCAGCGACACACCCGAATTGATCATTCGAACGTTCATTTATAAACAATCCGGAACTCAGGCAGCTCTGGCTTATCTCGAAGGACTTGTAGATAAAAATTCCATCAAAAAAAATGCAAGAGCATGAAATTGATCCCATCGGTCTAGGCCTATATGCGAGGGGCTATCAATTTAAGGCTTGGGAAACCGTGCTGGATGATTGGGGACACGCCTTCTCAAAAGCCGAGGTGAATATTCATATTCATACAAAGATCAAGAATATGGGTGAAACCATATAAATCATGTATGAGATGCATGCAAAAACCCCATCTTATAGGAGACATTCCATGAAGAAAGAGGTGACATCAATGTCAGATCAAGAATTAGATCATGAACTTACTGCGCATGAGTATCCACGTCAAATTCCGGATTTTCAATTTTTAAGCACCAAAAAGCCCGAAGAATGGACCGAAATTGAGCTGCTTCAGCTCCATCGGACCATGAGCGACTTATCTCCTTGGCTTCATGAACAAGATACAGCCATGCATAATCAAATCACACGGGAAATGGAGCGCCGCGGTATTTGAGGGACTGCCGACTTAGTAAACACATATGTTGCTTTATTAGCTGCGTTCCTTCATAATGAAATTGAAACTACATAATTTTTGGGAGGTATTTATTCAATGGCACATCAACTACCCGCACTTCCGTACGCAAACGCAGCTCTTGAGCCGCACATCGATGCAAAAACAATGGAAATTCATCACGATCGTCACCATAACGCTTATGTAACAAACCTGAATGCAGCTCTTGACAAACATCCAGCTCTTCATGACAAATCCCTTAATGACCTGATCGCTGACCTTAACAGCCTTCCTGAAGATATCCGCACTGCTGTTCGTAACAACGGTGGCGGACACGCTAACCACTCCCTATTCTGGGAAACAATCGGACCAGAAGCTGGCGGCGCACCTACAGGCGCACTAGCAGCTGCGATTGACAGCGAGCTAGGCGGCTTTGATAAATTCAAAGCAGACTTCGCTGCTGCTGCAACTACACGTTTTGGCTCTGGCTGGGCTTTCCTAGCTGTAGACAAAGCTGGTAAGTTGAAAGTATACAGCTTGCCGAACCAAGACAGCCCGATCATGGAAGGCGAAACGCCGGTTCTTGGTCTTGATGTTTGGGAGCATGCTTACTACCTGAACTACCAAAACAAACGCCCTGACTACATCGCAGCTTTCTGGAACGTTGTTAACTGGAACGAAGTTGGCAAACGTTACGACGCAGCGAAGTAATTGGCATTGAAAAAGCGACCCCTGAGGGTCGCTTTTTTTGTTGCTGCTTTTCCTCGGAGGTCTCTTTATCTCTTCGGATTTGATCCATATTTATTATCGTTGTCATGGCTATCCTGACAGAAAAATATAAGTAAAATTATGGATCCAATCAAGGGAATTAATCCAATCAACAACCACCAAGCACTTCTCCCCGTGTCATGCAATCTACGAAAGGCTACGGCTAGAGAAGGTAATAGGACTGCTAATGAATAAATACCCGTCAAGACCTGATCTAATCCTATTATTCTTTCGACAATTCCAAGCCCAATCGAAATGATAATATTGAACAACACAAACATCCAATATTCCTTACGTCTAGCTCTTCCAGAAAACCCTACATAATTGGATAACACCTTTAAATACCATTCCATTGGGCAACGACTCCTTTAATTGTGATCAACGAACAACATCCATGAATATGCTACTCACTGCTTTCTTCTCCCCATTGATATTCAGGTTTGAAGAATCTCATGCATCAAGAGCCGATTCGTAGCTATGCCTGCGATATTTTGTTAATTGCAATAACATTGTATGGGAATGGCACTGTAGAAAACTGTCGAAATTTGCTGTCGGAAATTGATATTTCACAAAGAATTCACAAATTTTTTACAAAGTTTTGTCACCCTTATCCTCGGAAAAATGCTTCTTTCGCTTTTCTCTTTACGCCAATAAAACGAAGTTGTACGATTATGGTATAAACCCAAAGCTGAAATGAGGTGACGATCCCTTGAAAACCATTATTCCTTTACTTCAAAATATCCCCCTATTTCAAGAGCTTTCGGAAGAAGATCTCATCGGGATTGCCCCTTTATTTACGGAGAAGAAAGTAAAGAAGGGAACCATACTTTTTGAGGAAGGCGAAGTTGGCGAGGAATTATTCTTAATCCAATCTGGTGTTGTGAAAATATATCGTCTGGACGAGGTAAAAGAGGTCACACTGGCCTTGTTCCGGGATGGGGATTTCTTCGGCGAGATGTCACTGATCAGCAGCGGGATGACCCGTTCGGCAACGGCTGAAACAATGGCTGCCTGCACCCTTTATGTGCTTAGTCGAACCGCATTCGCATCGTTCATGGAAAAGAGCCCTAGGCTATGCCTAAAGCTCCTGGAAACGACGATGCAACGTTTGCGCCATGCCAATGATCAAATCTATGATTTGACGTTCTTAGGGGTCCGCTCACGTATTATCAAAACAATCATCCGCTTGTCTGAGCAGCACGGTATCTCTACGTCAGACGGCCTTCTGATTGATGTTAAGTTAACTCACCAGCAACTTGCCAATTTAGTGGGCACGGTACGGGAGTCCGTTACGAAGGTGTTGCAGGAACTACTAGATGATGAACTCATTCAGATTGATAAAAAGTTAATCACAATAAGAAATATCGAGGCTATTCAAGCTGAACTTCGGTAACATCGCAGCGTAAGAAGTTGAGATGGGGGAAAATGACGGAATTTAGCATGCCCGCTGGTCGTCATTAGACTTCGTTGGTTTCCTGCCATTCTTTCATGATCCGTACGAAAACATTAGGGAACGCGTAGTTCTGGAGATCCTCCGGTCCTACCCAACGATAATGAAACGGAATCCATTCTTCCCCTGTACTCGGTCGGTTCGCATCACCAAGTTTCGCGCGATACACCTTCATTTTCCACACAATATGGCTAAAAATATGCTCCGTATCCATAAACCACGCATCGGGTTGAATCCCGATTTGTTCCTGTTCAGCAAGCGCATGGCGAAGCTCTGTCTGGTTCTCCTCATCGGACTGCCAGCCATCTTTGGTCCACACGACATGTGGTAATTCCCACATTCGGGCGAGCAAGCCTTCCTGCGGACGCTGTCTGATCAACCATTTGCCCGCATGCTCACCAGTACCTTCGATGAAAGCCACTGCCCGCAGCTCTGGACGGGGCGGTTTGGCTTTCTTTTTGATCGGCAGGGCTTCTTCCATGCCAGCTTTACGTGCGGAACAGTGTGCCATCACGGGACACGTTAAGCAGTGCGGTGACCTTGGCGTACACACCATGGCTCCCAGCTCCATGAGCGCTTGGTTAAAATCACTTGCCGTTCCTTCCAAAATGAGCTCGCGAGCCAGCTTCTCCATGATTGTCCGTGTCGACGGCTTCATAATATCTTCTTCAATGAGAAAATAGCGCGAAAGCACGCGCATCACATTGCCGTCGACCGCCGGCTCTGGCTTGTTGTAGGCGATACTCAGAATCGCCCCTGATGTGTAGGGACCGACGCCTTTGAGCGCGGAGATTTCCTCTTTATTTTGCGGGACAATGCCGTCGTAACGTTCGTGAACTTCTCTGACGGCTGATTGCAGATTCCTCGCACGAGAGTAGTAGCCAAGTCCTTCCCACGCTTTGAGCACATTTTCTTCCGGTGCCGTTGCTAATGCCTCCACAGTTGGAAATTGATCAACGAATCGATGAAAATACGGAATCACCGTATCCACGCGTGTTTGCTGCAGCATCACTTCGGAAATCCATATATAATAAGGGTTTTTACTTCTTCGCCATGGTAAATCACGTTTATGTGTCTGGTACCAATCCAAGAGATTCTTGGAAAAATAAACCTTTTGTTCTTCGCTGTACATGAGCTCTCCTTCTCTATGGGGCACGTTCAAGTTATAATGGATGAATGGATATGGTACCATTATACGAGAAGTATGGAACATAAAACTAGAGGTGAATGTATGCAAACGTCGAAGCAAGCAGATTTGACTCAGGACAAACAACAACAATTAGAAAATAAAAGAAAAGCTTGGCTGCGAGAAGCTCAAGGATTCATTGCGTTGCTTTTCATTTGGGGCGCCGAATGGGTGTTCAGCGCTGTCATTGATTTTGCCGTCTACTGGCGTGATTTGGACTGGTTGAAGCAAGCGGCTTTCGTCACTGCGGTGATCGCAAGTTTGATCCAGATTTGGGGGATGCGGAAGTTATTTAGCCCTGGGGATACGAGGGCAAATGATGTTTCCGTACGCAGTGGCTGGGGGCATCCTATGTTTCTTGTGCTGCCAGGGGCGTTGCTCATTGCAGCAGTTGCTTTATTAGAGGCGATTGGTGCGGTGAATCCGCTGTTTACACCTATTTTGCGGGCATTTCTGCTCGCCATCGGATTCGTTCAGGTCGGACTGTTGCTTGGCAGATCCCTAATTTATTTGGGGCTGTGGCTTTTCGCGTTGACCGCGGTTATGGGCGTGTGGTATTTGGGGTATTCAGGTGTGATCCTCGAGGGAATGGGCGGCATCAGCTTGCTCGTGAGTGGGTATATGCTGCGGGTTTGGGGGAGGTAGGCCTCCCGTTTCCCGCCCACGGAGCTAAGTTGCAGCTTGTGCAACATTTTAGCCTGTTTTCCTGCTCTTTGGGTGTCTATGTTGCAGAACGTACAACATTAAAGCCCAGAAATGCACTTTTAAGGGTAACTGCGATGCATTTTGTTGTACATAGTGCAACATGCACCCTAAAAATTGAAATTTTGCGCTCAAAATGCTGTACAACATACAACTTCCCACAGATCACACTCAAGTACGTGAGCTCATTTAACTAGAAATAAAGGTGCCCCTCACAAGGCACCTTTTCTTTATGATACAACTCATACTCACAACTGCTCCACAATGGCATAAGCCGCAGCCATTGATTCCGTATGCGTAATGCTGATATGGATGCGGTGACTGCCTTGAAGTCCTGCTCGCAGCAGGGCCTCCTCTTTTACACGGCAAATCGGCTTGCCTAGCGCATCCGGCAACACCTCTACATCTTGAAAACCGATTTGTTTGCCAATGCCGCAGCCAATCGCTTTCACGATCGCTTCTTTCGCAGCAAAACGGCCAGAAACAAACTCAGCGAGCCGTCCACGGCGCTTTTGGGCCAACTCCCGCTCCTCCGGTGTCAAAATCCGCTCCAGAAACCGATCGCCTGAAGATCCCTCTAGCATTTTGCCTATACGCGCAATCTCTATTAAATCCGTTCCGACCCCAATGATCATAGCTAAACTGACCTCATTTCTGCTATCGATAACGCTTTGCGTACAATTTAACCGATTCCTCGGCCAAGGTCAAGGGAAAGGACGTACATAAGGTCCACAGCTTACGTCTAGGTAAGTAAGTAACACTATTTTCAGCTCTTATGTCAATCCTTCACAGGAGTTATACTAGGCATAGAAATTATAGCTAGGAGGCCAACATAGTGAAAATCATGCCACTGGAAAGACGCGGTATTTCGAACAGCCGAATTGTCTTCGGATGTATGGGATTAGGCGGAGATTGGGCCGGAAATCCATTAACAAAAGAAGATTACATCACCGCTGAAAAAGCTGTAGAAGCCGCATTATCGATTGGAATTACGATGTTCGATCATGCTGATATTTATAAAAGAGGCAATTCCGAGACCGTTTTCGGGCAGGTCCTCAAGAATAGACCTGATTTGCGCGACCAAATCATTTTGCAATCGAAATGTGGGATTCGCTTTCAAGATGATCTGAATCCGCAGCGTTTTGATTTTAGCAAAAGTCACATCCTAAGCTCCGTCGATGGTATTCTCGGTCGTCTTGGAGTTGAGCACATCGACATTTTGCTGCTGCATCGTCCGGATCCGCTCATGGAGCCTGAAGAAATCGCGGAAGCTTTCAATACACTGCGATCTGCTGGTAAGGTGCGCCATTTCGGCGTATCCAACATGACCTCCGCGCAAATGCGTTTCATTCAAAACTCACTTCCAGAGCCACTTGTCGTGAACCAATTGGAGATGAGCTTGGCACGCTTGGATTGGGTTGAGCAAGGCATTCTGGTGAATCAAAAAGCCGGAACAAGTGTCAATTTTGCCGACGGTATCCTCGAGCATTGCCAAATGAACGACATTCAAATTCAGGCATGGGGTCCACTGGCCAAAGGTAAGTTCTCAGGCAGCGATATTGAGGATGCACCTGACACCATCAAGAAAACGGCTTCTCTTGTTCAGAAGCTAGCCACGGAGAAAGAAACAACGCCAGAAGCCATCGTATTGGGCTGGCTCATGAAGCATCCGGCCCGTATCCAGCCGGTCATCGGAACTTCCTCCACCCAGCGTATCGTCGCTTGTGAAGACGCGGTTCGCATCTCGGGCAGCATGACCCGCGAAGAATGGTACGCTCTTCTGGAAAGCTCCCGCGGAGCGCGTATGCCATAGCAGCATGATGCAGGAAAGACCTGAGGCGATTGCCTCAGGTCTTTTTTGTATGTGAAGTGAGAGGGTGAAAGAAGGAAAAATAGTATTGGACTGACGATGCACCCATTACGCTTACATGCAGTATTGCGAATTCAAATTTAACTTAATAGAGCTATGATCCATCCAAATACGTTCCAAGCCTTTAACCACTTTTTTCTCTTATTTTCGTCCTTTACAAACGTCTTGATCAGAAAAGCCCCTAATGCGTAAATTACAAGAATTGCGGCTAGTGAAATCAGAAAATATACCAATTTTATTCAGCAACCCCAGTCTAAAACTTTATTTTCAATGAAATGGGGCCGATATAAGAGCGCTTGACCGCTCTTATTCGCACGTAAAGCAGGCCAAACGGCTGCGTTTGACGTAAATAGAAGTGGTTGACCACCTCTATTTCGGGCTTTCCTCCTATTTGGGCCAAAATAAGAGCGCTTGACCGCTCTTATTCGCACATAAAGCAGGCCGAACGGCTTGGTTTGACGTAAATAGAAGTGGTTGACCACCTCTATTTCGGGCTTTCCTCCCGTTTGGGCCAAAATAAGAGCGCTTGACCGCTCTTATTCGCACGTAAAGCAGGCCAAATGGCTGCGTTTGACGTTTTGCGACTAATAAACCTCCTAAACGCCCGGAATCGGAATCCGTTTATGCTCGGTCTTCAAGTACTGCTTCTCCAGCTTCTCTTGGACAGCTGGATCGATTTGCTTGCCTTCGAGATAGTCGCTGTTGTCACCGTACGTGATGCCAAGCTCGTTCTCGTCGGTTTGGCCGTCCCAAAGACCGGCTGTTGGGGCTTTATCCAGCACGCTTTGCGGAACGCCGATCTTCGCCGCAAGCGAACGCACTTGACGCTTGTTCAGCGTGCTCAGCGGCGTAATGTCAACCGCACCGTCGCCGTACTTCGTGAAGAAGCCGGTGATCGCTTCGGACGCATGATCCGTACCTACGACGATCAAGCCCAGTTCAAAAGCCAAAGCATACTGCATGACCATGCGTGTACGTGCCTTGATGTTGCCTTTGCCGCCGCGGCTCACATGCTGGTGAACGCCGATATGCTTGAGGCCGTACTCGACTTCGATGGCAATCTCATCGACGGACTCTTCGATGTTGTTCTCGATTTGATATTTCAAATCGAAGGCCTTGGCCACAGCATAGCTATCCTCGATGTCAACTTGCTGACCATAAGGCTGAAATACGCCAACGGTTTTGTATTCTTTGCCCTTTTCCACTGTCAGTTCGTCCGTTGCTTGCTTACAAAGTCCTGCCGCCACCGCGCTGTCAATACCGCCGCTGATTGCGATCAGCAGGCCGTTTGCGTGTGCGCCGAGCACGTAATTTTTCAGAAAATCCACACGCGTCCGGATCTCTTCATCAATATCAATTTCGGGTTTTACGCCAAGTTTCGCGATGATTTCTGTTTGCAAACTCATGCAACTCTCCACCTTTTATCTAAATTTTGGAATGATGCCTTCTTTAAGATTTAGTATAGACTTTCAGCCTGCAAATTTCAAAGTGTAACTTTCGTTAGCGGCGCCAAAAGAAAAAGCCCACCTGCTCATCGGCAAGTAGGGCTCCTCTATGGTTCCTAACTTATATTATTTGCAATATTGTTCAAAAGCACCAATCAAATCGCCAGCGATCATGTCTGCGGAACGATCTTCGATTTGGTGACGTTGAATGAAGTGAGCTAGCTCACCATTCTTGAACAACGCGATGGATGGGGATGATGGCGGGTATGGCGCTAGGAATTCACGCGCTTTAGCCGTAGCATCCTTCTCTTGACCAGCAAACACCGTGTACGTGTAAGTTGGAACGGTTTCGTTCTGTAGGGCTTTCGCTACACCTGGACGACATTGACCAGCAGCACAGCCACAAACGGAGTTCACGACAAGCAGCATCGTGCCATCCTTGGATTTTTCGATCGCTTCCTCAACTTGCTCTGGAGTCAGAAGCTCCGTGATACCCAGACGAGTCAAATCTTCTCTCATCGGTTTAACCATATCTTTCATGTATGAATCAAAAGACATTGCCATATGTGCCACCCCTTAGGATTTGATAGTTACTCTTAAAACGTAATGACTACAACTTATATTATACATCCGTTGGTAGTGAAAGCAAAGTCCAATGTGCCACCGCATGACATAGAAATAAAGCGAAAGCTGTTAGGCTTCCGCTTCATCGTCCTTTTTGCTGGTCGTAGCTTCTCCCGGCTCATAGGCAACATTTTTATCAGGATGGGTAAAGATGCTGCTTTGCGGTACTATGCCCTCTTCAAATAGCTCTCGATTCTCAGCACTTTGGAATCCAACATCCTTAAAGGGATGAACCCACTGATCACCCGCCATGACCTCGGGGTTGGTATCTGACGTCCATTGCTCCAGAGGCGAGTTGTCGGATTCATAATCATGATCGCCGATCGTGACCCCATACTCATTCACAAATGGAGCTCGCGGACCTCGTCCCTCCTCAAACTGTGGCAGAAAATCAATTTCATAAGGATCAAGCTCGCTCTGATCCTGGGCTGACTTGGTCGACTTCTTATGATCCTGACTCATGTGGATGGGCGGTTGGGACCGTCCAGTTTCTTATCGACATAGCCCTCTTTACCGGCGGGTGTTTTGGCGCGTTCTTCGTTTTGCTGTTCTTGCTGGATTTGCGTTTTGGAATCGTTCTGACTCATATCCATCAGCTCCCTTCTGCCCGTAGTATGTGACAAAATAGGAAGGATCATTCCAGTAATCATCAGGAGTAGATTCAGTAACTGTCCAGGACTGAGGTACACCGCGGTTGGCTCAGCCAAAGCAAAAAAGCTGGCTACCATCCCGGCTGCGCCGCCATAGATCAAGGTATATTTCAGCAGCTTACCTGATCCTAGAACTATTGTTGAACGAGCTGTCCCCCCTTGCTGCCACGCCAGTAAAGGTACAAGAAGAATCGCTAGATACGCGTGATCCGGATGAAACCGCGACACCGTTCCTTCTACACCAATGCCCCATGGCAATGTGGTTGGTAGTCCGAAGGTAGGCGTCAGGGCCGCATACAAGAACACAGCCGTTGCTGCGCCGATGGTGAAAATATCAAGTAGTAGCCGCCATGCGATGCCATGCTTACGTACTTGGTAGGAGAGGTAGATGTAAGCCAATACGATTCCTAACACGATCTCCATATTGGAGCCTGCAGTCAGGAGCAGCTTCATCGGGCTCTGCCACAACAGCGAAGGCTGTGTCAGGAGACTGCCCAAACGCCAAGTGAAAAACGCGATTAGGGCACTATTAAGAATCAGATCATCCATTCCTTTTACAGCACGGTTGGTTGTTGGCTCCACTTGATCGTCGTGATTCAATCGATGAATCGCTCGCCGGATCAGCCAGAATCCAAGCACACACGCCAATAAGAACGCCACACCATGCCCCTGCAATTGCAGCGGTCCGATTTGTACCACATCAGGCATAGGTAACCTCCGTTTCCCTTACCATGTATCATTAATGCGTTTAACTTTCGACAATACGCTTACTATTCCCTGGGAAATTTTGCAGAAGTGCAGGGATGTTTGTCTAAATATCTCGAAATTATAACAAAATCCGCGTTCTACTTCCCGACAAAAGGAAACAGCAGCTTCTGATTCTCGTTCGTATACATATTCTCTTTGGTGATCACCTCTGAACCCGTATCCATCATACGTTTGACCGCTTCGCCGCGGTGAGCTTGAAGGGCTGTTTTGACGGCTAGATAACCCATGTTAAAAGGCTTCTGCACGACTGTCCCTTGCAAAATCCCCGCCTCCAGGAAGGAGATTTCATTCATCGAGCTGTCAAACCCCACAAGTTTAATAGTTCGGTCGGGATCCAGCTCCTTCAGCGCTCTAGCGGCACCAATTGTAGATACCTCATTCAGCCCAAAAATCCCCTTGATGTCCGAATGCTCCCTTAGTAGCTCCTTCGTTTGCTCATACGCCTTATCCTCAGATCCGTTACTATACAACGAATCTAGCAGCTTAACGGAAGCATCACTCTTTAAACTATCCCGCACCCCGTTTTCGCGATCCAGCTGGGTGGTCGAGGTTTTCACAAAGCTCACGATTGCGTAGGTTGCTGGCCCTTGCACATAACCTCTCATCGTTTCCACCGCTTTGCGCCCAGCCGCGTAGTTATCTGTCGCAATTAAGCTGGTTGAAACGCCGCCTTCTAAACCGGAATCAACCGTGATCAGCGTGATGCCCGCATCGATGACATGTCTAGAAACAGGAACGAGCCTGTTGTAGTCCGTTGCCGCCAGAATGATCGCCTTCGGCTTCTCAGCTATCGCTTGTTCCACAAGCTTAATCTGCCCATCGATTTGCGATTCAGATCCCGTTCCCATGATCTTAATATCTGCATTATACTCTTTCGCCGCTGTAAGTACGCCTTGATTCAGTACCTGCCAAAATTCCACATGCGGATCAATCGTTTTGGGAATCAAAATGATCGATTCGTTCTTCGCGCCAAAATTCTTAGCGACGATTAGATATCCCGAGGTCAGAATAACGGCGACAGCAAGCGTAATCACAACAGCACCCACTCTAATTTTCAAAAGAACACCTCGATTCTAGTCTTCACTATGATCCGGAATAGGCGGCAATTCGGGAATCGTAATGCTGACGGTTGTACCTTCTTCCAGCTCACTTTCGAAATGCAAGCCATACAATTCTCCAAAATACAGCTGAATGCGATGATTCACATTATGCAAACCGAAGCCTTTGCCTGATTGCGGCTGATGGGTCTTCAGCTTCAAAGCCTTCAGCTGCTCCTCGCTCATCCCAACACCGTTATCTATCACCTTCAGCTCGATAACACCGTCCCGCTTCCGCCCCGTTATGCGGATATGCCCGCTTTCTGGCAAATGCTTCATGCCATGATAAATCGCATTTTCGACCAGCGGCTGCAGGACGATTTTCAAAATACGATCCTCCAATAGATCCGCTTCCACCTCGATGTCGTACGTAAATTTATTGCGATAACGGATGTTTTGGATCGTTAAATAGTTTTCGATATGAGCCAATTCCACGGAGATGGGAATGAGCTCCTCCCCTTTGCTAATACTCGAACGCAGCAGTTTGGACAAGGCAGAGGTCATCGTCACGACATCGTCGACTTTCCCCATCTCGGCCATCCAGATAATTGAATCCAACGTGTTATATAAAAAATGAGGCTGAATTTGCGCCTGCAGCGCTTTGAGTTCACTAATCCGTTTGACCTCCTGATCCAGCACCGTCTGGTTCATGAGCTCTTTGATTTTGCTAATCATCAGATTAAACGTCCGTGACAGCTTACTAATCTCGTTCGCACCTTCCACATCGACACGGATATCGAAGTTCCCCTTCTCCACCTGCTTCATATGCACTTCCAGCTGCTTGATCGGTTTGGTCAACGTAATCGACAGCCAAATTGAAATGGCCAGCGCAATGATAAGCGCAATACCTCCCCACATGGCGGAGGTCAGCTGCATGTCTTTTTTGTTCCCGCTGAGGTCACCAGCGTAAGTCACGCCAATAATTTTCCACCCAAAATTCGTGGTACGCACGGTGTAGATCTTATTTTCATCCGTCGCCACCGTCTCGAAAGTGCTGTCTTTGGCTTGCATCAATGCGCGGATATCCTCGGATTTCAAGCCGGAATACAGCAGCTGCTGCTGTGGATGATAAATGAGATCGCCACTTTGATCGAGTATGAACACGTACCCACGCTGCCCCAACTGAATTTGATTGCATAAATCATTAATGAGGTTAAAGTTCAGGTCCACGAGCAGCACACCGCTTGCCGCGCCAGGTTGTGGGTTCGGCATCTGTTTCGATATGGAAACGACCCATTTATATTCATCTTTATACAGGTGCTGCACATGCGAGGAGGAAATCACGATATCCCCCTTGCTCCTGCTCGCTTTCGTGTACCATTCTTGGGAAATAAGCTCGGCATACGGTTTGAATTGGGGCGATACCCGATCCGATACAACAGCGCCATTCGAGCCAATGAACACAATGGAAGCGATATCATTTCGCGATGCAACAATTGTGCTGAAATAGCTGCTGATCTGGTGCTCCAACTGCTGCGCTTCGGCTTCCTGCGGATTTTTCAAAGAGAGATATTGCTTCAGATCTGTGTTACTCAATGAAAGGGTAGAAATACTCTCCATATTGCCGATATAGGTTTGGATATTCTTATTCACTTGCTCGATCAACTGATTCGTATAGGTCAGCGAGGCATCCGTTACAGCAACCGTCGAGAGTCGATATGCGCTGTAGCTGAGAATGACTGTTGTACATAAAATTAGACAGGAAAAAGCTAGCGCGAACTTTGTATGAATGCTTTTGAATTGGAAGGCATGGAGTAGACTTCTCATAGGCTCAGCCCAGCCTTGTTGGCGGCTCTGAACTCCTTCGGCGTCATCCCTGTATGTCTTTTGAAAATAACACTAAAATATTGCGGATCACCGTAACCTACCTTGGCAGCGAGCTCATATGTTTTGAGCTGTGTGGTAGCTAGCATCTCTTTGGCTTTATCCAAGCGGTAACGGGTCACATACTCAATGAAGGTCTCTCCCGTATGCGGCTTGAATAAAGCGCTGAAGTAACTCATGCTCATATAAATATGATTGCACACCTGTTGCAGCGAAAGCTGCTCATCGGCATAATGTTCGTGGATATAGGCAACAGCCGACTCCAGCTGCGCTTGCGACACATGTGTACGTTTCTCTGCCAGCCGATCTACGAAGGCTAAACAAATTGTCTCTAGCCAATGCCGTACATCATCTAATGTTTTGCGTGTGTAGAGTTCCATGAACGAATGGTCGCCCAGCACGTCTCCTTCATCCAGCCCCGTCTCCACCCCAACATTCATCAGGGCGACGAGCAATTTGCTCAGCTTGCCATAGCAGGTCTCCATCGGACACGCCGATTTCTTCAAATCGTCAATCCAATCGTGCAGGGTTTGGGAAATGACGGCCTTGTCCCCTGTTTTGATCGCTGAGATCAGTCTCTTCTCCATCCGTACATAGCTGCTATTGTCCAAGCTGCTTCCAAACTCCATATCCCCGATAGCGATGATGCGGTTATTGCCAAGCAGAAAGCGATAATCCAGCGCCGTTACGGCTTCTTGAAAAGCCT
Source organism: Paenibacillus sp. J22FR5 (assembly GCF_059691975.1). NCBI lineage: Bacteria > Bacillati > Bacillota > Bacilli > Caryophanales > Paenibacillaceae > Paenibacillus > Paenibacillus sp. J22FR5. Next base: position 21,986 of record NZ_JCAUAN010000027.1, on the reverse strand, counting down.
TCGGCAGCTCCTGCAGTCCCGCGCACATGCGGCTAATGCCTACCGTGACCGTCATGCCTAAATATTTCTCAATGCTATATCTCGCTTGTTCGGCCAGCGTTTGGCAGATGACTTCCACCTGATCCTGGTCTCCCGAAACGAGTCCGACAAGCTTATCATCCCGGGTTCGAAAGACCGTACCGCCATGTTCCTTCTCCACAATTTCATGCAAAATATTATAAGCCGCAAATCGCAGCAGCTCTTCTTCCGCCACTTGATCGCTGTACAGTTCCCTTTGAAAATCGTCAATATCTAGTGCTAGTACGGTATGCCCGGAACCAGATCCGTTCAAATGCAGACCAAACATCGGCAGCTTCCGCTCGATCTCGTCTTTTCTCATACCCGACGTGACCAAACGCTCCAGAAATCGTTCTCGCAGCAGCGGCATGCTCTCTTGGAACTGGCGGCGGAGGAACGTGATATCCTCCCGTTGCTTACGTTCCTCATCCAGCTCGGAGCATAGCTTCTGCAGGAATTCGGTGAATTCTGCGCTATTGATCGGCTTCAGCAAATAGTCTTTTACCTTCAGCTTGATCGCTTGCTTCGCGTACTCAAAATCCTCGTAACCGGTTACAATGACGACTTTGATGGTGCGATACTTGGCGACAATCCGCTCTGTGAGCTGAAGTCCGTCCATGAACGGCATGTTAATGTCGGTGATGACGACATCCGGCTGCAGCCGTTCAACCGCCTCATATGCGTCTCGGCCATTATCGTAATCGCCTACAAGCTGGAAGCCGCATGCTTCCCAGTTCGTCTTCCTCTTAATGCCTTCTCTGACTTCATCCTCGTCATCAATCATGATGATTGTGTACATGTGCGTTCACCTCTGGCGAAATCGAATTAGGCTCTATTAGGCTCTATGTGTATTGTACAAGCAGGCCCAGAAACTGACAATAGAGGCTGCCCGTGGGGGGCGCAGCCTCTTCAATATCATTCGTATAGGAGTGGTTTAATATCCGCTGCATCAATGTTCGTTTTGTCGTACCAGTGGAAGCCTGTATCGATATTTTTGGCAACAGTTTCGCCTTTAATCGCTTGCACAGCCGCTTTCACGGACCAGTAGCCGATGCCGATTGGATCTTGCGTAATCGCGCCAGCCATTTTGCCGCTGCGGATCGCTTCCATTTGTTGCTTACCGGAATCGTAGCCGATGACAACGATTTTATCTTTCTTAAGCTCTGTCACGGCATTCAGAACACCGATAGCTGAACCTTCGTTAGCGCCGAAGAAGCCTTTGATATTCGGGTGCGCTTGTATGATCGCTTTGGCTAAATCTGTTGATTTGAGCTGATCGCCACCGCCGTATTGCGTGTCAACGATTTTGATATTCGGATATTTTGCTTTGATCTGATTGGTGAAACCATCTCGACGGTCGATCCCTGTGCGGCTCGTTTGGTCATGCACGACGAGGGCGATTTCGCCTTCGTTACCGATGAGTGCAGCCATCTTGTCAGCGGCGAGCGCAGCGGCTGCTTTATTATCGGTGGCAGCTGTTGTCACCGGAATGTCGCTATCTACACCGGAGTCGAAGCCGATGACAGGGATTTTGCTTGCTTTGGCCTTCTCAAGCAGCGGCGTCGCCGCTTTACTGTCAAGGGCAGCGAATGCGATGGCCTGCGGCTTTTTGCCCAGTGCCGCTTGCAGCATCTCAATTTGCTTATCAACCTGTGTTTCCGTCTCAGGACCTTCGAACGTTATTTCGACGTTAAACTCCTTAGCGGCTTTCTCAGCACCTTGTTTCACAGCTTGCCAGAACTGATGTTGGAAGCCCTTGGAGATGACCGGAATATAAATTTTATCTGACTTTACTGCTGTGGTTGATCCCGCTGTTGGTGTAGCTGTTTTCGTCGTGGAACCGCAAGCGCTCAATAAAATGGCTGAAAGTAATACCAAAGATGATGCTACAGCAAATTTCTTAGTCCGTTTATGCACTGTACCTCGCCCCTTGCTTCTCAATTTGGTTGTATAGGACTCCTGATGGAGTGAATACCAAGGTTATTTCTTGCTGCGGCGCATCATATCTGCGTAAACCGCTAACACAATCACAATCCCGACAATGACCGTCTGCCACTCTTGCTTCACGGATAAAATACGAAGTCCATTCGTCAATACACTCATGATCAAGGCACCAATGACGGTTCCAAGGATGGAACCCTTACCCCCGCTGAGGGACGTCCCCCCAATGACCACGGCCGCGATGGCTTCCAGCTCATATCCAGATCCAAGCGCAGGTTGTGCCGAGTTGAGTCGAGAGGCCATCATGATGCCGGCAATCCCACTAAACACACCTGTCAGTGTATAAATGACGATTTTCCAATAGTCGACGTTAACACCGGAAAGCCTCGTGGACTCTTCATTGCTGCCAAGGGCAAAGTTATAACGACCGATAATCGTTTTGGTGAGGATGATACTGGCGATAATCGCCGCCCCGAAGAAGACAAGAATTGCGTTCGGGATCTCAACGCCTGGCAGGATATCGCTGATCAGTGAACCCATCGAAATCTGGGCGAATGCGGGTGTGTCATTAAAATAAATCGGCTTCGTTCCAGATATCACAAGCGATAAGCCCTTCGTCACCATCATCATGGCGAGCGTTGCGATGAAAGGCGGGATTTTCATTTTGGCTACGAGCAATCCACTGATGAGTCCACAGACAGCTCCGGTAAGAATGCCTCCGACAATGCCGAGCGGCATCGGTAGCTGCCACGTGGTAATGATCACACCAGCCATCACGGAGGAGAAGGTCATGACCGTTCCAACGGCCAAGTCAATCCCAGAGGTAATGATGACGAAGGTCGAGCCCAAGGCTAGAACTCCGATAACAGCGGTCGAGAGCATAATGGCAATGAGATTATCGAATTGAAAAAAGTTACTAGACGAGATGGAAAAAATGAGAACGAGCATAATTAAGCTGGCGAATGCCAGCAGCTTCTGTGCAGCCCCGCTTTGTTTAGACAAGGTGGGTACGATTTTCTTCTGTGCAAGCCATATTGACATGGGGCTCCTCCTAACTAATCCGCATTGTGGCGAATTTCATAATAGCTTCCTGTGTAGCTTCTTGTTGTGTGAGTTCACCTGTTATGCGTCCCTCGCACATGACCATGATGCGATGGCTCATACGTAATATTTCTGGCAGCTCCGAGGAGATCATAATGATCGATTTCCCTTGCGCCGCGAGATCATCGAGCAGCTTGTAAATCTCGGTTTTGGCTCCCACATCGATGCCTCTTGTCGGTTCATCGAAAATGAGAATATCGCAGTCTCGCAGCAGCCATTTGCCGATAACGACTTTCTGTTGGTTACCGCCGGACAGGAATTTCACCTGCTGATGGATCGTTGGCGTCTTGATTTGAAGCGCTTCCACATAATGCTGCGCTGTCTGGCCTATAACGCCATCTTGCATCCAACCAAGCTTCCGCGCCTTCTTATAAGAGGCCAGGGCGATGTTCATTTTCACATCCATCTCCACCATGAGCCCGTAGCGCTTGCGATCCTCGGATAAATATCCGATGCCATGCTTCACTGCGTCATGCGGGGCGTTGATCTGAACTTGCCGTCCGTGGATGCGGATGTCGCCTGAGTCGATCGCGTCTGCGCCGAAAATCGCCCGCGCCACCTCCGTGCGCCCCGCTCCCATGAGACCAGCGAAGCCGAGGATTTCTCCTTTGGCCAGATGGAAGGAAACGTCCTTCACCGCTGAGCCGCGGTTTAGTTTGGAAACCTCCAGCACCTTGGTCTGCGAGGTGGTCGTCGTTTGTTGATTTGGGCTGACGTAAAGCTCACGTCCTACCATCATGGCGATGATCTGATCGATGGATGTCGTCTGCGTCTGCACCGTATCGATATAGCGGCCATCACGCATCACCGTGATGCGGTCACTAATGCGCTTCAGTTCCTCCATCCGGTGTGAGATGTAGACAATCCCTACACCTCGGCTGCGGAGCTGCGTGATGATCCGGAACAGCTCTTCGATCTCGGCGTGCGTGAGGGCAGCTGTCGGTTCATCCATGATCAACACCTCAGATTGAAAGGATAGCGCCTTCGCGATCTCCACCATCTGCTGCTTGGCAACCGTCAGGTCCGCTACTTTCGTTCGCGGATCTAACTGTAGGTTCATTTGATCCAAGAGGTGCTGCGCTTGCTCATTCAGCTTGCGATCATCGACGAAAAGCTTGATACTGTGTCTCGGCTCGCGGCCGATGAAAATATTTTGAGCAATCGTCAAATCCGGCATCAGATTCAACTCTTGGTGAATCATCGAGATGCCGAGAAGCTGCGCTGTCCGCGTATTGGAGATGCTCACTTCCTTGCCCTTCACCAGGATGCGTCCCTCATCTTTCTGGTACACACCCGTGGCAATTTTCATCAACGTCGATTTGCCCGCCCCATTCTCACCGACTAGCGCATGAACCTCACCAGCGGCTAACGCCAACCGGCACTGATGCAGAGCGTGCACGCCGGGAAAATGCTTTTCAATCCCTTCCATCCGTAGCAAAACTTCTTCATTCATCATCTATCTCACCTCGTACCCCAGTTCGTCATGTCCCTCGCTTCATGAGTTCATTCTACCTGCCAGAAGCTGAATTGAGAGTCGATAAATCTCTTCAAAAACGTTGAAAATCTTCTGATTTGGGGAGAGGTGCGGAAAAAACTCGTGTCTGCGGATACATTGCTGTAAGGATGAAAATCATCACTACAGATGAGTGAAAGCGCAAACCTTGCTCTATAGTGATGTAAAACACGCTTACAGATACAGGAAAGGTTCGTTTCTTGGTCATGTTAGGTTCGAATAGGTCATCTCTGCACGCGCATATTGGATAAATACAGTGTTTTTAACTAATTTTGTGAAAAAATCGCTTCTAGATTGGATTTATCCAGTTGTGGGACCTCAATCGGCCCAAAAAGGCCCAAAAATCTCGATTTGACTGGATTCCAATCAAATTCAAAACTTGGCTAGTTTTAAGAGCATTCCATTGGATTTATCCAATGGACAAGGGATTGAGGGGACAGGGTTGGGCTTGGGCTTGGGCTTGGGCTTGGGCTGGGGTTGGTGGTACGGATGCAGGTACAAGTGGGGTTGGGCTAGGGTTCGATTGAGCCCGGGAGTAGCCGATAAGCCTTGGCGCCCTCTCCGTGAACTCCCCTTGCCTTACCCTCCCCAACCCCCAACAACACCAAAAAGCCCCTCACAACGAGGGGCTCCGCACATCTTCCAGCTGCTATTCAGCAGCTTGGCCGTTCAATTTCTCTTTGAGCAGGTTCAATTGCTCATCCACTTTGGCTTGCTTCGCTGTGTCGATCGGCGCGTAGCTCCCTACAGAACCTGCGGGTACGTAAGGTTTGCGAGCGATTTCCGCTTCAACTTCGAGTTGGATGATCTTCTCTTCCATCCGTTGGAAGCCACGGGACGCGTTGCCGCTTTCGATCACACCGTTGTAGGACACTTGTGCCATTTGTTTCTTAGCTTTGGCCAATTGAGCGCGGGACACAAGCTCGTTGCGTTTGTTGCGCATTTTGTAGAATTCGTCTTTCATTTCGTGCAATTGCACCGTCAATTCATCGGCATGTGCTTTCGCTGCAGCGTGCAGATCTGTGTACTCCACAATTTTATCTTCATGGTACAGCTTTTCTTCAACAGCCCCACGAGCAATCGCTTCTTGACCGTTTTTGATTGCTGCGGAAGCTTTGGCTTCACGATCAGCTACTAGACGAACGGATTCCTCTAAGCGCTGCTTCATCTTCCGCTCACTTGCGATTTGGCGTGCAACCGTTACTTCTGCTTGGGCAATCTCTTGCTCCATATCGCGCAGATATTGATTCAACATCACGATCGGATCCTCAATTTTATCTAATACCTCGTGAATTGATGCTTTCGTCATATCCTTCATTCTTGTAAATACACCCATGGTTTACACGTCTCCTTTTTTACTATCCAATGTTTGTTTTTCGAAGCGAGCGACTTTGGCTCTTAGTTCATCTACTTCTCTTTGCAATGCTTTCTTCTCAATGTCTTTCATCATCTCATCGATGTTGTTCGTTGGTTGGCTAGCTTCATATGAGGCATACTTGCTAGTCGGCTGTGGAGCCTGGCGGTGGTTATGGGATTTATGATGATTCCATGCTCCCCCTGAATAGTTTTGAGGACCATATGAGCTTGCATAGGGATCAAATGGGGGCTGATCAAACCCAGGTTCCTTCGGAATAACAATCGCCGCTACAAAGTAGATGAAAATGACGGTCCCTCCGGTGAAAAACGTGGTGATCACGACTAGTAAACGTAATAGTGTGACATCTACATTCATGGCTTCTGCTAGTCCCCCGCATAGGCCCGTTAGTTTCTTATCTCTTCGTGAGCGATATAGTTTGTTCATGATCCTGTGTTCCCTCCTGTTTCAGTCTATTGCGAAGTGCTTCCATTTCCGCATCTACGGCTGGGTTGCCCCCGCTGTAGTAGCTTTCGCGGCCCATTCGGCGGACATCGCGAAGTGTTCTGGCATGCAGCTCCATATCGGATACGCGCTCTTCCAATCGACCAAACATCCGCGGTGCCCCATCTTGTGTGACACTGCTGCGAGCGTGCATACGCTGCTGCAAGCGTGCGGACTCCATTCGAGCCAAGTAGTAGCTGCGTTTGTCTGCGACTTCTTTGTAATCGGCTTTCAGCTGCTGCAGCTCCTCATCCAGCTCAAGGATGGACTGCTTCGCTTGCTCATAAAGCTCATGATATTGCACGCTTTTCTCTTCCGCCTGCAGCTTCTCTTGCAGCACGATTCTTGCCATGTGCTCTTCGCCGGCCTTCAAGGCTAGCAGCGCTTGATGCTCGCGCTTCTCTTTCGTTTCAAGTGCCGTTAAATATTGCTGCCGAAGTGATGCTGCGTGACTGATGCATTGCTGATACAGCCTTTCGGACTGCTGCAGCTGCTCACGCCCAGCCGCTAAGTATTGGTCAATCAAGCGTACCGGATCTTCTGACTTCTCTAAATGCTCATTCAAAGTTGCCACGGTTATATCTCTCATCCGCCTAAATAGGCTCATCTTCACTCCACCTTTTTTCACACTCTGTATTCGATTACTGCCGTTATGTTACGCCGTTCTTCCTTTCAACATCGAAACACCATATCCAATCAATCCGATCGCAAGTAAGATAATGATCCAACCTGCTAGCTTACTTACTAGAATGATGATCCCGATTCCCGCAATGATCCATCCTAATTTGTTACCGTTCTTAATGCCCACGTAACCCAGTCCAACCATAATCAGAGGAATTACGTATCCCATCACCGAGCCTACAAAGTGACCCAAGTGAAAGCCTAGCTTATTGAATAAAATCAGTGCGCCGAATGCGATTAGCAGAGCGGCAAACCCAGTATTTCTTTTCATCGTTTCGTCACCGCCTTTCTTTGTTTTGCTGTTGTCTTGTTCATGTCTTTATTCTAGGTAAAATCACAGCTTTCCAAAACGGACCGTGGACGGTATTTGCTCCTAGACCTTAGTCGGGGTGGGTCTACGACCTATGATAGATAGGCTTCTCATTGCTAATTTGGCTGAAATTTTCGAGATTGTGATTTACGTATTATGGTAAAATGAAGAATAGCTTAATAAGGAGGCTTCTCTTATGAATGTTATTGAGGGAACATTTCACGGGGTTGGCGGGGTTGAACTTTTCTATAGAAGAGCTACTCCGTCAGAAGAACCAGCCAAAGGCGCTATTATTGCTGTCCATGGCCATGGAGACCATAGTGGTGGATTAGTTAATTTGTGTGAAGCACTGGTACATGGCGGTTATATTGTTTATTCCGCTGATTCGCGCGGTCATGGAAGAAGCCCAGGTATTCGCGGGTTCATTCGTACATGGGATGAGTACATAGGAGATTTGCATGCGTTTACAGAGCTCGTCAGATCTGAGACTCCTCAGTTGCCTATCTTTATCCTCGGCCACAGTCTTGGTGGCGTGATTAGTGCGGACTACGTACTCAGTCAGGGCTCTGGGATTCACGGCCTCGTTTTGGTTGCCCCTGCTATTTCGTATGAAATGACAACCTTTGAAAAATGGCTCATTAAGCTAATGGGGAAACTGAGACCACAGCTCACCATTCAAAAATCAGGCAGCACCGATGGATTAACACAAGATCCTGACATGATTGCGAAATTGAATTCAGATCCGTTGCGTCATAGTACGGTAACGCCAGGCTTAGGACTTGGGTTAAGTCAAGCCGTTCCGCGAATCATGAATCGAGCACACGCTTTACAACTCCCGCTCCTCCTGCAATATGGCCTAGAAGATAACATGACTCCCCCGGAAAAGCTGCAACAATTTCTACACGTAGTCGGTTCACAAGATAAAAAAAGCCACGTTTATGAGACGATGCGTCATCGTCCATTTGATGACCTAGGGCGAGAGCGTTTCCTAGCTGATTTAGTAGGCTGGTTGGATCAGCATACGCTTACGCCTGAAAAGACTTGATGGTTCCTTTGTGTGAAAGGGCTATGCGGTAAACTACAAGAAAGACCGACGTCAATGACGTCGGTCTTTCTTGCGATTATCGTAGTTTTCACGCATTTTCTTTATCTAGCAGATACACCTTCACATTCTTTTTCACACCAAACTCCTGTGCTTGGCCCAAATCATTCATGAAGACATCAATTCGAGAACCGCGAATCGCTGATCCGATATCTTCCGCTTTCCGAATGCCAATACCCTCGATAAACACCGTTGATCCTAATGGAATGACCGCTGGATCTACCGCGATCGTACGTCCTTCTTTGGCTTTGATGCCGCTATAAGTAATGCCGTATGTGGGGTGAGAGGCTTTTTTCCCTGTTGACTCGAAGCCTGCGGTATACGCAGTTAGCGTTGTGTTGATTACTTTTTTGATAATTTTCGGCTGCCCCTCCGAGGATGAAGCTCCAGTCGCTACGATGGGGATGGTCAGATTTTGTCCGATCGTCAATTGATTCGGATTTGAAATATGATTAGCAGATATAAGGTCATCAACAGCGATATCGAAGCTTCTTGCTATTTTGAAAAGGGTATCTCCGCTGCTTACTTGGTATGCTGTCGTGGCCTTCTCCACTTCAGCGGGAAGCGTATCTTCTGTTGGTTTATCCGTGCTTCCATTCGTAGAAGCCACATAGACAGGTGACATGTCCCCATCTTCATCACTCGTCGGATAGGAATATGCCTTCGTTTGCATGAACCACAATCCAAGCAACAGGGTAAGGGATAAGGTCGAAATACATATTTTACGAAACATCATAGCTATAGTTCCTCCTCGAAAAATTAATAGAGTTATAGCTACTAGACTCGGCATAAAATTGTATTTCTATACATTGCCTATCAAAATAATGGTAGAGAAGTAGGCAAATACGAGAGAATTAAGAGCAGTTTAGCCTGCATATTTCCGTCTCATTCTGTCTAGGATACATAACCTATGGATGGAATCAAAAGCAAATAGAAACTGTCCAACATGGTCTGATCCATGTTATTTTTTCCATTTGAATATTCCTTGACAGGAATATTCCGTTCGAGGTATATTGTGTACATGAATACGATATTCAGTGCTCTTGCCGAGCCACACCGCTTACACATGGTTGAGCTCTTGCGAAACGGTCCCCTGACCGTAGGGGAAATCGTTGAACAGCTTGGCCTCAGCCAACCGCAAGTTTCCAAGCATCTGCGTGTACTTAGCGAGGCAGGACTCGTAGAGGTACAACCGATAGCCAACCGAAGGGTTTACAAGCTGCGGCCGCAGTCCCTTCAAGCTATTGACACTTGGCTGGGTTCCTTCAGGCGCCTGTGGGAAACCCGATTTGATCGGTTGGAGGCTTATCTGGAGTCGATGCAAGCGAAAGACAACAAAGACAAACCAACTGGTAGATAAGTTTATGTACACTATTTTAAACTGATGGAGGAAATAGCTATGACACAAGAAAACACAATAAATCAAATTGGCACGAATACAGAGGGTACCGAATTGGTGATTACACGCATCTTTAACGCCCCGCGTGAGCTTGTTTTCCAAGCATGGACGGCACCTGAACACTTAGCAGCATGGTGGGGACCAACAGGCATGGAGCTGACGGTTGTATCCTTGGATGTTCGCCCAGGCGGTGTCTTCCACTACGCGATGAAATCTCCAGAAGGCTTTGAAATGTGGGGCAAATTCGTTTACCACGAAGTAATTTCACCTGAGAAGCTGGTATTCGTAAACTCCTTCTCGGATGCAGAGGCTAACGTCATTCGCGCACCATTTAGCCCCATCTTCCCAATGGAAATTATGAATAACCTAACGTTTACAGAAGAAGATGGGAAGACGATTCTTACTATGCGTGGTGGTCCTATCAACGCCACAGAAGAAGAATTGAATTTCTTCGCATCGATGAAAGGTTCCATGGAACAAGGCTTCGGCGGAACGTTCAACCAATTGGATGAATACTTGGCGAAAATCACGGCTTAATTCAATGAAAGATAGAAAAAACGAGCCCTCAGAAATTATCTTCTGGGGCTCGTTTTTGTTAACTTATACAGCCGCTCTGCGCAGCAATCCGTACGAGATGATCGAATAAATCACGACTAATGGAATCATCCACCAGAACAACTCTAAATAATGATCAGCAAGCCAATTGCCGAGATCGGTCCATTTCCCAAAATGAGTCATGGCATACGAAGCGACAGTCCCCATCACCAAAGACACGGTAAAGAAGGTATACATCGCAATACTGCCCCAACGACGATATAAGCTCGAAATCGCAAAGCCTAGGAAGTAAAGGTGAATTAAGATACTAAAATGGATACCCAGCATCCCCAAGAACGACACATCGCTAAAAATCCCGATTTTAAAGAGATGCAGGCTCACCCCCCACCCATTCGACGCTTCCTCAATCGCAGATAGCAGACCCAAACCTAGAGAAGAAATGATATTAACAAAGAGAACGGTAAGCGCAGTGCCAATGAAATAGTCTTTCCTCCGAATGCTTAGTCCTATGGCGAATGGGAATGTTTCTTTAAGCGTCAACGTTCCTGCAACAAAGGTGTAGATGTAAATGGATGTAATGGAGCCAGTATTCATGGACTCTTCCGTGTTAAGCGATAGCGCAATCACATAGTTTATCAAAAAATTAACACCAAGAATGACCCATGGAATCGTAAACCATAGCTTTTTATTAATGAGTTGAAGCTTCACCACTTGGTTGACTCGGTTCATACAGATTCAGACCCCTTTCCCGCCACTTGTGTGCGTGTCAGATGAACGATGAGCTGCTGAATGGATACGGGAGCGAATTCGAGTCCTAATTCTTCGGCATATTTCCGTTCTTGTACGCCCAGCTCGCCGATGATTGTTGCAGTGGCAGCAGATCCAATGGCTGTTCGATCCAACACTACTTTACCCCGCGTGAAGGCATCCACAGCTGATTTCAGACCAGAAACGGTACATGCACGGCCGCGAAGCGCATCCGCATCTTCATTTAATAGCAATTTACCATTGTCGATCACAAGCACGTGCTCCAGCAAGCGGCTCACTTCATCGATCAGATGGGTGGAAAGGATGACTGTTCGCGGGTGCTCCGCGTAATCCTCTAGGAGTCGATCGTAGAAAAGTACTCGCGCTACCGCGTCCAAACCGAGATACGGCTCATCGAAAATCGTCAATGGCGCGCGGCTAGCGAGCCCTACAACAATGCCCACCGAGGACAGCATGCCTCTGGATAGCTTTTTAAGTTTTCTTTTGATCGGAAGCCGGAAATCTTCAATTAATGCATAGGCAAACGCATCATCCCAGGTCGGATACAAGGTTTTTGCAACCTCTAGCACATCGATAATTCGAAAGGTATCCGGATATTTCTGACTCTCTTTGATAAAACAAATCTGATTCAGCACGCGACTATTCTCAAATGGCTCCTCGCCAAACACTTTCAACTCACCACTAGTTGCGAACTGCTGTGCGGAGATCATATGCATGATGGTCGTTTTGCCTGCCCCGTTTCTGCCAAGTAAGCCATAAATTTTGTTCGCTTCTATCTTAAAGCTTACATGATTCACGGCTGTCACTTTGCCATAGGACTTCGTAAGTCCCTTCACTTCCACAATGTTCGTCATTAGGCTTTCTCCCCTCTCCGCACCATTTCAGTCAGTTGTTCTACCGTTATGCCCAGCTTCTCAGCTTCTCTCACCATCGTCACGACATATTGCTCATAAAAGAGTTCTTTACGCTTCTCCATCAGCTTAATCCTCGCTCCCTCCGCTACAAACATGCCAATTCCACGCTTCTTGTATAAAATCCCTTGGTCCACCAGCAGATTAACACCCTTCGCCGCTGTTGCCGGATTGATCCCATAAAAAGCTGCAAATTGATTCGTAGAAGGAACCTGCGATTCTTCCGGCATGCGTGATTCGATAATGTCATCTTCAATCTGCTCTGCGATTTGCACAAAAATCGGGCGGCTATCGTCCATCATAAATCCCACAATTATCACCACCGCTTTCGTCACTACATTGGTTAGTTACTAATGTAATTAACCATATAACCAAATAACTTCAATGTCAAGTGAATTACAATAATTGGGCAGTTAAATAATTGCCTTTTTAGAGGGGAATACCAGTAGAGGAAGGACGTTGCGTGTGTAACTAATTAGACTACAGGCATCAAGAGCACTTTATAGGAAGGTAGGTTCACTATGTTTCTATTTCTCATACGGAGTAGTTTAGTGGTTTTGTTGGGGTTGGCGGTGGTTAGCCCTGTTGGGGATCTTGCTTTTGGGAAGGACGGGCAAGAGCAGGGGCTGGAACTAGGGCAAGGAGAAGGAAAAGGGCAAGGACTGGGACTAGAGCAAGGAGAAAAAATAAAGAAAAATCGCACCTCACAGCTTGCTGCTGTAAGTACGGAGTCGCAAACAGCCGCGCCGCTGTTTTCCTTCTCGGTCATGAGCGACCTTCATATCGTCTCGTCGGACTCGGCCTCCCTGCTGCTTCTGCGACAAGCACTAGCGGATCACCATGAGCTGCGCCCCGAAAGTAAGCTGCTTGTCTTGAACGGTGACCTCACGGATGGCAGTGAGGGCGATTATCGCAGCTTGATGGCGCTGCTCAGCCGACAACCCCATGCCCCTGTGCAGGCGACCATGGGCAACCATGACTACTACGGCGTGTGGCGCAAGCCGGATGGCGTGATGGATTACACGAAGATGAATCCATCCTGGTCAAGTAGCAAAGCGGTCGCATTATTCGACCGCGTGTGGGGTTATGACAAGCCGTATCACGAGCTTGTCGTAGAGGGTTACCGCTTCCTCTTCCTTAGCGGGGAAGCGTACCGAGACGTTGACGCATCCATCAATGAGGATGCGTTCCTCTCTCCCGCGCAGCTCAGCTGGCTGCGCGAGCGGCTCACGGCCGCGGGCTCGGCGGATGCCAGCAAGCCCGTGTTTGTGTTCCTCCACCAGCCGCTGCCAGGGACGCTGGATGGCACCGATCTGGAGCTGGGCGTCGTCCAGCACCAGGAACTGCGTGCGCTGCTCGACGCGCACCCGAACGTCATCCTGTTCAGTGGGCACACCCACTGGAACATTGAAACGACCAACCAAGTGAAGCAGCTGAAGTTTCTTGCCGCTTCAAGCGCCTCCATCCGTCAGGTATGGAGCGCCAAAAATGAGCCCGAAACCCAATCGCTCAGCCAAAGTCTGATCGTCGACGTCTACCCAGAGCGCGTCGTCATACTGCGCCGCGAGCATACAGAAAAGCGATGGATCGAGCCATCCATCGCTAAGGGGTATGATGTGAAGTAAGCAACTCCCTCACCTCATAAAAAAGAGGCACAGACCCTAGTTTAGATCGGTGCCTCTTATCTTATCTTGATCAAGAATTGTGATACGGGATTTCTCTTCTATCGCTTCATTTAGCGTTTCTGAACGTGGACCGTGCAATATAATTTAAGGCTTGAATCTCGTCTTCTGATCTAGGGCGATTGCGGGACGGTCTTTATAAGTTTAACCATGGGTATGTTGAAAGTGTGGGGGCCCTTTGCCCTACTTCCCGCCCCTAATGACAAAAAACTGCCCAAACTCAGGCCACAAGCCAGGTTTGGGCAGACACTATTTTATTTAAATTGCTTCAAAAGGCGCTTCGCCGTTCCATTCGGTGTGTTAATAACCTCGTACATATTGACGACCATGCCGGAGTCAATTTGTTCGTTTTTCAAGCCGGAGATGCTGATTTTTTGGCTACCGCTCGTTAATTTGCCAGTACCCGTCAATGCAGCATCTTGGGTCCCAACGATGCGGCCGAAAGAATCGACCAGTTCGAATTGAATTTTGGAGAAATTAGAATCGATAATGACTTGATCCTCGTGTGAAATATCCATATCCAAACGGAGGATATACGAGTAAGTCCCGCCGCTATAACTCCAGCTAACCGTGCTGTCATTGATTTTGAGGGAGAATGGATAGATGGAAATGGTATCTCCTTCATCTTCTTTCTGCAAGGCTACTTTGAACGTCCCGATGGATACGTTACCTTCGGAAACGGATTTATCATCGTACACATTCAGTGCGAAGGAATCATCATCTGTCACTTCTTTGTTCGGCAGCAAGTAGGAATAGCTTACAACGTAGGAGCTGCCTGGTGTGATTTGTGTCGCAGCCGCGCTTTGACGAGAGCCTGTATAGGCGTTGCCTTTACCATCGATGAGCTCGTTCTGCAGTTCAGGCAGCGCGAGTGTGCTCGTGCCGTTGTTCGTGATTTTGTATTTCGCAATCGCGGTTTTGTAGCCAAGATCATCGTTCTCATGCGCATGTAACTCAACAAGCGATACATCGAGATTCGCATTAACGACAGAACTATTGCTGAATACGAGCTTGCTGCCCATCTCATAGTTCACCGCTGTGGTGAAACCGTTTTTCGCTTCGCTTGCACCTTTCAACAGGAACACAGCCACAGGCTGTTGCCCTGTCGTTGTCGTTGCCGTGCTGCTCCCTGTACCAGCGGACGTCCCGCTTCCCGCTGTGCTGCCCGTACTAGCCGCTGCTTTCTGCCACAGCACCAGCTGTGCCGCATTCGGATCAATCCCCGTTGGCAATGTCGCGTTAAAGTAATACGTCGCTGTTTCCTTCGGAGCTAGAAAGCCGCTTCGCGTGCTGTTATCTGTCGACGATACCGATGAGCCTGAGTCGCCGAATTGGTAGGATGCCAACAAGGAAGGAACAGGAGCGACCACGTCGCCATCATTGCTCAATGTAACCACGGTTTGAACATGGACACCATCCGCTTGTATCGCATACGTAGACGAACTAGCCTTCACCGTTACCTTCTCGCCATCCTGCTGGCCAGCATAGCTCTGTTTCACGCCCAAAGCTACCGTACTCAGCGACGAGTTCATATTCAAGGTCCCCAGTGAAACATCCTCACTTTGGTTTAAGTAATAATATTCCAGCGACAGCCCGCTTGTTGGCATGCCTTTAGAAATAAGTGTTTTGAGCGTCAACGTATCGGATTGGTTAGGCAAAATAGACGTATCCGCCCCACTCGCAACCGTCGAGGTGTATTTCAAACCATTTGCATCCACAAGTCTAACGAGCAGTCCTGCAGGTACCTTCACGCTGCTTGAACCTAAGTTCTTAGCAGCAACTTGCGTGTACATGTACCATTTGCCATTCTCCGTAACACGTACGCTCTGACCTAATTGAAAAGCAAGAGAAGCATCGTTCGCGAGTGTGCTGTCTAGCGTGCGCAAGTTAATGATCTCTTCTGGCGCTTCAAGCTGCCCTTCTTGGATCACCGAGGCAATCGGCAGCTCACCTAGATGATTCATGAAATCCGATTTATTGTAATCCCAACGGAATACATCCACTTTGAGATCAGCAGCGGATTCACCAGCCGGCAGGTTTGCATAGAAGCGGAAGCTTTGCTCTTCCCCGCCATTTACGATGCCGCTCTTTTTCTCACTTAAATTGGCCGTGTAGCTGTGTCCAGCACCATCCGTCACGCGTACGCCATACTTGTTAAAATCAAGCGTCTGATTTTCCCCATTATGGAATAATACGGAGAACTGCAGGGAAGAAGACGACAATGCTGCTTTATTAAGCATAAAATAAGAATCCTTCGAGATAAAAACGCCCTCTGATGCGGCATGTGCGGCGGGAGCCGGAGCTGCCCATGAGGCAGCCATCAAGCTTCCTGTCAGCAGTACAGCTAGACTTGTCTGTTTAAGCGGGATCGATGTTAGTTTACGAATCATAGTACAAACCTCCTGTTGCCTAATCGAAACGCAGCGCGTCGATAGGTTTTAATTTCGATGCTTTATTAGCCGGGTATAGGCCGAAAATAACGCCAACGAGTGCTGAGAAAAGAAAAGCATAAAGTCCAATATTGAGAGATAGGCTCGTCTGTTGACTCGGATTAATGTATGGCCATGCGAGTGATAAGCCGACCCCTACAAGTAAACCGATCAAACCGCCCATCCCGCTAATCAAGGTAGCTTCGACTAGGAATTGCAGCAAAATATTTCTTCGCTTCGCCCCAATCGACTTCCGAATCCCGATCTCCCTCGTTCGCTCACTTACGGTCACGAGCATGATATTCATAATCCCGATCCCGCCTACGAGCAGGGAAATTGCTGCAACAGCAACCAATTGATTGGTCAGCGTGCTGGAAGCCGTTTGTCTTGCGCTAATGAGTTCGGATGAGTTCAAAATATTGTAGCCAGTCGTACTTTTAAACTTCTGATATAAGTAAGCTTCCAAGGCTAATTGTGCACGACTGACGAGATCACCAGAAGATGCTTCCACATAGGCGGTCCGAATGTTACCTAGTTTGAAATCCCTGCTCATCGTTGGCAACGGTACGAACACCGAGCTGTCCAACGAGGTTCCGCTCGTATTGGAGCCCTTCGTTTGAAGAACACCGATAATCGTGTACATGTAGCCCTTCACGTTAATTTCTTCGTCGATCGGATCATCCTTACCGAAAAACTTGGTAGCGACATCACTACCGATGACCGCAACGTGATTGCGGAAATCCAGATCCGCCTGAGCGAGGAAACGCCCGCTAGCCATCTTCCCTTTTTGCAAATCCAAATAACGGTCATTCGTTCCAATCACATTGTAGCTTTCGGTTGTACGATCGAATTTAATGGAGCTGTTCTGGGTCATCGTTGGCGCAATCGTGGAGATGCCCGCCGTCCCCTCAAGCGTCATTAACTCATCGTAATTCAACTGCGTGGCGCGTCCGTTCCCCTGCAAATTGACGGTCAGGAGATTCGTCCCTAGCCCTTCATATTGCTTTTCGATGGCTTTGGACGTTCCTTGACCAATCGACACAAGCGTGATGACGGAGGCAACACCAATAATTACGCCCAGCATGGTCAGCACGGTTCGAAGCGGATTGGAACGAATGGTGCTCATCGCCATTTGGAAAAGCTCCCAAATTCTCATGAATGCGCCTCCTCTAGCTTAGGCACTTCAACCGACCATGAATCGTTGCGAGTGTCGCTGACGATTTCACCGTCGCGCAGCGCAACGACACGCTTCGCATTATCGGCAATGTGATGATCATGCGTGATCAGAACGATCGTATTGCCCTGCTGATTTAACTCTTTGATCAACTCGAGCACTTCGATGCCCGTCTTCGAATCCAGCGCACCCGTCGGTTCATCCGCTAGAATCAGCGACGGTGAAATGGCCAACGCTCGCGCAATCGCAACCCGCTGCTGCTGCCCACCCGAAAGCTCACTCGGCTTGTGATGTCCACGCTCACCCATACCCAGCTTCTCCAGCATGCGCTTAGCTTGTTCTCTCCGCTGTTTGGCTGGAATACCTGCATAAATCATCGGGAGCTCGACGTTTTCAGTCGCTGTCAGCCTTGGCAAGAGGTTAAACTGTTGAAAAATAAAACCGATCTTCCGATTGCGCAGCTGAGCAAGTCCGTTGTCTGACATTTTCTCAGTAGCCACGCCGTCCAGTGTATACGTACCTGTCGTAGGGCTGTCGAGCAGCCCAATTGTATTCATTAACGTCGATTTGCCCGATCCACTGGGACCAATAATGGCGACAAAATCGCCTTCTGCAATATGCAAGGTAATGCCGCGCAAAATTTGCAATTCTTCAGCACCACGGGTATAGCTCTTCGTGATCGCATTTAGCTCAATGATATTCATCCCATTAGCTCCTTTCCGAGAGGCTAGCTTAGTTTTGACGCGTTCCGCCGCCGTTAGCATTTCCTCCACCCGTAAAGCCGCCAGCTCCGCCTGTACCACCTGTATTGCCGCCAAATCCTCCAGTACCACCTGGGAATCCTCCAGCTCCACCAGGGAAGCCTTGCTGTTGTTGATTCGTCGTGGTTGTCGCTTTACGCACCGGCATCACAACCTCATCGCCTTCTTTTACCCCGTCAAGCACTTCAATTTGCGTTTTGCTACGGATACCTACCTGCAGTTCACGCTCTTCCGTCGTGCCATCGGCTTTCTTCACCGTAACTGTCGACTTACCTCTTGTTGTGGTCACCACTTGAATCGGAAGAACGAGAATATCCTTCTTATCTTGTATGAGGATTTCAGCCGTGGCCGTCATGGCATATTTCAAATCATTCTGATCTGTATTCGGAATCGCTACAACCGCATCATAGGTCGTAACCCCATTTGTCGTTGTCCCAACATTGGATACGGAGGTCACCTCACCTGTGAAGGTTTTGCGCGCAATCGCATCTACCTTCACGTTAACCTTTTGCCCCACCTTCACACTTGTCAAATCGAGCTCATCCACCGCAATCGCGAGCTGCATCGTGCTTAAGCTTGCAACCGCACCAAGTGTTGTGTTCGCATTGATTTGCGCGCCAACTGGGTAATTCCGTAATACATTGCTTTTACTATTGGCAAAATCCGCCGAGAACACGCCATCAAAAGGTGCTTTGATCGTCAATTGATCCACCTTCTGCTGCGCATCGCTTACGCGAATCTTTTGACTTTCAATCGCGGATTGTTTCGAGATGATATTCTTTTGCGTATCGTCATTAAAAAGAGTGACAATCAGATCGCCTTGTTTAATCGTATCGCCATCTTTGAATTTCAGCGTTTTCACCGTACCGCTAGCTTCGGAGAAAATAGAAGCCGTACGCACATAGGCAAGCGCAGCCTGTTCAGAAGACTCCACCTTGGTATTTCCGCTGCCGATGCTGCCTTTGACCTTCAAACCTGCCGAAAGCGTGCCGTCATTATCGACGAGTACATCGACCAATACCACTTTATTTCCATTCGCGTCCGCGCTAATTTCGTGACCGATCGTATCCACAGCTCCAACCTTCGATAGCAAGTAACCATCCACGCTCAGCTCCACGGGATCACCTTTTTTCAATTGCACAGCTTCTTGCAGTGAAAATGGCAGCTTCACCTTAAACTGCGTTGTATCTGAAATCGTACCGATCTTCGTCGTTTTATTCACTTGACTGCCGACGTCAAAATTAGCATTCAAAGAAATTTTGCCCGACATTGGAGAGGATACGCTCATATTTCCTTGTTCAGCCTGCAGCTCCGCTAGATCACTCTCCAGCTGCCCCAAGCTCACTTGCGCTTCTTTCAGATTCGTTTCGGTTGACGGAACAGAAAGCTCGACGAGCACATCGCCTTTTTTGACCGCTTGATTCTGGGTTAAATTCATTGTTTTGATGATTCCATCCATTGGAATCACAATATTTTGCTTATCCTTAGCGTCCAATTGAGAGGTACCCGATACCGTTGAGGATATGGCTCCCTTAGTCACTTTCATCGTCGTTTGTTGTGTTGCCGCTGCAGCTGGCTTCGCATTATTATGTACATAGTAGTATGTACCCGCCCCACAAAGGATGGCCGCCAAGGCTACTATGAGCCACCTCTTCTTCCTGCCTTCTTTCATCCGTCATAACCCCTCTCCCGGTATCCTAGTCATTCCATGCCTAGGTCGTACAATCTTCACAAGATGTAGTCTACTCGTGGCGACTGAAACCTGTCTGAGTGTGCGCTGAAAATAGGTTGAACGAAAGCTGAGTGTTTGCTGAAAATTTGGACGAGCCACTTTTCATTGAACCTTCCACCTCAAGCACAAAAAGCCGCTCGCATAGCGAGCAGCTCTTCATAACATCCCATTAGTTTGTAGCTGTCGGGGCTGGTGTTGCTGTTGCTGAATCTTTGGCTGCGTTGCGATCCGGACGACCTTGCGCACCTTCAGGACGCAGATGAGCCGTGCCTTTTTCCTCTACGGACTTCTTGATGGAATCGGTCATGCCGTCTTTGATTTTGCTGATCAGATCATCTTCACTGATGCCTTTCGCTGTCGCGATATCCACGATGGATTTGCCAGACTCTAGTTCTGTTCTCAGCTCATCTTGTGTGATCCCCAGAATGGTAGTAAGTACCTCTGGATTGCCGAAATGCCCGCCACCGAAGCCTCCAGGACCGCCTTTACCTCCGCCTGGGAAACCGCCCTTGAAGCCTGTTCCGTCAATTTGCTTCGTTAATTGGTCGCTCAGACCTTTAATGATTTCATCCGCCTTCTCTTGCGTTAGTTTACCTGAAGTAACATCAGCGGTTACGGAAGCTGTCTCTGCTGCGATTAACTTTTGCAAATAATCTTCCTTCGTTAAGCCTTTTTCAACTGCAAAAGCTGCTAATGTTTTATCAGCCTTGAGCGCATCCTGTACAGCACTTTCTTCAACACCTAGAATCGTTGCTGTTTCTTTAATGACATTACCGCCTCGGAAGCCACCACGATCCCCCATTTGACCACGGCCACGATCGCCGAAGCCTTTACCTGCCTTATCTGCTTTAGGGGCTGTTGTGGTTGTGGACGTGCCTGTTGCTGTATCTGCGAATGCTTCATTATGTAGGGCTCCAACTAAGCCAACTCCGATGACAAAAGATGCTACTAGAGAACCTGCTAGAATTTTTTTGCTGATTTTTTTCATAATTGTTATTCCACCTCATCTTTGGATTTGTGTGTTCCTTACAAAACCAAGTATAGACCCCTTACCTGAAACCCATCTGAGTGTAAACTGAAGGTTCGATGAGAGCTATCTGAGCATTGGCTGAAAATGGTAGGGTAACATAGTCTCCGAATTTTACGTACTGGTGTTCTCTTTTTGGTGATACTTATGGTAGAATAAGGATTATTTGACCACTATTCTGATTTGAGGGGACGCTGAATAATGTCTTATCGTAAAGAACGCAATAAACTAATCGCCTACTGGGTAACCACCATCCTAGGACCTGCAAGCTTCGTGATTGGCGGATTCTTCTTCATCACCCATGGTGAGCAGCAGATTGACACCTTGAATGGGCTTGGCTACCCGGAGTATGTCTTAACGATTCTAGGCTTCTGGAAGCTGATGGCGGTCATCGCAATCCTGATCCCACGCTTTCCGCGATTGAAAGAATGGGCATACGCCGGCTTTTTCTTCGAGCTCACGGGAGCTGCGGCTTCGCACATTTTGAACGGCGATAGCCTGGCTGTCGCTGCACAAGCACTGGTGTTTCTAGCACTTGTCATGGCCTCATGGGCACTTCGCCCGAATGGCCGCAAGCTTGTTTCTTAAGCGTGGTATGCAAGAGGAAGTCCCCAAAGTACCAACTTCTACTTTAGGGACTCCCTTTTTATGTGGGGTTAAGAGTGGTTGACCACTCTTAGTTGGATGAATTAGCTACCTTTGGGCCAAATAGAGGTGGTCAACCGCTTCTATCGGTTAGATGTGCGCTAAATTTGCGCTTCCCACTGACAGTTAAGAGTGGTTGACCACTCTTAGTTGGATGAATTAGCTACCTTTGGGCCAAATAGAGGTGGTCAACCGCTTCTATCGGTTAGATGTGCGCTAAATTTGCGCCTCCCACTGACAGTTAAGAGTGGTTGACCACTCTTAGTTGGATGAATTAGCTACCTTTGGGCCAAATAGAGGTGGTCAACCGCTTCTATCGGTTAGATGTGCGCTAAATTTG
>NZ_JCAUAN010000026.1:0-105441 GCF_059691975.1 Paenibacillus sp. J22FR5 | reverse complement strand
TTTTTTTGAACGATTTCTCGTTCGTGCTTACTCACTCGTTGTTCAGTTTTCAAAGATCAATTTCTTTCGTTCACTGCCGTGTTACCGAAGCAGCGAGAAGTAATATACCATGTTTACTTTTAATGTGCAACTACTTTTTTTCGAGTTACTTTCAGTTACTCTCGCCAGCCTGTCTTGCGGCCGGAGTGATAATATAGCATGGTTTCGACAAGTAATGCAATGTTTTATTTTTCCATTTAAAAATAAACTTTCTTCAGGCCTTATATACAGACCGAATTCGGAGTCCATAATCGTTTCTATTATTGAAGTGATTAAAAAAGCTTCTCTATTCATAATAGTCTTTATCCGAAACACAATATTCCGTAAATGGAGGTCAAATCCCCCATTCGGGGGATTTTTTTTGATTATTAATAGGCATATAGTATGGGAGAATTGTCGCAAAAGATCTAAATATGTAAAAAGACAGTACTACTTTCATTGCTTTTTAAAATGTATAAGGAGGTTATACAGGCAGTTTCTAGCGAGTCATTGTATCCTGCTTGAAAAACTTAAAGTATGCATTAAAAAAAACAGATCTTTACAGGAGGAAAAAGAAACTATGATTTTTAAATTTAAGAAAATGGTCATCTCTTCACTTTTAGCAGCATTAGTCATATTCGGTGCAGTCGCTCCTATGGCATCTGCAGCAGCAGCAGGTGGCGGATCTACGCGGGTAAATGGTTATGAACCTGATTTTAATTATTACTCAGATTCAAATACAGGTAGTATTCACGTTTATAACTTAGATCCGGATACTTCCAAAGTTGTTCTATATGATGCTACTGGCGTTGAAGCAAGTTCTGCAGTAAATGCAAATCCTGTGGTTAACAATCTGATCACTACAGGACAAACACTATTAGATGTTGAGTTTAAAAATGTAACTCCTGGTCTTTATACTGTTGCTGAATTCGCTGGTACAGTTAAAAGTGCACCCAGCGAAGTTATTACTTTGGGTCTTAAACACCCAGAATCAACTTATAGTTGGGATGCTACAGCGCTCGGGACAGTTCACGTTACTAATCTTACACCAGGAGCAGTTGTTTCTTTATTAGACGGACATCAACTAGGTGAAGTGCTGCTACAACCTACCAAAATAGCAGATAGTAACGGTAAAGCTGAATTTACAGGTGTTGCACATGGTACATGGTATGTTGTAAAACAAGAATTTGAGGCACTAGATGAGAATACACTTACTTCATCTTCAAATTCAGTAAAATATCTATCCAAAAATGACCTGCCTCGCATGAGTATTGATACGGATGCTCAAGGTAATGTAACTGTAAGTAATGCTACTCCTAATGCAGAATTGAGACTATATCATGTTTCAATAACTTCTACAGGTAGCACTTCGGTTACATCAGATGTTTATTTGTCAGCAGTCGCTCCACTTAGTGGAACTTTTACATTCCCAGCCGCTGCAACAGTTGCAGCACGCTACAGAGTACTTGAAATGGATAGCGAGGGAGGAGATAGATCCGATAGCTTCAGCGTAGAACCTCATGCGCCAACCCTTGCCTTATCGGCAACTGGAACAGGTTTAGTAATTACAGGAGCTTTACCACATGCTAACATTACTATTTACAACAGCTCCATAGGCAGAAATTTCAGTGGTACTGCTGATGAAAATGGTACTCTAACCTTTGACCAAGTTCCTGCAGGCAAATATACTGCTGCTCAAGCATCTCCATTTAATTCTTGTTCATATGGAGACAATTCAAATGAAATCATTGTACAAAAATGGATGACCCGTCATCTATATACAGGATGGAATACATTATCTGTTCCTTTCGCTTTGAAAACTGCCACTTTACAAGCTATTCTTGGAAATCAATTTACTTCCTTGGATAAAGCCTATGCGTATGACAATACATCTGGCTTATGGGTAGCACTAACAAATGCGAATCAAGCACAATATTTGTCCAAGCCTCAGACAGCTTTGTATATTAATCTACTAGCATCAAATGATTCTGTTAATGCGACCTTCGTTGCAACTTCAGATATCACGCCTCCGTCCGTTTTACACATTACTACTGGATGGAATCTAGTAGGTCCATCATTATTGAACATCGGTGGTTCTCCGAGTCAACTTTTAACTGGAAATTCTTTCGACGTCATTCCAATGTTGATCAGTCCCAATGGCCAAGGCTTTGTTTATAATGAGAATAATAATAATGAAAACTATGTAACTAATACACTAGGTTATTGGGTATACGCGAAATCAGCAACGAATTTAATCGGACAAATTTCTACTGGAACCGTTAGTGATCTTAATTATTGGGATATTAACACTTGGATTTACAACAGTAGACTCTAATTTATAACACGGGGGTACATTCTGCTGTACCCCTTTTTTATTTTGATATGTTCATTATTCTTATAAAAAAGCATCTCATTTGAAAGGCGGAAAACACTTGAAAAACAGGACTTTGAAATTTTCGGTAGTCTTCATTATATGTATCACGTTTTTGTTCTCAGGCATGTCAGTTTATGCCGATGAAAGTACCCCTCCTAGCTTGCCTATGTCTGTTTCCGGTTCAGTCATTTCCACAACTGGTGCGCCTGCTTCGGGATCCATTGAGGCTATTCTCGATGGTAAGACAGTCGGAACGCTTTCGATCAATTCGAATGGGACTTTTGGTGGTACAGGATTAGTGCCTCAGCTATTAGTTCAAGGCTCCTATTCGGAAAATAATGATCACCCAGTCACATTTAAAGTGAATGGTGGAAGTGCTACAGCTTCAATGGCAATTACCTTCCATGCAGGAACTAACATTACTAATGTGATAATTACTGCAACTATATCCTCACCTCCTAGCGGTGGCGGTGGCGGCGCAGTTATACTTCCACCAAAAAAAGGAACCCAAGTAACCCCTGTTGATTCAAATGCTGTGCCTGTAGAAGTAGACACTAGCAAGAATGTAGTTAAATCAACTAAAGATGTAGAGGGACATGTAACAAATAACGTTACTCAAGATGAACCAGCTTTAACTGACGCACTTAAAAAAGCAGCAAACCAAGATAACCATGGGGATGCTCCAATCGTTTATATCACTTTCGATAACCCATCTGGCGAAGCTGTCGTTTTTAATATTTCCTCCTCGGTATTGGCTGCTGCTGCAAACACTACACCTGGTGCAATCATTTCTTTACAAACCAATGATGGTGAGTATTCATTACCACTTAACATTATTGACTTTGCTGCAGTAGCACAAAGTCTTGGCACTTCAAATGCAAATATTAACATTCAAATCAATATCTCAACAATTAATACAGATATCAATGATAAGATCAAAACAGATGCTACAGACATTTCATCCTCTCAACAAGGAAGTGCAATTGAATTTTCAATTACAGCAGTTGGAAATGGAAAGACAGTTGAATTGAACAACTTTGGTACAACATATGTTGACAGAACTATTGTGTTGGCCATTCCCCTTGATGAAACTCATGCAACGGTAGTTCTTTACGATCCGGTTACAGGTCAATTTTCTTTCGTACCTGCATTATTTATAAAACAATCAGACGGATCA
Organism: Paenibacillus sp. J22FR5; assembly: GCF_059691975.1. Lineage (NCBI taxonomy): Bacteria > Bacillati > Bacillota > Bacilli > Caryophanales > Paenibacillaceae > Paenibacillus > Paenibacillus sp. J22FR5. Next base: position 101,872 of record NZ_JCAUAN010000026.1, on the reverse strand, counting down.
ACAAAAGTTACCTTCAAGCGTAATGGGAACAGTATTTACACCGTACTTTCCTCGACTAAAATGTTCGATGATGTAAATAATCACTGGGCCAAAGCAGATATCGAGCTAATGGCTAACAAATTAATCGTCAAAGGCGCTACAGATACTAGCTTCGCTCCAGAAAGTAACATTACCCGCGCTGAATTTACTGCCTTGTTGGTTCGTGCATTAGGACTAACCTCAGATGCAGCTTCAGCAACCTTCATTGACGTAAAATCAAGTGATTGGTTTGCTGGCTCTGTTGGCGCTGCTGTTAAAGCTAAACTAGTAAGTGGCTTTGAAGATAATAGCTTCAAACCTAATGCTACCATTACACGTGAGCAAATGGCGGTTATGATAGCAGGTGCCATTAGCGCAGCTGGAAAAACAGCTGCTACAACTTCTACATCGAGCCATGCTTTGGCTAACTTCGATGACAGAGACTCTATCAGCAGTTGGGCTCAAGCAGCTGTAGCACAATCCGTTGAAGCGAAAATCATTTCTGGTATGACGAATACAACTTTGGTTCCTTCTGCAAATGCAAGTCGTGCTCAAGCGGTTGTTATGCTCAAGCGATTGATGCAATACGTAGATTTCATTAATTAAATCAATAAATTTGATAGAGGAGGATAACCTCCAATACAGGGGATGGTATCCTTTATTTATCACTAGCAGAAAAGGCCATTCCTTCATATCGAAGGATGGCCTTTTCAAATTCACTTACTCAAAATCCACAAAATCAATGAACCGCTCTTGCTGTAACTTCCGTTTCTCTTCGGCTTTCAACACCGTCACGAATACCTCTCGATCAATAGCGACGGCTACAAACTCATATCCGCTTTCCTTGATCATTTCATTAATCTCTTTGAGGATGTTTATATCGAGATAATCGTAGAAATACTCCGGATGTAGCACTTTCTTTTGGCCGAACATCGTAAAATTAATTGTAACGGGTCCCTCTTCTGATCCCCACGTTTCAGTAATGTCAGATGGCTCAAAAGCCCCGCGTGAAATGTCACTCCACCATTGTAGCGTATCTACATACACATTTTTCCCCTTGCCAACATCGGCTTTTGTGTCTTCTAACCAAACGCGGTCTTGGTCTATTTCTAACATATAGATTTCAGCAAACTCATTGTAATACTTGCTAGAATCAAATGGGTTCCAATCTTTCGTACCATTGTAAATCCCTAGGAACTTTGTATCAAATTCTTGGCTCGACAAGGTCTTATACTTATTGAAAAATCCAAAATTTCGATAGTAGTGTGCAGCATCTAAAAAACGTTCAGTAGGCTGTAGTGCTCCAAACTTTTCCTCGCTTAATTGCGCAGGTGTTTTGATTTCTTGGAAAGTTTGAACGATACTTTGGTAGTCTTTGATTTGTTCTGGATCAATAAGATCCTCACTCAGCAAAACAACTCTAAAATAATTATACTTTCCATCAATAATCGTTTGAAGGTAATTATAATTGATGCCATTCGTTGTTTTGAACGTGTATGAAAATTGTCGTGCATCCATACCGTTGAGCTTTAATACTTTATCCTCGGAAAATGAAGTGGCTTGTGGTTCTAGGGATTTTTTGATAGCTGCTTCATATTCCCCAAGGGTCTTAATTTCACCAACGGCCAACTTGGATTCCGTAAAAGTTAGCACTGCATTGTTTTCATTCTCGATGTATATTTGATACCTTAATGAAGATGATGGCTTCTGATTTAGCCATTTTCCATTAACGGTTAATTTCGACTGCCCATCTGGGCTAACTATGGAGCGAGTTGGCATGAGATAAATCGTTTTCGATTTACTGTCCCATGTAACAACGTAATTAGAAGCTTCTCCCACAAAGCGAATCGGCACAAAAACACTGCCTTCCACATTTCTTGGAGCTACGGTGAGGGTATACGGCGATCCATTCAGACTTCCATTCGTGCTATCTACCTGAAGAGTAATGTGTACCCCTTGCTTCTCTGCTTGAATTGTCCGTGTTTCTTGATCCCACTGAATAGTGAAACCTAGCTTTTCAAACAGTGGACGAAACTGTACTAACGTTGTTCCAGAGTCCACAATAGGAGAATGTTCAAACAGCACTCTCTCCTCATTGACCAAAACCGAAATGCCAGATGAGGAGTCCGAGACTGCGGATGTTCGATTCACAGCTACACCTGATTGTTCGAAAAGCTGCAGCAGTGACTTCGATTTCTCATCGAGAGGAGCCTGGTTCAGGAATAGATGATGCAGAGTACTCATAGACCCTAATGCCGTTACATCCCCAACAGGGTTCTCCAAAATATTCAGCCACCCTAAATGAAGCTTTGCAAGTGGTGTAATGCTTGTAAATTTATTGTTACTTGCGATCAAATCAGTTAGGGAAGTCAAATGTGAAAAACAACCGATATCCCTAATCTGATTATCACTAATCAATAGCGTTTTTAATTGATAGTGATACGCGATCGGGCAAGCGTTCTGAATTTGATTATGACTTAAAGAAAGAAACGTTAAGTTATACAGACTACTAAGTGGACTAATATCTGTAATTTCCTGATTAGATAAGTATAATTCTTTGAGGTTATACGCTTTGTTCAGGCCTTTTAAGCTTTTAATTTTCTCTTTCCCATTTGGGTAAAGGGACGTTAACTTTTCTAACGCTTTTACATCTAAAAGCGCACTAGCATCTAGCTTCAACTCGTCTCGAATTGCTTTCTCAAGAACAGGGTCTTCAATCTTTACTACCTCGTTTGCCGAAGCGGCGTAGGTCTGCGATGGCGTGAAAATGCCCAATACTAGAAAGCTAATGATAACCATTGCGAAAATTCTATGTTTCATTTTGACACTCCCTCTAAATAAAATACCATTTTTTACTTTATAACCCATTGCTCCATTATAGTAGAATTACGTAGTATCGTATACTAAATATTACACTTTCTGGTTTTCATACAACCACAAGTATTCTGAAATTGATGCGCAAATAGGCGCAGCCTCTCTAGGCACGCCCCTCACGTCATTATTTTAAAATGGAACTAACTTCGCTCAAATAGCGTCTGATTCAATTTCGCCTTCATATCCTCGTAACAATACAAAAGAGTGATTGTTTATCTCCACTTATTTATGTACATAATATCGGTGCACTAGCCAGATTGGGGCTCAAAAGTCACCCATTAAAACCCACCATCCTGCGTAATTCATTGGTTCGGACTGCACATTTCACAACCAAAATAGAACAAAACAAATTGAAATATAAAGAAGTTGAACAAGTCTATCAGACTTATAAAAAGAATCCCTTAACCATTAAACAGAAGGGGCAGGTTCGTATACAACAGAAATATAAGGTGCCGACCAGCGGTCCTTCGCTACATCTGCAGGAATACTCCCAAGGGCGGCATTATTGTCTATTTTACTATAATTCCTAATGCAGATAATGTGTAAATCGGATCCTTGCTGAGGCAGAGTGAAAAAGTTAAAGAAACTGAAGCAAAGGAAACCATGAAAATATTAGAAGAAAAACCGTCCCATCACAAGTGGTGTGATCGTGGACGGCTGGTTAAGCAATATTTATAATCAATCCTCTAAGCTTGGCAAATTCAGAAATAGCTTTCTTAGCATCTGCAAATTTCATTTTAGGCTCACCGCGGTCAGGATAAAACTGGATCAAAATCTTCTTTTCCGCTGCTTCAAATAATTGATTTTCCGTACTTTCAGGATCTAGCATCATGTGAATATATTTTTTGACATCCTCGCTCGATTTATAGCAATCGACAATGATATGGCATCGACATATTTATGATTACTACTTTTCCTCAGGTAATGACTTACCTTCACGAAAATATAGGACATGATTAAATAACAAAGAAAGCAATTTCCGCATCGATTTGATGCCCGCTTTGTTCATTATATTAGCAAGATGAATCTTGACCGTTTTTTCGCTGATCCTGCAATGTTCGGCAATTTCGTAATTAGAAAATCCATATACGGCAATCATCAACAAAATCTCCGACTCTCGCTTCGTTATTTGATACCGATTAGAAAAATCGTCCATGGACGTACCCGTTTCCTGAATAAGAAACTCATTCATACTCTCATAGTCGATGCTGTACTCTTCACGAATTCCGCTGTTCTTGCTGCAATGATCGTCTTCTTTCAAATCGTAGTCTCTCCTACTCAGGGTTACGTTCCAATAATGATCGGATGAGCATATATAAACTCAAGATTAGAAGAATGCCACCAAGTAAATTCCATAAAATCAGTAACAATTTGGACATGCCTCCCTTGCCATTATCAATATCCACTCCCCTTATTATAAATGCTACCAAAGACCTATCCTAGATGAAGAAGTTCACTAGAAAAGCCGTTTTTTCGCTATTACTCGTCAGTTCCGCCCCGTTTTATATGACTTAAGTCATGTTTATGGTAAAATAAGTAGAAACCAGATCATTCTACTAGAGGGCCACTTATATGGATGTACAATTAAATAATAAAATGACGCTCATTTTGAATATCATCGTTATAGGGGCAACATTCTTCGTATTGTTCCATACGAGTAATTTTTCGATTGGACTTTTGGGGCTAGCATGCACGTATGTGGCTATCGTCCTTATTCGAGATTACGTCTTGAAGATCGCTCTGCACGGAGTGACGGGCATGCGCTTTTTATATGGTCAACTAGCCTTGGCTTTATTGATATGTGTATGGTCGGAGAGCTTTTTCTCACAAATCTATCTCCTAATCCTCATTGGAGAATTTACGTTTCATCAATCCAGAAAACATGCCATTATCTTCACTACAATGAATTATGCTTGTGTTCTGTTAGGCGTATTGATCTATCGTCACTTTCCGCCTTTTGAGCAAATCTACTTACTTATTCCGCGAGTTGTGGACTTCTTTGCTATATTCGGGATGAGCCTTCTTGCCAAAATAGCTTTTCAGCAAAAGAACCAGTTGGCTACAGACAATGAACAACTGCGAATTACCTCTATTGCGTTGGAGCAGAAAGCGAAACTACAAGAACGGACACGAATATCCCGTGACATTCATGACTCCGTAGGACACACGCTTACCTCAGCATTAACCGGGTTACAGACAGCAGCACATGCCATTGAGAAAAATCATGTTCCACTTGCCAAAGAGATGATCGACAGAACGAAAGAAAGTATTCAACGAGGCCTGGATGACGTACGAAGCTCCGTACATGTTTTGCGAGAAAACTTCCCAGATCACTCGTTTATACCCGAGCTTATGAGGTTGATCGATGATACGAAAAAGCAAACGAATGTGGAAATTGCCTACACAATAGACACAATGACGCCTGATCTGTCACCCATTATCGAGATAACCATCTATCGCGCACTACAAGAGGGTCTTACCAATGGCATTCGTCATGGGATGAGCACCTATTTTCACTTCTCGTTGACTTATCATGATGGGGTGATTCGAGTTGTCTTATCCGATAATGGTCATGCACCAAACCAAATTGTTATGGGTTACGGACTAAACGCGATGAAAGAGAGAGTCGAGGATGTTGGAGGGGCATTTTCAATTCGTAACCAAGGTTCATCTGGGGGAGTAACACTGGATATAACCATACCCTTCAGTCGAAAATGATCCGAAGGAGTGATCGCATTGTCTACAACAACTATACTTATCGCAGACGACCAACCTCTCATCCGTGACGGTTTAGCAGCTATTCTAAGCATGGAAGAAGAATATACAGTCGTAGCTAAAACAGGTGATGGGTTGACTACACTCGCACTAGTGCAGCTGCATCGTCCTCAACTTGTTTTGATGGATATTCATATGCCGAAGCTAGATGGATTAGAAGCAACAAAACGAATCAAAGCAGAATTTCCAGATACCAAGGTGCTCATTTTGACAACTTTTGAAGACGAAGCTTACATCTGGGAAGCGATACGTCATGGTGCAAGCGGCTATTTAGTTAAAGGCGTCGAGACTAAAAAAATACTTGCAACGATTCAGGTCTGCTTAGATGGTGGAATTACTTACCCCATAAGTATTCAGCCACGGCTTGTCCAAGCTCTACGTACATCAGAGGAGCATGAAGATCGCGCATCGGAAGAAAGTCACAAACCTATTTCAGAGCAACAGCAGGATGACAAGTTACCTGGTTTATCCATACAGGAACGGAACATCCTAAGGAACTTGAAACAAGGGAAGTCGAATCAAGTTATCGCTTCCGAATTATTCTTAACAACGGGTACCGTGAAGAATTATCTGAGTGCCATTTACAAAAAGCTGAAAGTCTCTGGTCGGTCTGAAACCATTGCTTATTTGCATGAGAATGATCTTTAGAGATGGCGGATAGATGATGAATACGGGATGAGAAAGGAGCTAGGTTCAAGAACCTAGCTATTTTTTGTTGTATATGGTGAGTACCAGAGATTAAAGTGTCATCGCCTGTCCATACCGGGCTAGGTACGCTTCCTTCTCTTTATAATCCGGCATAATGCTGCCTACACGCCTCCAAAAAGATCGATCATGATTCATATGCAAGAGGTGACAGAGCTCATGGACGATAACATAATCAATCACCTCAACGGGCGCCATGGCTAGGCGATAATTAAACGTTAGCTTTTTATCCGAGCTGCAGCTCCCCCACTTCGTCCGCGACTCATCGATCTCGATCGTCTTCGGTTTGACTTTTAGTTGGGTTTGATAGGTTTTGATTCGTTCTGCTACGATCTTCTTGCAGCTAGCGAAATAGAACTTCTTCAGGTTGATTTTCAACTCGTCCTCCGATAAGCCATTCGTTTCGATCAACTCATGGAGGAAATGATATTTCCCAAGATGAAGAAACTTGCCTTCGTCTTCGTATTCTCTGACTTTGGGGATTGGTTGTCGCGCTTTGGTGATGGCGTTTAGCTTTTCTTGAATAGGCTTGCTGTGTTGTTTCACAGCGTTAATGATCAGCTCCTGACTGGTGTCATTCGGAGCTTTGACGGTGATGAAACCCGTGTCATCGATGTGGATGTAGAGTTTTTTGCGGATGCCGTATTGGACGTTGACGTCTATGGTTGTGTTTTCGAGTTCGATTTTCATGGGTATCATCGTTTCTTTGGAGGGATTTGTGTAACAGATAAAGAAAAGGAAATCCCCTCTTCTCGTTCCCCTATTGTATCAAAGTATGATTTGGTTTTGGTAGGGATTTCGGAGTAAATAGTGAATGAAAGGAAGAAACCCTAGAAGTTAGTGCTTCTAGGATTGGTTTGACTTAACGACAAAATCACCTAAGTTGTGGACTTATCTGACTCAACAACTCTTCGACATCCTCTTGTCTCAAACTTACTGGACTTGAAATGATCATCATAATAACATCCATAATGTCTAGAACCCCGTCATGATTTACATCAATTAACTCAATCATCTTGACTGGTTCACGGTTCACGTAGATTTCATAATCATTGAACGTTCCATCTTGCGCGATTACCTTGATCTGAATTGAGTTCGTGCCTACAAGCAGGTCGGGCACGACATACGTATACACATCGTTTGTCACCGTGCTGTAAACTGCACCTGTAACTACAATCGTTTCTGTTGGGTCTGCTTTAGTATAGAAAATTGTAAGATTTGAAATGTTATTAGGCACGATTACTGTATGCGCCAGTTGCGATGTCGGGAGCTCAGCTGCAAATCCCCCTTGGAGCACATTTAAGCTGGACAGCAGCGCATTGCTGCTCGGTGGTTCATTCACGCTGACGGTGTAAATCACGCTCGCTACCCCATCCTCCGCTGTAACGATAATCATACAACCTGTGACTAACGTAGTTGCTTCTGTGTGGCCATCCGCTTCATAAATGTGATATGTTGCATTAGCTGCAGGGGTGATCGAAGCTTTCAATGCGTCCAGTGTAGTCCCGTACGTAATATTCGTTACCGTTTCGTTCGCCGTTCCGCCTGTGCTAACGTTGCCAAGATAGGAAGTAAGGGTTGCTGATGTGCTTAACCATTTGGCAAACAACGTTGTATCGCCTAGCACCTTGTCTGATTCAAAGTCCCAGGGAGTCGTTAACGTGGACTCCTTATACCAGCCTGCAAAGGTATAATTCGCTTTCGTTGGCGCGGAAGGTGCTGTGATAGCTGTATCATAGTTCGCTTGCACACCCGCTACATCGCTGCCACCCTTGGATTCGAAGTTCACGATGTAATTACTCGGCATCCATTTCGCATATAGCGTTGTATTACCTTGCACTTTGTCTGATACAAAGACCCATGGAGTCGTTAAATCTTCCTTATACCAACCAGCGAAAGTATAGTTCGCTTTCGTCGGGTTGGACGGCACTGTAATTACCGTATCATAGCCCGCTTGCACACTCGCTACTTCACTGCCCTCATTTACTGCAAAGCTTATCGTGTAGTTGTTCGGCGTCCATTTCGCATACAGCGTCGTATTGCCTAGCACTTTGTCTGTTTCAAAGTCCCACGGAGTCGTTAGCGCGGATTCCTTATACCAACCAGCAAAGGTATAGTTCGCTTTCGTCGGGTTGGACGGTGCTGTGATTACCGTATTATAGCCCGCTTGCACACTCGCTACTTCACTGCCCTCGTTTACTGCATAGCTTACCATGTAGTTGTTCCGCGTCCATTTTGCATACAGCGTCGTATCACCTAGCACTTTATATGATTCAAAGTCCCATGGAGTCGTTAGCGCGGTTTCTTTATACCAACCGGCAAAGGTGTAATTCGCTTTCGTCGGGTTGGACGGCGCCGTGATTACCGTATTATAGCCCGCTTGCACGCTCGCTACTTCACTGCCATCGTTTACTGCAAAATTTACCGTGTAGTTGTTAGGCGTCCATTTCGCATACAGCGTTGTATTACCTAGTACTTTATCGGATCCAAAGTTCCATAGAGTCTCTAAATCTTCTTTATACCAGCCTGCAAACTCGTGATTCGGTTTCGATGGCGGATTGGAGGGCTCTGCGATTGTTGTATCATAGTCCGCTTGCATACCCACTACTCCGCTGCCTCCATTGGAGTCGAAGTTCACGTCGTATTTCTTCAGCGTCCAATTCGCGTACAGCGTTGTACTGCCTAGTACTTTGTCGGATTCAAAGTCCCACAGCGTCCTAAAATCTGCCTCTTTATACCAGCCGGCAAACTCGTAATTCGATTTCAATGGCTCAGTAGGAGCAGTGATTTTTGTATCATAGCCCATATTCATTTTTGCTACTAAGTCGCCTCCATTGGAGTCGAAGTTCACATCGTATTTCTTCAACGTCCAATTCGCGTACAGCGTTGTATTACCTAGTACTTTGTCGGATCCAAAGTCCCACAGCGTCCTAAAATCTGCCTCTTTATACCAGCCTGCAAACTCGTAATTCGATTTCAATGGCTCAGTAGGAGCTGTGATTTTTGTATCATAGTTCGCATTCACTTTTGTTACTATGTCGCCTCCATTGGTTTCGAAGTTCACGTCGTATTTCTTCAGCGTCCATTGCGCATACAACTTTGTATTCATTGTTATCGTAAATGTTTCTGCTGCCGCATAGTTCGTTCCACTTCCATCAGATGATGTATTCCATCCGACGAAAGAGTAACCATTTTTAACTAAAACTAAAACCTCAACAGTTTCTCCACTCGTATAAAAAGCACTAGAAGTCGGTATATTTCCCGCTATATTTCCGTTCCCATCATACGTCAGACTAACGTAGAAAGATCGTAAAATGGGATATCCATTATTTCGCAATGAATGGAATGCCCAAGTAGTTGCAAAATCCCAACTTGGATCCAAGTAGGTGCTCGGCTCCTTCATTTCGGCGGCTGTTTTGGCAAGACCTTTTCCTTCATCGTTCTGCCCTGTTGAATCGGAGTAGAAGCTGTTATTAACAGCCGCTAGATTTAAACCCACTAAGCCACCTACATTAGCTGCTTCACCCCCTGTTACAACCCCTGTGGCATAGCTATTGCTGATTGTTCCTCCTGGATAATCACCATTGAGACCATTGGCACCAACCAGGCCGCCTACATTACTTCTTGTTCCAACCACACTTCCAGTGGCATAGCTGGCACTAATTGCTGCGCCATGTAGAACTCTTCCAACCAAACCACCTATACAGTCTTCTCCACTCACATCCACAATTGCATAACTGTTAAGGATGGATGCAGTCGTCGTATCATTCTCACCAACCAAACCGCCTACAGTATCACTTCCATTCACATTACCTGTGACGGCGCTATGACTGATCGTACCTATATTTACACCAGCCAATCCAGCAACAAGCCATGAACCCGTAATCTGTACATCTTCCAACATCACATTGGTAATTGAACCATCATTTTTACCAACCAAACCACCTACAACCCAGTAACCTATTGCATTTACATTTACTAACTTCATGTTCGTAATCGAACTACCTACACCTATACGACCAAATAACCCCACATCATTCTCGTTCGGCCTATTAATCGATAAACCCGTAATCCTATGCCCATTTCCATCCAAGGTTCCAAAAAAAGGTGAATCTTCTCCACCTATCGGCTTCCAATTCGTGTATTCTCCCAAATTAATATCATCAGTCAGTTGATAATAGAGACTCATTTGTAAATAATCTCTGATCTTATCAAGTTGAGCCGCGGTTGCGATCTGATAAGGATTAGTAATCGTACCGTCTCCGCCAGCGAACGGTATTGGCAAAAAGTCATTTGCGGCGACCGTCAATGCCTTAGAGCTTGAAATATTTCCTTCTACACGTACAGTGATCGTATCTCCTGTTTTTGCATGAATATTGTCAACTAAAAAGCCATCGATCGAGATGTAGCTCCCTCCGTTAACGGAATACGCCATCCCACTTGCAACATTGTTCAATTTTGTTGTTGCCGGGAGCGTCCCCTGAGACAAAGTCGTAAATGACCATAATTGTGGATATTGATTAGGAAGCAGATACCACTCGGAATTGAAATCCCAACCCGAATACGAATACGAATACGTGCTTAGCGACTTCATTTCAGCCGTTGTTTTGCCAACACCTTTTCCTTCGTCAAATTGCCCTGTGATATCTCTGTCGTAAAAGCTGTTGTTGATAGAAGACGAAGAACTATCCCCCACCAAACCGCCGCTTGTCGACTCATATCCACTCACGCTTACATGTCCTGCAGCGTAGCTGTTGTTGATCGATCCGACATCATGATTCCGTCCAACTAAGCCACCCACTCTTGTTTCCCCATTTACATCGGTTGTGGCATAACTGTTGTTGATATATCCATCCAAATTGTAACCGACCAATCCCCCTGCTGTTTCACCCGAAGCATTCACTCGTCCTGTGGCGTAGCTGTTGCTGATTTGCCCCTCATTCTGACCTGCTAGACTACCTACCTTAGATTGACCCCAGATATTTGCTTCTTCCAGTTGCATATTCGTAACAACACCATGTTTACCTATAAAAGCAAACAATCCGATATATTCATCCATCGTATCAATCGTTAGATTCGTGATTTTATACCCATTGCCGTCCAAACGTCCTTGAAACCTGGCTCCATCCTCACCGATCGGAATCCAGTTCGCATAACTTGCTAAATCAATGTTTGCTGTCAGCTTATAAAAAGCGTTCAAATGCTTCCTAACCTCATTGAGCTGATCATCGGTTGCAATCAGATAAGGATTGTTAGCCGTACCATCTCCACCAGCGAATGCTATCGATTTGATATCTGTTGGCTCGATCGTAAAAAACTTTACACCCGGAAAATTTCCTTTTAAACGGATGATCATGGTATTGCCTGCTTTGACAATGATATTGTCAATAGAAGTACCCGTAATTGGAGTGAAAATCTCCCTATCCACCGAATACTCCATGCCTTCTGCAACATGGTTTAATTTCGTTGTTCCTGGTGCTGAACCTTGAGACAATGTCGTAAATGACCATAATTGCGGATATTGATTAGGAACCAGATACCACTCAGATTCGAAATCCCAATCCGAATACGTGCTTTGCAACTTCATTTCAGCCGTTATTTTACCAACACCTTTTCCTTCGTCTGCTGGTGTGGTCGTTCCACTGTCGTAGAAGCTGGAGATAGGATTATTACTAAAGTTATTGCCCACCAAGCCACCCGTATGCGCCATATTAACGCCGCTCACGAGTCCAGTAGCGTAACTATTGGTGATTGTACTATAATTAGCGCCGACTAATCCGCCCGCAGCATCTCTGCCGTTTCCGCTCACACTCCCTGTGGCGTAGCTGTTGATGATTTGGCCATAAGACTCACCAACCAAACCACCAAGGGCAAGCGTTTCAGTTCCACTTACGCTTGTCAAAGCATAACTGCTGCTGATAGTCCCATAATTGCGGCCAACCAAGCCGCCTACATAAGCACTGTCTTGTCCCGTTCTTAGTTGTCCGCTAACACTTCCAGTAGCGTAGCTGCTGCTGATCATACCATCATTCTTTCCAGCTAACCCACCGACATGTCGATAACCAGCAATATTTACATTTTCCAACCTCATATTCGTAACCGAGCCTTGCTCATCGATATATCCGAATAATCCTCGATACTCACTAAGTGACCAATTGACCGTTAAATTTGAAATTGTGAATCCATTGCCGTCGATATGACCCTGAAATCTGTCTTCCCCATTTTCCCCGATCGGCTCCCAGCCAGCACCCTCATTATAGGAGCTACCACCTAAATCAATATCGGCAATCAGCTTAAAATAGACACCCTCGTTCATATATTCTCTTACAGCATCAAGCTGTTTCGCGGTTGCAATTAGATAAGGACTAACCTCACTACCCGTTCCTCCCGCGAAATGAGCGAAATCTGCATCCCGAATGTAACACTTCTTAGGATAGCCAGGCATAGGATCTACATTTGTAATTGTACTCGTTTCGCATGAAACACCATCTGTAAAAATATTAGTTACATAACCTTCATAGATCCCGTAGCGCACTTCTTTCGTCCCTGAAAATGCACAAAATCCACCCTCATCCGCGCAGAAACTCCATTCTTCGCTCGCTGCTGCAACCTTCGCCGTACTACCAGGTGTTAATAGTCCCGACACACTACCTAACACTAACAACATCACAAGGATGAAGCTTAATCCTATTCTCCCTATCAAACGCACTCTACTTCCTCCTCCAAATCTACTGATTTGCTTTCATCGAATAAACATCTATTTGTTTAGTAAGAACTTCTCGCACCTGCTTAGACATTTATATTTAACTTTATAGTTCTATAGCCCTATAATCATATTCCACGATTCAACTTGAATCCCTTTATTTCGACACGGTTTTCGTTCTTACTAGAAAGCTTTTTTTTCAAAGCAAAAATCCCCAAAAAGGGGATGGGATCGTGGAGCAGTCGAAATAATAAAAAATTATACGTAATTCACAATAAAGCTGTATTTGTATTCCGCCGCGGCGTCGTTCTTTTTCAAAGTAAGGATATTATCTGGTCGTTTAGAAAGAGTCGGACTTCAATCCCCTTTGGGCTGCGCACAATGGTAGTTTAACCTTAAACGAAAACACCTCTCAGGTTAATCACATTAAGTATATTTTCAAATAATACTTCCATGACTTCGTTATCAATTAATTAACCCTTTTACACGCTAAATTGTTCAATCAATGTTTGAAGTTCTTCAGCCAGCTTGGATAAAGCAGCAGAGGAAGAACTGATTTCCTCCATGGAAGCCAACTGCTCTTCCGTAGCAGCTGCCATGTTTTGAGTCCCATAGGAAGTTATTTCAGCAATCTTGGTCACTTCAGTAATGGAGAAGATCACTTCCTTCGTACCTTCCGCTATTTGTTGGGAAGCAGTGGAAACCTTTTGAACTTGAGAGGAAACATCATCAACTGAATCTTGAATTTTGGCAAAGGATTCTCCAGCAACATTAACACTTTCGATCCCTTGAACCACCTCTCGTGAAGCTTTTTCCATGGTTTGAATTGCATCTTTCATTCCATCTTGAATTAATGTGATGACTTGTGATATTTCGTTGGCCGAGCTTGCCGATTGTTCTGCCAACTTTTGTACCTCTCCAGCAACTACGGCAAAGCCTCGGCCGTGCTCTCCTGCCCTGGCTGCTTCGATTGCAGCATTCAATGATAATAAATTGGTCTGGGAAGCGATGTCAGTAATAGCGGTAGTTATACTATCCACCTCTAGGGATCGGTCTCCTAGTCCTTTGATGACATTTGACATCTGCTCCATGATCAGATGGATAGACTGCATTTGTTTAATGACCGTTTGAATCGCTTGATTCCCTTGCTCTGCATGAGAAGAAGTTTGCTCCGCAGTAGAAGAAACTAACACCGCATTAGAAGCAATTTGTTGGACCCTCACTGACATTTCATTGACAGCTTCCGAGCTTTTGGTTATATTATGAACTTGATTTTCCGCCCCACCTGCCAATTCTTGAGCCGTTGAAGCAATCTGTTCCGTTGCTTTACTGTTTTGTTCGGCACTTGCTGATAATTGTTGGGAAGAAGCGGCTACACTTATAGAAGTTTCTGCCACTTGTCGGATTAACCTTTTCAGGTTTTCCGTCATATGATTGATTCCTTCTGCTAGTGTTCGAACTTCATCCTTGTTTTTGACCGTGATAGGGTCAAGCGTTAAATTACCTTCCGCGACTCGTTTGACTTGATCGGAAATTCTCAAGATTGGGGATGCCAAGGAGCGCCCCGAGAATAAACCGATTCCTACTGCCAAAATGGTAGAAAACGCAATAACCCCGAGCAGAAACCAAATAGAATGGCTATATACCTGCTCACTTTGATTTTTGATCACACTTACTTTCTCATTGTTTGCGGCTAACAGCTGTCTGATATTTTCTGATGCCTTACTAAAGGGGACTCCGCCTTTGGTAAGCCCTTCACTTGCTTCCGCATAACGATTGCTTCTGACCAGTTGGATATTATCCCTTACGATCGAGCTAAAATCAGTCCAGTTCGTTTTAAAATCCCCCAAAATTTCCATTTCCTTTGGACTAAGTTGTAGGATTGAGTACCTGTCTATCTTATTCTTGATCTCTTCTAGATTCTTTTCTGCAACATCCACAAACTTTGGATCTTTGTTTTTGACAGCACTTAGCATATTAACTCTGGTATTCTCGGCTAAAATGCCTATTTCCCCTAACTGTGAAGTAGGGAATAATCCCTGATTTAATATCGTTTCCTGATTAGCGTTTAACGTCCGTAGTGAACTAAAAGCGTATGTACCTAAGATGACCATAAGCACAATCACCCCTAAATACGAAGCAATCATTTTACCAGCTAAATTCAAATTTATTCTTGTTTTCATCCTTCTCACCCTTCATATCGTCTTCGCCCTGAATCGGAGATATCTAAAAATTCCGACATAATATTCCATTAATCGACATATTAACATATAAAATATGACAATGACGTGATACTTTGTGAATTTTTTTCGCTTTATCATTTTCCTCTGAGAAAAAAGTATAAAAAAAGGCCATGGACACAAAGTCCATGACAGGGTAATACGGGTAACACAGAGGAACCTGATCTTGTTGCTATGTGCTAATCAAGCATTTACGAAGTCAGACTGCTCTCGTTCAAGGATGCCGTCGTCCCTTTGCGCTTGCCTTTGGTAACGTGTCGCTTAAGAAATAAAACGCCCCCGAGCGATACCAGAAGAACCGGAATAAAACCCACGTACCAGATAGCTTCATACACGCCGTGATGGACCCATATGTAGACAAACACCGCCAGATAGAGCAGCAGATAGCTCAAGCTGACCGCACGAGACAACGACAGGTTCGGCACCGAGAAACGCCTCTTCGCCTTCTGCCCCATCAACGTCAAATACTCCGGCGTCGGCGTCTCCACATAAGAACGAATGGATAGGAAGGGCCAGTCTTCCCCGACCTTCTTCGCCGATGACCATTCGCCGGCATATTGTCCCTGCAGCTTGTCCATTTCTTGACCACAAGCGCAGTACCCGACGTACATCAGCGAGTATGCCTCCACTTCGGAGAACGCGTTCAGATCGGTCCTCATCGTCATCGCCAGCGTCCGCACCGTCGGATCAATGCCGGGGATCTCTTTTCGCATATCTACAATGGTATCATCCGTCCCCTCGATCCGAAGGTCGCGAATGGCACTCATGAAAAGGTCCTGAATGCGAAAGAACGACTCAACGGAATCGACTTCCGCATAATTCTCAATATGAAGCGGCTTGGACGCATCGCTGAGCAGGACCGACATCCCCTCTTGCCAAAGCAGCTGAATGGCATGGCCGCCCAGATTGTCCAATACCCCTCCGTCCACCCCATGCACCATACGATCCCCGAACGGGATAGTAATGGGGTTGAAGAGACCGGGGACACAAGCGGAGGCCGCCACCGCCTTGGATAGGGGGAGATTGATCATCTCATCGGCGCGAATCGCATGATTGCGCTCATTATGCCCCCATAGTAAGCTGGTCGGATTCGTGGAGATAAATAAAGGCTGTCCATTCTCCAGAATGGAGGTGTTCAGGATCAGCTCTGGCTTCCTGTTCTCGGGATGGACAGGAGTGTCCATTAGGTCACGCAGAACGGTCGTCTGAAACATAAGGGCTCTCATTCCCTGCTCCAGCTTGGAGTCGAGGATGACCGCCGGGTCCAGCGTAGGTACCACCTTATGAACCAGCCCTAGCAGCCGCTTCAGGATCGGCTCCGGAACCAAGCGCGAGATGCCACCGGTAATGACTACGCGATTCCGCAGATCTTCCTGAACAACAGCAACAAACGCCCGGATAACCCGCTGCATCAGGTCTCGGTAGTCCTGGTCGGTCAACGGCCGATCATTCCGCAGCTCCTCGCTCAGCATTTTATAATAAAAGGCGCCCACAATCGAACCGCCGGAAACAGTAGATAGAGCGTGCACCTCCTTCAACAACCCTTCATCGGCTAGTCGGGCCATTACACCGAGATGAAACAAGGACGCCCGGTAACCGCCGCCGGATAAGGCCAACCCAATCACATTCGTTCACTCTCCTCCACGTTAGTCTGCAACTACAAAAAAGGCACCTCGGAGGGTGCCTGCTGTTAATCGGTTATTTGATCATTCACCGACGTCGGAAACGCTTCTTCCAGGCTTGCTTGGTTATCCCGCTGGCTGTCCGCTAGCTCCTTAGCCGTTTCCGGTTGTATCTCTTTCTCAGACATCAATCGTCACCCCCAGATGGTTACATTTCGACACATGGGAGAATTATCCTTTACGGAAACATGCGTTACTTTTCACTCATTAGATTACTTCTTAGCAGTTTCAGTAGGTTGTACTGGAGTTTTGCTCGGTAACATGTTAATCAGAGAACCGTTACCCCAAGCGTCAGGCACATCGCCTTTCCAAGACTCAAGGAATTTATAATCTACTAAATCAGCAGTAATTGACTTAGCAAGCTCTTGGTTACCCTTTGCTTTTTGTTGTGCTACGTAAAGATCAGCATCCGCTTTAGCTTTTGCCGCAGTAGCGTCTGCTTCTGCTTTTACTACATTTTGCTGAGCGTCGATCTTAGCTTTATCTAGATCGTTCTGAGCTTTCATTGCATTTTGTGCTGCAATTTGTTTCTGCTCAATGGACTGATTAAATGCATCAGAGAATGTAAAGTTAACAATAGAGATATCCCCTACTTGGATGTTGTAAGCCTCTAGAGCTTTCTTTAATAATTCGTTTGTTTCTAATGCTACACGTTCACGTTTAGAAATTAGCTCCTCTGCACTGTACTTAGCTGTAACTTCTTTAAAAATCTCTTGTACATGAGGATTGATTACTTTGGTGTCGTAGTCTAAACCAACGTCATGAAGTAACTTGTAAGCTACTCCCTTAGGAATTGTAAAGTTAACAGCAACATGACTATGTACGGGTTGTAAGTCTTTAGAAGACGCTGCTGCGTCAGCTTCCGATTTTGCTACTTGAGTATTGACTTCTACAATACTTGAGATGAACGGCCACTTCCAATGAGGACCCGGCTCAAGCACTGTTGGACTAACGCTACCTAATGTTTTTCTGAATCCAACATGACCGTTCTCTACTGTACTAAACGAAGTCAAAACTAATAGTAATATCGCAACTCCACCAGCTCCATATTTGATCCCATTGGTTAAAGTCGATCCTTTTCTTACGTTCATACCTGTTTCCATAGTGACACTCTCCTGAATAGAAAATTTGTTTATTCGTACCGCGTAATCTCTTTACTTCAAAATGTATTCATCTAACTATCCTTTCAATCAATATTTTCGAAGTTGCTTGAGGATCTTACTCACTCTTTCTCAATTCTATTCGCGCTTCTCTTCTCTGACAGGCTTCACCTCAGCAGGTATTGGATCACCATGCACATATACCACATAAAACCGGCCGCTGTATCCGAACAGAGGTCCGAACGTTTTGTTATGAACCTGAACATCAATCCGGAACTTCCCATCTACATCGTCATACCATTCACAAACGTCTGCATAACCCGAAGCAATCATTGGAAATCGAAACCCCAGCAGTCCCTCATAAAAATATTGATTACCAGAGCGCAGCTTGATGCCTCCATTGTCCGCAACGGACATATCGATCTCTACGGCAAGGTGCTGGTGTGTGCCTAAGTAATCAATAATTTTTTGACGTTGCTCACTGTAAATCATCGTAGCATCAAATCTACGTACCCGATTCTGAAAATCAAAACTCCGTACCCATGTAACAGTCTCTCGTCCGAAACTATCTATATAGGCATAGTTATGTATGGTGAATGGAATATTCTCACCTTTTTGCGGAAATAGGATGTTGTGCCACGTCCCCATATATAGAAACGGCAATGTAAACCATTTACCATACCAAACTCTGTCCATTGTTCCACGGCCTATAGCCGCTATGCCATCGCTGCTGCTGAAACCGAATCGTTTTTGAATGTTGGGATGCAGCTTTGAATAATCGGACCCTAGCACTTTTTGGTAAATTGAACTCATGACTCTTCCCTCCAATGTACTATGCGCTTACAGCGACTAGCATTTGGCAAATCACGCAGCTGCAACAGCCCTACAAGGGACAAAGCAATCATGCTGGCATTGAGTGTAATCGGATTGAAAGGCTCGACATAGACATGTGGCTGTCCTATTGCACTAATACAAAGAAAAACCATAAAAATCAAGTTTAACAGGTACATGATCTTTCTCCATTTCCGGCCAACAAATAATAGAATAAGACCAAAGCTGATTTCACCAATCCCCATGACAGCCAGAAAAATCGAATCATAGCCGTGAAAGAGCCCCGTACTCTGTAAAATGTCCATTTCACCAGAATTCTGCACTAGCAGTTTCGGAACGAGACCTTGATATATCCAATCAAATGAAAGAATACTTATGCACAATATGTCTGTCAGAGAACGGCTGAAGGAAACTCGAGGTGAGATCCTCCTTTCCAGTGACAGCCTTAACCGATCAAAACTCCAAGCTGTTGCCCATCCCATCATAGGCCTAAATATCAGTTGGTCAAACCATTCCCCTACCTTGCCAAATCGCGTTTGATAATCATATTGGGTTATGAAGCGAATCCCATCTTTCGTAGGTATGTATCTCCAAAAACCAGCCCCCTCACGAATCAGAGATAGTGACTGATCAGAACTGAATTTTAAAACCGACGTTCTCACACCATCTTTTTCATATGTGCTGTACGTTTCCCCTAAGCCCTCAATACGCATCCCGAATCCGATCTTAGTCGCATATTTAAACTGCTGGGGTTCCGACTCCGCAGTCTTTGGCAAGTATTGAATTTCAGAAAATCGCAAGTCCCAACTCTCGTGCAGCATCGGGTCCTGTGTATATTTCCATATCAACTCTATATCAGTGCAAATTATAATTTCTACATATATTGGTTTTCTTGGCAAAAAAGTCTCCTCTTTTCCACGGCCATCTTTTAAAGGGCACCCCCTCGGGTGCCCCATTATTATGGAAATGCCGACTTACATTTATTTTCCTATACTAACAATTTGATTGGTTTGATCCCAGCTTACCTGCGCACCTAGCGCTTCACTAACAAAACGAACAGGAACTAGTGTCGTTTCATTGTGTAAACGAGGGGACACTTCCAATTGAATGCTGCGACCATTAATAACCGCCTCATTGGAGTTAATCTTTAACCTGATTTTACTACTCCCTTTACTCGCTGTAATCGTCTGTGTTTCACCATCCCATGTAATGTCCGCTCCTAGAGCAACAAAGATGCGACGCATAGGGACTAGGACTGTTCCATTTTCTAACAATGGCTGCTCGTCTCCGTAGTAACTTTGAACATACCCATTAACTTTGACGGATATAACATCGCCATATTTAATAACAGCTCCTCGGCTTTCCCCAGCCTTAATTACACTATTGCTACTAGCTTCCAATGGATTATTCACAAGATTAATTTCCCAAAGCTTTGGAAAATTGTTCAGAACATCAATATTAGAAATCTGATTATTGGCTAATGTTAATCTATTTAATTTCGTAAGCCCTGTAAGAGCAGATATATCCTTCACTTGATTGAAACTAATATCCAGACCATCCAACGCGGTCAACACTTTTAATGGTTGGAGATCTACGATCTTATTTTCAGATAAACTTAGACTTTGAAGCCTTTTAAGATTCTTCAATGGATCCAAATCGGTAATGTTATTGTGATCTAGATAGAGATATGCTAACTTATTCAAACTAGAGAGAAAATCTACATTCTCTAATCGATTTGAACCAAGCGTTAGAAATGTTAATGAATCGATTTGACCAAGTAAAGTAAAGTCTTTGACAGGATTAGCATCCAGAAAAAGAGTCGTTAACTTAGGTAACATTTGAAGAGGCGTAAGATCAGTGACTTTATTACCGCTAAGCATCACACTCGTTAATCCTACCATTTTAGAAAGTGGTGTAAGATCTGAAACCTCATTTTCAGATAGATCCAAACGTTCTAGAGACACAAGCTTATTGAGTGGTGAAATATCGATAATACGATTTTGCGACAGCTGCAGATCGGTTAAACTAACCATATTTTGAAGGAAAGATACGTCTTGAATATCAAAATGGCTGAGATCCAGATTCTCCACCTTACTTAAGTACTTTATAATTGTTAGATCTTTAATAGGGTTTCCGTCAAAACTCAGAATCCTTAGATCCGGCATATTCTTTAACACACTTAAATCTTTGATTTGATTACTACTAATAGAGAGAGCAGACATCTCTGATAATTTCTCTAGAGGGCTAATATCTTGAATACGGTTATTGCTTATAAAAAGAGCGCTCAATTGAGTCAGTCCTGATAAAGGAGAAATGTCCTCAATATGATTGTAATACGCAGTTAGAGACATTAGATCCTTCATCTCTTGCAGTGCCGTTATATCTGTAATCTCATTGTTGTAAATGTCTAATCTTTGAAGTTTAATTAGCTTTTGTAGAGGCTCAATATTAGTAATTTTATTGTCATATAAAGAGAGATCTTTAAGATTGATCAGTTCCTTCAAGGGCGTAATATCCGTTATCTCATTATGATTAAAATCAATAGAAGTTAGCTTTGTTAATTTAGCGATTGGAGAGAGATCCGTAAGTTTATTCTCGCCAATATATAAGGTAGTCAAGTTCTTTGCGTATTCTAATCCTTTTAAACTTTTAATCCCAAGCCAACTAGCTCCGGAAATTTCACGCAATGACTCGATATCTGCAATGGTGATCGAACCGTTCGTTATCCCCAGTTTCTTTTTTATTAATGACTCTAAGGCTGGATCCTCTATGTTTACTACGTTTGCTGATTCGGCTTTTGCAACATTGGCCTGGCCAACTAGATTTAAACCGAAGAACTGAATCAAAATGAATAGGGATAAGACTACTTTTGCTGTTATTCGCATGTTATGCCTCCGCGTCGATATATTTCTGAATGCTAGGTAATTGGATTGATTCCAGAAACCTACATGATTACTTATTTTTCGACAAATGGGTTTATAATCCTTTTATTTGGAAATATTTCTCAGTAACTCTATAATAAAAGATAAAGGAGCTAGGTTAATTAACCTAACTCCCGTTAAAGTTAAAGCGTCATATCGGTGAAACAGCAAAAAAAAGATCGCCTGCCATTGAGCCAATAGGACTAATGGTGGTGATCTTTTTTGTTTTACTTATCAATACTCTCTTCTTCCTTATTCGTCATCAGTTCGTTCACCATATAAGAATCAGCTGAAGTTTTCGTAAGTTTATAAACTGAAGTAAAGGTTTTGATCTTATGGGTCCCATCGCCATAGGAAAGATAATACTTCTCAGATGTCGTTATTTTCATATATTTCGTATCGATCGGCTCAACGGATTTGACTTCAACTGAAATCAAGCTCTCGCTGATACCCTTACTTTGTAAATAGTCCATGTAATTGAACTGTTCCCAATATGACTTGCCATCTTTATCAAGATACGGTTGTACAATGTAAAAATTCTTTTTCGCAAGCGCCATCATGCCTTTTCGCAGGTAGTCCTGTAAAAATATGGTTGCACGCAAATCACTACTAGAAGGTCTCACCTCTTGTTTCAATGTCAATTTGGAAGTATCAGCCAGGGGTAGCCCAATTAGTCCCGAATACGATGCTGTCAGCTTATCATATTCCGTTTTATGCTTGGTGGCTTCGTTCCATCTGTCATCCATACTAGTCCGATCCCGCAGCGACAATTTGACTTGGTCATATGCTCTCGTAATAAAACTACCAAACTGAATATCCGGAACTTGTTGTGCTTCCTCCAAATTCATATTTATCGCTTCCAAATATCTATCAAACGATTTTAGAGCCCAATGGTAACCGTCAAATGAATTAAATATTTTTTGGAGTTCATCAATGGCGTTGCCTCGACTATTAAGAGCTTGAACAAAGGAGAGTTGCACTTCCTTAAACTTATCAGATATCACCAAACTGAGCAGCTCGTCTTTCAAACTGCTATTTCTTTTAGAAAGATCATCGCTTTTTCTATACTGGTCATAGTCAAAGTCATTTATATGATTTGCAAAATCGCTAATCTCTGTGTCAAGGTTCGTGCTCCGTTGCAGAACGCTTTGCAGTTTTTCAATATCTTTGAGCTTATCGGCAAGTTGGGTAGTCGCCATATCAAGATCATGTACTTCGGGTTCTTTCTTCTCGTTTGCTTGGAGCGATTTATATTTAGAATTATTGTTTAATTCCTTAAATTGCGAAACAAAGGTGTTTTTAGACTGTAGGTCCTTATAAAAGGTGATCATGTCTTGAAGTGTCTTTACATCGGTAGGTGGAGTGTCAAGTTTGGTTTTGAAGGTGGCGCTGGCCTCTTGTATCGTGCTAAAACCTTTGTTATATTCATTGACCAGTGACTTATGATGATTGTTTTTCATTAACAAGTAGCCGCCACTACCCCCGGCAGAAAGTACAACGATTAGTATGCCCCCGATTAGAATCCTTGTTTTTTTGCTTAGCTTGCTGAACATTTGCTCACTCCAATTTTCGTCATTTTTCTGATAAATTCGATATTTACCTAAAATTTTCCTGCTTCAGTGGGTGGATTTGGAAAATATTTATTTGTTGTATGATAAAAGTATGCTATCCCTGATAGATTAATGAAAATGATATTATCGGAAGACTACAAATTTCAGAACAAATATAAACGGAAAAAGCCAGATCGGAATTGAATTCCTTACCTGGCCAAGGATATGAATCACTCTATCGTTCCATCTAACTTCGTTGATATGATGATGCCAGAATTGATTTTACATGTTTATCGTACAACTCTTCGAGCATTTGCAATGCATGTACTTGTGTTGGAATTCCATTGCCTTGCGTTGGAAAAGGGAATAAAAAGATATGAAGCCTCTTATAACACATTGAACATGTAGCTTCGCTACCTTCTGTTAAGAATAAACTCGTTCCCACTCAATAGAAATACGCCGCAAAGAAGCATAAGAACCCGAGCGATTGCTGTACCAATCGTTCAGGTTCTTTTTCTTAATGACTATATATAGTTCATTCAAATGTGTCCTATTTTACGCTTAAACCACTTCTGTACTACTAATTTTATAGCGCTGTTTCATTTCGAACTAGCAGTCAACCGACTCACCTCTTTCATTCCAATTCACTCTCAATTGAATAAAAAAACTGTACCCCAACGTTAGATGGTGTCTAACAAATGGGGTGCAGTTCACATAAACATTGTGATTTTGCTCGGACAAGGGCTCAGGAAATCGAACCGTGGCTAGGTAGAACCATAATTCGCCGCCGCGATGATCAGGATGTTTGGAGAGGCGGCTTACTTTTCAAATCTCTTATAATCCTCATAAGGTCTTTTAAAATAGGCGATCTGTTACCCTTACCCCATTGCTCCCACTTCATAAGGCCGCCGCATACTTCTCAATTGAAAAGGAATACTCTCCTTAAGAATCTCAAGAAATTAACGTCCTTAAAAGAATTCATTTGTTTACTCAGATGGTGAAGCTCCCATTGTTTTCCTGCAAGGTGCTTATTTATTTCAGCTATCTCCTTATCGAATTGGTTGAGTTCGTTATTCAGGTTGATTCTGGCGGTATGTTCTTCCCTCTTTATGAAATCATACTCCAGACTATAGGATTGCCTTTTGTTTGATATCATGTCCTGCCAACTGTTTTGATAAGTTTGTTCTAAGTTATTCAATATTGATTTCCTGTCCTTAAATTTTGATTTTATGGCTGTGATTTCACTACGAGGAACGGATTGGGGGATTTTAGTCCTATACTTGCGTTCTATCTTTTTTTTCCACTCTACCAGCGCTTTCGCTTGGGATGGACTCATTCCTACATGAACCGAGCCCCCGTTTTTTAATATCATATACACCTTTTCAATTTTTTTGCGGCCATAGGACTGGAAGATATTAATGTCCAAAAAATCAGCCGGCGTACGAATTCCGCTCGATCTTAAACGCCGTTTGATTTCATCGTCTATATCTGGTATTTTTTCTTGGCTAATCCTAATCTTCATTAATTGATTTTCCAACCAAGTTTTTTGGAAAGAGGCCAATGCGCCGGCAAGCTCGGTTTTTTCCTCCTGATCTATGATTTGTCTTTCACCCACGATTTCGCTTATATGACTCCGGAGTTCCTTCTGCAATTTGTCCGTTTCATTCTTTTCTCGTTCCGATACTTCCCCTTGCCTTCGTAATATATCGTTTATCTTGTCTTCCTCCATCTGTTGGAACTTATGCTTTATATCGTTGACTTCGTTCAATTCGCTTGTCAGATCGGAAACAACATATTCAAGCTCCTTTATTTTTTCAGACGTGGTTCTCTTTACTTTAACAGTGGGAAGTTTCACATAACACCAGCTTAAAAAGGCCATCTCCACACCTAATCCCAAAGTCGTGCAGGATACTAAAGCTGTAACCGGAGCGTTTCCATACATAACAGTTGCAGCCGATGCTGCGGTAGTTAATACCAATAATGAAATGGTTCTTTCCAACACGAACCTATCTTTTGACAGAGACTTGCAAGGTATTGCTTCCGTTGTGAGATAATCCAGTACCCACGACGAACCAACAGGATACGATGTTTCTGGTTGTGATTGGACAGCGGCTGACCGCATCTTCCTAGCGAGCCAATCAGAGAAGGCTGCTAGATGAGTCATTAATTTCGTTGCAGAGGCGGCTGAGATAGAGGCGGCTAAAGGATGCATGGCATCAACCAGTGATTCGGGATCAGGGGGCCGAGGCACCTTCGGCATTTCTATTGCCGTAACATCACGAAAGGAGTTTACCAAAAAACGTAACGTTTCATCATCAACAAGTTCCAGAAATTCAAAAGCGCGAGATGCGCCTGGCGAGACAAAGTCTTTCTGTCGAAAGAGGAGACATTCTTCACCTTCTCCCGCTCCAAGCGAATTCCATAATGAAGCATCCACAGAAACGGCTGCTATTGAAATCAAAATGACCCACGCTGAAAAGTTATCGATATACGGCCCAAAGTGTCCTTCGTTTCTTCCGGGGTGTTGATAATTTCTGTGACCGAGCTCGATGCTTTTCATGCCGTTTAAGCCTGGTACATACATACCATCATAATCGATCAGAATAATTTCATCATTGTGAATCAATATGTTGCCATGCTGCAGGTCGCCATGCGCAATATTTGCCATGTGCAGCTCAGTGATCATTTTTAGCCATTTATTTGCTAGTCCTTTCAATATTTCAACGTTATGCAAATTTCTTTGGATATAATGAAGCAGCGATTCCCCCTCAACCCACTGCATTTTAACAACTGGAAACCAATTGCCGTTTATTTTTATGCCTTCAGAGAGGTACTCAAAAGGGACGATATAAGGGAGATTAACGGAGCTTAAATGCAAGCTGATGGCATCGTAACGGACCTTTTGATCCTTCACGTTATTGGTAAAGCACCTGACCGCCCATTCCGTCTTTCCGCACTTTATTTTGTAAACACTAGCGAAACCTCCCGAAATAGGACGAGGCAGTCCAAGCTTATCCAATTCAGGGAGTCCGGATTGAAGCTCCGGGTCCTTGAAACAAATTTGCGGATTTTGTATCGCTTCCCTATAATCCTGTGGAGTGGGCCATAACATCACCTCACATCCCCTTACAATAGATTTACCCGAATTAATGTAACATCATCATTTCTTAGATAAAAACCGCCGTCGCGGCAAATTAACTTCCTTTCGGACTGAACTAAATTTATGAAGTCATGTTCACCGGCTAACCCTTGTATTTTCTTTATTACGCTTGGGTCTTCCTCGTAACGAGTTAATATCCAGCATGCCAGGGCATCGGTCATTAACAAAAAGGTGTCTCCCGTTTGGGCAGTACCGGTCCATTTTTTAACGAACATTGTAAGGTGAATGTTATTGGCTGTGTTACTCGATATAAGAACCGGCCTATTATGAAAATCATCGACGGAGCTCAAAGGAAAAAAGGCGATAATTTTATCACCCCGAACTTGAAATATACAGCTGTCACCGATCGCTACCGCATCAAACCCCGCGGATGAGGCATCCGTCAAACGAAAAGTGATTCCGGCTAATGTAGAGAACGCCCCGCTTTTTAACTTCTCCTCAGCGTACCAGGGAAGGTCTTTGGCATTTAGTTTTCTCTTCCAAGCCTTTGACAATTTGGAAACGGATTTATCGATATGTTTACTTTCAAATTTGCCATTGCAATAACCGCTTGCGAGCAAATCAGCCCATATCTCGGCAAACGAAGATTCACTAGCCCCGTCGGCTATAGCGAATCTATAATACGCAATATCCTTATTAACAAAAATGCTGCTGCCAACGGCATCTTCATATTCATCTTTGCGGTTTCCCGCCTTTGGCAATGAAAACCATGTGTTTTCTATTTGCACCATAGCCCCCCCTATCTAAGATTGGCGGGACGCGTTCCAATGTCAAGCGCCTGGATCACAAGGGTTAGATCGGCATTTAATACAAATCCCCTTGATCCATCCGAAAGATTCAATTCATGTTCCTGATTGGCCACCCGGATCATAAATGGTGTCAGCATGCTTGAGCCTTCGTAGAGCATCCTGGAATATTGGTCAGGGAGTCCATCCGAGGTTTCCGGAAAACGCAGCTCAACCGCACTCGGACTGCCCGATATATGCAAGTTGAACAGCAATACATTTCCATCGTCCGTAGCTAGTAACCTTATTTGTTCCATTGCAGCAGTCGGATCACCGTCGGTGGATTCTCCGTCCGTAATATGAATGACCACCGGCGGAAAACAATGAGCGTATTCACTGATCCATTGACTCAAGATGAGATGGGCTGTATTCAACGCCTGGCACATTGGAGTACCGCCGTTCGCGACAGGATCAAACCAGACAGGAAACTTAACAAGCTGATCTACAAGCCCGCCTGCCCCATCCGGAACTTTCTTCAGACGTTTTTCCAATCTTGACGGATTATCTGCTATTTCACTAATCGGCACTAATTCCTTTCCGGCTAATACACCGCCGAATGCCGGCCCAACGCTGGCGCCATAGCCGATCACACCAACATGATAGTAGTCGCGTATACCTTCCGACTTTGCACACTTTATACTAAGATTTTGCAATAAACGATTTATTGCATCGGAAACACTTCCGGCTTTTGAGCTAGCCCCGAACGGGTCGGACATCGATCCGGACTGGTCAATAATAAACAGAAAACAAGACGGATCTGAACGGCTGATTTCTGCTGAATACATGATTTTTCCTCCTCAAAAATGTACATATTCCCATCATATTCCGGCAGGAACGAAGATTTGTACTTTTGAAGAAAAAAAATATTACATGAATCAATATACCCCATGCCGCGGACACAAGAAAAATATCCCTACATCACTATTCACGGTGATGTAGGGATACTATTTTTCAAAGCCTATTTCGTTGCGTCGATTTGTTTAAGCATTAGAAATTAAGGAATTGCCCACGACTACTCTCATTGATTAAATATTTGATAATTCGTTTCACTACATAATTTGCAGCTTCTTCGATTGAAAACTTGCTTGTATCGATTTCGATTTCCGGGTTCCCAGGTGTATCATTTGTGCTCGAGCTGCCTGCAAACGATCCGTTTACGTAAACTTCAATATATTCTTTGCCAATGATGTCTCGCACGGTTTCTTGGCCGTTAATGTTCGGGGAATCATTCGATACCAATGCAATAAGTCCAGCATCGTTCATCAATTTTGCAACTTCTGCTAATCGCTGCAACGATTCTCCTTGGCCATTCTTGAGTAACATAGTATGGTGGCCTGTCGATACCAAACGTTTTTCGACTTCCTTCGCAAGGGCCGATTGATCTGAAACCGAACCAGTGAACCAAAGGGTCAAAGGATTCTGACCTTTTTGCTGGGCACGAACATCTCTGGTGATTTCCGTATCTAGCTGTACAGATTTGTCGGAGCTTTGAAGGATTTGCTCAATCACTCCGCAAGCAGATGTCATATTGGTGACACGATCGATCAGAATAAATCCGCCAATGCTTTTATTTTCTTCAAAAGAATCAATAACGATAGCGTCAGATAAAGAAAACTCACATTTGGCTAATTCATTTTTGACAATATGATCGGTTGGAAGCGTTTTTCCAGTATTAACATCGATTTTATGCGTAATCGCCGTTACGGTACCTGGCAGGACTTTCGTTCCTACTTTGACCAGATAGTTCTTGCCTGGCGTCAGTACAGAATCATCCATCCAAAGAATCGTAGCACTAAAACTGTCCGCCTCTTGAATCTGACTATCCTTCGTGAATACACAGCCCCGCGAAACGTCGACTTCCCGATCCAATTGAATGGTTACGGGCTGTCCAGCATAGGCATAATCGCGATCTTGGTCTCCCACGAGGATCCGTTTGACTTTCGCCTTCTCATGACTAGGCAACGTTGTCAGCTCATCGCCAACCGCGATACGCCCAGCCTCAATTTGGCCTTGGAAACCGCGGAATGTATGATCCGGACGGCATACACGCTGAATCGGCATCATAAATTGCTTCGCATTGTCGTTCTGATGAACATCCACATTTTCCAAATATGGCAGCAAGGCAAGACCTTCGTACCAAGGGGTATTTGGCGATTTTTTCGTAATGTTATCCCCTTCTGTGGCAGAAACAGGGATCACCTGAATGCTTTCAAAGTGAAACTCAGCGGTCAATTGCAAGAATTCTTGTTTGATAGCATCAAATATCTTAGGATCAAAACCCACTAAATCCATTTTATTCACGGCTAAAACAAGATGTTTAATGCCCATAAGTGCGCAAATTCGAGTGTGGCGCTTAGTTTGGGTAATAACCCCTTTCTTTGCGTCCACAAGAATGATAGCTAGATCCGCAAAAGATGCGCCAACGGCCATGTTACGGGTATATTCTTCGTGTCCAGGCGTATCTGCTACGATGAATGAACGGTGGTCCGTCGTAAAATACCGATAAGCCACGTCAATCGTAATCCCTTGCTCACGCTCGGCTAGCAGCCCGTCAAGCAGTAAGGAATAGTCAATTTTGCCGCCGCGGCTGCCCAGTCTGCTGTCCAGTTCTAACGCTCTTTCCTGATCGGCGAATAATAGCTTGGCCTCATAAAGCATATGTCCAATTAGGGTGGATTTTCCGTCGTCCACACTTCCGCAAGTAATAAATTTAAGAAGACTTTTCATTTTAGAAATAACCCTCCCGTTTACGTCTTTCCATACTTCCCGCCGCTTCTTGGTCAATTACCCGCGTTGTCCGTTCGGATGAAACCGCACCAAGCGTTTCTTCAATAATGGCATCTATCGTATCCGCCTCCGATTCGGCTCCGCCAGTAAGAGGATAGCAGCCTAATGTACGAAACCGCATCTTCTTCATTTCAATTTTCTCATGAGTTTCGAGTTTCATGCGATCATCGTCAACCATGATGAGATGTCCGTCGCGTTCGAGTACAGGTCTTTCTTTTGCAAAATAGAGTGGCACAATATCAATGTTTTCTCTGCGAATGTATTGCCAGATGTCTTTTTCCGTCCAGTTGGATATTGGGAATACGCGGGTGCTTTCGCCCTTATTGATTCTTGTATTAAAAAGCTTCCACATTTCTGGTCGTTGGTTTTTCGGATCCCAGGCATGGTTTTTATTACGGAAAGAGAAAATCCGCTCCTTCGCACGCGACTTCTCCTCGTCACGTCTTCCGCCGCCGAACGCAGCTGTAAATCCGTATTTATCCAATCCTTCTTTCAAGGCTTGGGTTTTCATAATATCCGTATACGCGGAACCATGATCGAACGGGTTGATCCCTTGATCAATCCCTTCCTGATTGGAGTGAACAATCATCTTAATTCCGAATTCTTTGGCTTTACGATCGCGGAATTCAATCATTTCTTTAAACTTCCACGTTGTATCAATATGCATGAAAGGAAACGGCGGCTTCTCCGGATAAAAAGCTTTCAGCGCCAAATGCAGCATCACAGAGCTATCCTTCCCGATCGAATACAGCATTACGGGATTTTCACATTCCGCCGCTACTTCTCGAATAATATAAATTGCTTCAGCCTCGAGTTGATCCAGATGCGTCATTTCATCTATAGAATCAAGCATCATTTTTTCCATGGAAAGGTGCCTCCTTTTAATCCTTACTAAAACTATCGTCTTTCTTTATATCTTATCAGATTCTGGCTTTTATGCAAAGTGGAAGAAAGTGAAAAACTTAAGAATTCTGACTTTTTTGTCGGATAATGTCGTACTTATTCCTTGAGATCTAATTATATGCCAACAAGCTGTAGTTTACACGAACCCTGTTCATTTTTTCATGCGAACTGAAATATTTTATTTATATATGCGCATAATGGGCTAGAAGTTACTGATGCGTGCAGCGCCTCAAAAACAAGCTGCATAGGTTGAATTACTCAAAAGTAAGAATATAACCCAAAGAAAAAAAGCACACCTGAATATCAAGTGTACTTTTGTTTATTTTTAAATAAAGCCATTATGAGGTACTAAGGCCGTTCATTCTTAAACCGACTTCGTCTTTAAACAATATTATTGGATTTAATGTACTTATATAACTGGTAATCAACAGGTTGTTCTAAGATCATATTCATGTGAACGACAGGGACTTCTTTATCATTCTTACCATCCATCCTAGTCTCTTCAACAGTCTCTTTATCTGGAGTAGCTTTTCCTAAATAGTAGAAGTCACTACCTTCATCATCATCTTTTTTCACGAAGATCATAACGTCGATATTATTCTCTTTAGCATCAATAATCTTCTTTACTTCTTCCGATTGCAATGTCCGATTACTTCTCGTATACCATTTCAACGTAGTTGGATTAAGTAGTTCGTCTCCGTAATTAATACTAGACTCTACTTCATCATGCTTGTGATAGGTCACGAAGATTGGACATGAGTTACTTTTCGTTTTATAACCATAAACCGTAGAGCTTTCATCTTTCTCCCAGTTAAGAAGCTTACAAACATCTTTACGTGTATATTTTTGGAAAAGAGTCAATGGAGTTATGGTCTCATAATCTTGTGCTTTATCCAATGCACTGCGAAGGACATCTACGACCATTGTTCTGAAATGAGCCCCAGCTTGCAATCTCGCTTTCATTTCAGAATCGAAATTGATGGTACCATCTTCACTGAAAATGCATATCGGGTGTTCTCCGTATTTCTCCCTGTACGCTTGCACAAAAAATGTTAGGTCCAACACCATTTGAACAGAAGCAAGCGTTTCATCATCTGTTCGACAATTGTTTTCTTTTAGCTTCATCAAGTAAATTTCACTCGTGACTGTATCCTGCTGTAGTAACAAATCCAGCAAAATGACCTCATGCTTTCTCTTCCCATTAAGAATTTCAGACGAAAGCATGGTAAGTACTTTATCTTCATAGATAGTCAAAGATGGAATACTCTCATTTATTTTCAATAAAAACTGTTGATAGTTACTATAGGCTTTCACGATAATAATCGGATCTAACGAATTATGAAGAATAAAATCGTGAAGATACGGCATCCGTCCTAATCTGTTCTTCAATTCGAAATAAGCTTCCCTTAGCTTCTTTAATTCCGATAAATTACTATTACTAATGGACTTATAAATCAGTTGCTTGGCTACTTCTTCAAAATTTATTGTCGATACCCCTTTAATGTAACTTGTGTCTTTCATGATTCTTCGAATATTATCTTTATTATTCGATTTATCACCCGACAACGCTATTGGGATCATATAGTTATTCTTATAATTGCCTATAAAATCGATAATGGTTACAAATTCTTTCGAATCATGTTTTCTCAGCCCGCGACCTAGTTGTTGAATAAAAATAATACTAGATTGCGTTTGTCTTAACATGACAACTTGATTAACAGCGGGAATATCAATACCCTCGTTAAAAATATCTACAGTAATGATGTACTCAAGTTCTCCTTTTTCTAAGGCTTGAATCTGTTGTTCCCTGTACGCAATGCCATCATCACCAGTTAAAGCGACCGCCTGATAGCCTTTCGCATTCATCATCTCTGCTATTTGTTTGGCTTCTTCCTTACGACTACAAAAGATGAGCCCTCTAACCTTTGTCCCTGAATATCCATAGTATTCGATCTTATCTATGACATGATCTACTCGCTCGTCTGTTACAAGCTTAGTCAACTTAGTCGTATCATCAATTAACTCACCGTCACTTTCAAAATCAGTTACGCCAAAATAATTAAATGGGCATAGCATATCTTCTTCAAGTGCCTCTTGTAATCGAATCTCGTAGGCCACATTGTAATCAAATAGTTGATAGATGTTAAAATCATCTGTTCTTTCCGGCGTTGCCGTCATCCCCAGAAGAAACTTGGGCTTAAAATAATCGATAACCTTCTGGTAGGAAGTTGCTCCTGCTTTATGTACCTCATCAATCAGGATATAGTCAAATTCTTCTGGGTCAAATTGTAGCAATACCTCTGATTGGGATATGGTCTGAATCGTGGCAAACAAATAACTTGCTTGGGTATTTTTATCCGACCCCGATAATAAACCGAAGTCTTCTTCATTTCCGCCTACCACACCTACAAAGTCTTTTTGCGCTTTAAGTAATATCTGTTCTCTATGAGCTATAAACAACATTCTCTTGGGCTTAAAATTCCTAACATCGAACGCGGCTAAATACGTCTTACCAGTCCCTGTAGCGGAGACAATCAATCCTTTTTGGGCGCCTGTTTGACGTAAATCAGTAATATTATATAATGCAGCCGACTGCATTTTATTAGGCTCAATCGTTGAAATAGGATTCGCTTCACTACTCACACCTTGCTGAACGAGAGCAAATTCTTCCTCAATAATTTTCCTAGCTGCAATTTGAATATATGTCTTTTCATATTCCTTTATCCAGGCCTCAGTCAAAGCACGAGAAACTCCCCATACTTCCTCGAATTGATTTCGAATCTGAACCATCAAATTTTCAAGCGGCAATAACCGAAGCTTAACGTTCCATTCATAATTTACTTTAAGCGCCTTCGCGGTTAGATTGGTGCTTCCAATTATAAGTGCTGTATCAACTTCATTGTTAAATATATAGCCTTTGGAATGGAACCCTTCTAAATCCGTTAAACGAACTTCCAAGTTTTCAATTTTCAATAGTTCTCGAAACACTTTAGGGTGATTAAAAGATAAATATGTGGATGTAAGTAGTTTACCTTGAATCCCCCTTCGCTTTAAATCCATAAAGTGAGATTTCAGCATAGCTAATCCGCTTTCTGTCACGAATGCTACAATGAACATAAAGGAGCCACACTGGGTTAGTTCCTCAACGACCTCGTTTAATACATTTTCATGCGTTCTCGGATTATTAATTAAGAGTTTAGGCGAATATTTAGAGTAATCTGAACCCAATTGAGGCAGTAAACGATTGTAGATGGATGTTTCATATGTTAACACTACGTTTGCCATGTTTGATTTACTCCTCAAATATTCTATTATCAAAAATGCTTATTTGAACATTGCACTGTTTCGTTGGCTCATAATCTTCTCAATTGCCGGAACGTCCGCAGGAGCCCACTCTAAACTATCTAATTCTGCTGGATGTAGCCACTGGATAGCAGCATGCTCGGATAGTACAGGCGTTCCATCAAGTAACTTGCAATAAAAAGTAGTTAAATGAACTACACCAAATTCGTACTCATGAATCGTATGTTCGATTTGATCGCTGACTTCAATGGTACAATTCATCTCTTCCATAATTTCACGCTTTAATGCTTCTTGCGGTGTCTCACCTATTTCGATTTTCCCGCCAGGAAACTCCCATTTCAAAGATAAAGATTGATTCTCCCCTCTTTGCGCACAAAGGATCCTTCCTTGATTTACGATCACCGCGCCAACTACATGTATTTGTTTTTTCATAGCTTCCTCCTGAAATGAAATATATGTTTATCATACTGTGTGAGGGGATGGGTGGCAACAGGAAGGCTGGAATAACCGAAATGGGTAGCTAAAAAAGAGGAGAAGGCTCGAGGTATATGATTCGATCCAGGGGACCTTTACATCTTATCCCCTTCATTTTAATATAGCCACGAATATGATTAGGTTTTGAGTAGATGTGGTTACTGATATGAATGTGGCCTATGCTTCGGTAAACATGATGTCACAGAATGTTCGCTCGCATGAGAAAGACGTGGACCTAAAAAGTCACACGTCTTATCTTAAAGTTAATACCTTTTTTCTTTTCTTGAACTTACGATTGCATTCGCCATATTTAAGAAACTAGATACATCATCGCTTGAATTCATTTTATCTTTTAGCAGTTGGAGCTCATCTATCATTTCATCCCTTGGCTTAGCAGATATATGATTCATATACTTATTAACAAGTTCTGCCTTTGTATTTTTTGAGGTGGTCAACATAACCTTTCGCGAAACAAAGCTTTGTAGCTCTTTTACCGTCCTGCACGAATCTTTTGACAAAAGCATTTTATTTATTTCAAAAAGCAGCTCATTGATCTCTGGATCCGTATTTTTAAAACTTCCTAAATTTATCGAAACCGCTTCCTTTTTATTTCGGGAATTCAGTTTTATTCCGGACATACCCTCAAGTTGTTGAATTAATTTGACGACATGCACTAAGAATGGCTCAGAACCGTCCTTTAATACTTCAGCAACCTGCTCGAATTCATTGTCGCTATACCTCACCTTTAATTTCAACATATCAAGTAACAGCTCTTTGGACTGATTCGTCATTCAATCCCCACACTCCGCAAAAACTCGTCTCCTACTGCGTAAAATTCTTCCATAATATGACCTAGCGCCCTAGAATCCTTGAACATAGGCTTTCCTTCACGTATTCCGTTAATATACGATTTGGACTCTCTAACTTCATTATCGAATACATGCCAGTTATTTTCTTTAGCGAATGCTAAAACCTCTCTCTTGGAAATACGGTTTTCCGGTATATCCCCGGCCTCAACATTATTGAAAATAATTCCTGAAACGGAAATCTTGTATTCACCTTCGTTATCCTCATTGAAATCTTCAATGCTTCCTTTAAGCAATGGCAGCCCTATGATCGCTAATTTCTCAGGTTTTACAGGAATAATTAACGAATCGCTGGCCAAATAGCTAGCCACTGATAAAATGGAGTCAGTCGGCGGACAATCAATCAGAATCAGGTCGTAATTACTTTGAACCTTCGTTAAAAATCTACGAAGTTTATGCTCCTTTGTCGTTGGATTTTTCAACGTTTTCGATAACTCAGCTCTCGCCGGTACAAGATGGAGAAGACTACCATCCAACCATTCATCAACAGAATGAATAATCTCCTTTGTTACTTTGTTGCTGTTTTCAAAAATGTCTACTATTGATTGCCTAGGACTTTCTAAATAATCCCGATAGCCGTCGCCCCCCATAAAAATTTGCGTTAGATTCGACTGGGGGTCAAGATCGACGACTAATACTTTATACATTTTTTTATAAGCTGCATACCAAGCTAGGTTGTAGGTTAGGGTGGTCTTACCGACTCCACCTTTCATATTAAGCATAGAGACAACTTTTGGCACTCTACCCGCTCCTTCTACCTATTATTGAATTAGATCTTAACGATATGTTCATTCATGTCTGTTCAATAATACGTATGGAGTTTCCAACATATGCGTCATCGTTCGGCTTAATCCAAAACGAATTTTCTCTATCGAATCGCAAAGAAGCATAAAAACCCAAACGATTGCTTTACCAATCGTTCGGGTTCTGTTTGTGCATATCAAAACATTCAAAATATGCCCTGTTTGCGCTTAGTTCTGATGATATCAACTGAATCACTAATCTAACGCTGTTTCATTCCGTTCAAGCAACGCAACTGATTCCACATGCACCGTATGCGGGAACATATCCACCGGCGTCACCTCCGCGACGCCGTACCCACCATCGACCAGCACGCGCAGGTCGCGCGCAAGTGTCGATGCGCTGCACGACACGTACACCACTCGCCGCGGCTGCAGCTCGAGGATGGTCGCCAGCAGCGCCGGGTCGCAGCCCTTGCGCGGCGGGTCGACCACGATCACGTCAGGCCGAACGCCCTGACGTGTCCACTCCGGCAGGACGACCTCGGCGGGTCCTGCCTCGAAGTGCACGTTCGTCATGCCGTTTAACTCGGCATTCTTCCGTGCATCCGAGATCGCCTCTTCGACGATCTCGACACCGTACACCTGTCCCGCGCGCTGCGCCAGGAACAGGGAGATCGTGCCGATGCCGCAGTAGGCATCGACGACAACTTCATCGCCGGTCAACGCGGCGTACTCCAAGGCCTTCCCGTACAAGACTTCCGTCTGGACGGGGTTCACTTGAAAGAAGGATCGCGCGGAAATGGCAAATTTCACTTCGCCGATATAGTCATAGATGACCTCGCTGCCCCACAGGACGCGCGTCTCATCCCCAAAAATAACATTGGTTTGTCTCACATTAATGTTATGACAAATGCTCTTCACCGCAGGCAGAGCCTCGCGAATGCCGGCAATCCACTCGTCCGCACGCGGAATCTCCGCCCCATTGGTCACCAAAACGACCATGACCTCGCCCGTGCGGAAGCCGACTTTGACGACAACATGGCGCAGAAGCCCAGTACCCGTCTCCTCACTATACGCGCGAATTCCTAAGCGCGAGCCGATCTCTTTCACGCGTGCAACGACTTCGTCGTTCGCCTCGTGCTGGATCAGACAAGCCTCCATATCAATAATGCGATGGCTGCCCTGCGCATAGAATCCACCAATGAGGCCGCCGCGTTCTTCCCCAAAAGGAACCTGAGCCTTGTTACGATACCGCCACGGGTCGGTCATCCCCAACGTGGGATGAACAACGATCCCTTGAACTTGCTCCTCATCTCCACTTTCACCAGCTCGGCCAAGTGTCTGTTCCCCTGCCACCTGCAGCTTCCCAATCCGCTGCAAATTATCCACGACCTGCTGCCGCTTCACGCGCAGCTGTGCCTCATAACTCAAATGCTGCAGCTGACAGCCGCCGCACTCCTCATAAATCCCACAGTCTGGAGCCACGCGATCCGGACTCACTGCCAGCAGCTCCACTAAGCTAGCGTAGCCGTATTGCTTTTTCAGATGCCCTACCCTAACTAATGCCCGCTCACCCGGCAGCGCCCCCGCGACAAAAAGGGTAAAGCCGTTTACACGGCCCACCCCTTCGCCATCATGGCTGATCCCGATGATCTCAGCCTCATATTGTTGCCCGATTTGAACAGGCAAGCCTGCCATCCAAGCTGGCACTTCTTTTTTCCCTCTGTTGCCTGCCGAACTCCCCGCTCTTCCAGCCGATCCCGACTTCCCACTACCTCTATGTTTACCTGGCGCAGAGCCAGATGTACCTTTTGCTTTCATATTACCCTCACTTTAATTCTAGCTAAAATTAATCATGTTAATCTTTTCTCACTTGGCACTTGCCACTTAGCTCTTGTCATCTACCTACTCATGCTCATCATGCCCATTCCCATGCCCTCTCAATTGAAACGGCGTGGTCAATGTCTCAAAAAACTTCTTTTTATAAATCGACTGCCCCGACTCATCGACGATTACCTGCAAATGTCCCTGCAAATTCGTCATCACACAAGGGAGCGTCCCGCCAAACTCACCGTCAAGGTTTAGTTGAACGTAATCAGGGGAGTTAATTTCGATATGATTCGTCTGAAAATAAATCAGATTCGGGTCACTCAAATGCTCGCCGCGCAGCGCCAATGAAACGATACGGATGAATTCTGCGAGGTTACATTTCCGCAAAATAATCACGTCGAACATGCCATCATTCATGCTGGCTTCTGGAGCCAGCTTCTCGAAGCCGCCAACGGAGTTGGTGTTGCCCACGAGGAAGAGCATGACTTCTTCATGCATCTCGCGATTGCCTGCTTTGATATAGAGCTCGATCGGCTTCAGCCTAGGCAGCTTCTCGAGTCCCTTCATATAATAGGCCAACTGGCCGATCATGGTTTTGAGCTTGCTCGGGACTTCATACGTCAGCTCGGTCATCGAGCCGCCCCCGGCGATATTGATGAAATAGCGGTTGTTGATTTTGCCTACATCGATAGCGGTTGAATACTGCTGAATGATGAGGTCGCAGGCATATTCCAAATTCTTGGGGATACCGAGCGCACGCGCAAAATCATTGGT
Organism: Paenibacillus sp. J22FR5; assembly: GCF_059691975.1. NCBI lineage: Bacteria > Bacillati > Bacillota > Bacilli > Caryophanales > Paenibacillaceae > Paenibacillus > Paenibacillus sp. J22FR5. The sequence continues at coordinate 62,848 of NZ_JCAUAN010000026.1, read as the reverse complement.
CGTCCCGAGTGGCAAAATGCCCAGCGGCGGTCTACCTTCTTTTTCGGCCATGCCGTTGACGACTTCGCATAACGTACCGTCGCCGCCAGCTGCGATGATTAAATCGAACCCACGCCTTACGGCCTCGGCCGCTGCCAGTGTGGCATCTCCTTCACCGATGGTTGCGTGAGCGGATGTTTCGAACCCGCCGCGCTCCAAGCGTTGGAGGATTTCGGGCAATCTTTTTTTCATTTCTTCCCGGCCTGAAGTCGGATTATAGATCAATCGTGCTCGTTTGACCACTCTGTGTTCATCCCCTGTTCACCTTATGGGAATACGGAGGCAATCTGCCCCTCAATCCATTTGGAAATTAGCGGACTAGGCAACAATGCCCGTCCATTATATTGATAGTCGAACCCTTCCAAACGGGAAGGAATCACTTTATTCGTAAAATACCCTTCACTGAGAAAAAGCGGTGCCACGATCACGGTAAAAGCTGGCTTCTCGCGCGCCCACCAAGCCATTTTCTCCGCCAGTTGATCCGGCAAAAGCATAGCAATATCCACCTCGGCAAAGCCGCCTAGCTTCTGCAACCGCGCTGCGAGCTGTTCTAACCCTTGGCGCCACCTCTGGTGGAAGCCGTCTTCCATGCTCCCATGTCCCACCAATAGTAGAATCTCTCCCTGTGGCGACGCGGATAGTTCTTGGATTTTGCCATAAATAATAGCTGCAATATCAGGATGATCATCAATCGGCGACGTGAAGTGAATCCGCGCACGGATCTCCATGAGCTCCATGTCGGTTTCGAGCACCGGCTCTGCAATAACGCCTAATGCGTAGCTGATCTCATCAATATGTGTACTCCCAGAGGACACGAACAGCGGAACGACGATGATGTCCGTCACGCCCTGCGCCTCTAAACTGTATATACCGTCTTGTATCAATCTACCCTCGATAAGCTCCAGATATGACGCATAAATGGGCATGGATTCGGGCACCCGCACCGCTTTCACGGCATTTTCAACCAGCTCCACCCAGCCTTCATCACGGGATCCGTGGCTAATTACAAGCACACCATACTGACTCATTTCAACTTCCCCCACCCGTACGAACTAAGCCTATCTTCCTATGCTAACGAATGTGCTACCTCCTGTCAATTTGAACCCCGCTTAAACAGGAAAAACCCCGTATTACACGAGGTAATACAGGATTTGGCACTACAAGTATTTAACGACCTAAACGATCCAATGTCAGCACATAACCATCGTTCCCGTAATTCAGGCACCTTTTGACCCGTGAAATGGTAGCTGTAGAAGCCCCTGTTTCCGCTTCGATCTGGTTATACGTACATCCCTTGCGCAGCATTCGAGCGACTTCAAGGCGTTGCGAAAGCGACTGAATCTCATTCACGGTACACAAGTCATCAAAAAAGACGTAACACTCTTCAATATCCTTCAAGGTTAGTACAGCTTCGAAAAGCTGGTCTATGGCTTTATCATTTAATTTTTTTAATTGCATCTGCTGTCAACTCCCGGTCAAAAAGCATGTTAGCTCATACGTTCTCTAAGCTCCTGTGTATCATTCGACACGCCCTGGTCAATTCCTTCCTTTAGGATTGCAGAACGTTAAAATTTCTATGCGTTAATTGACTAAACAGCAACAAATCCCCAGGACCCGTGACATTCGTCCATACCAAAGGTAGGCAAGTGACATATCCTGTAGGAGACAAATCTGATAAAAAGGATCGTGAATCCTAGTGACCAACCCAAGACAACAAATTATTGGTAATGGCGGAAATACTCCTGAAGTGCAAACAAGGAGCTTAACCTTACCAGGTGAAGGCTTCGGTCAATACCCAGGCTTAGGCGGTGGTGGTAATCCTTTCTCTGGCGGCGGCTTCGGTGGAGGCGGTGGCGGTTTCTTCGGCGGCCCTCCTGCTAGCGGTAATGCTGGCGGTGGATTTTTTGGCGGCGGTGGCGGAAATACAGGCGGTGGTTTCTTCGGCGGTGGCGGTGGAGGTAATGCCGGAGGTGGTGGCGGCGGTAACTTCCTAAGCAATCTACTTGGCGGCGGTGGCGCTGCTGGTGGAGGTTCTTCGAACCCGCTAAGCGGCTTAAATATGAAGCAAATCTCTGGCTTCGTTGAGCGGATGGGTGGTATTGACGGCATCATCGGCACGATGGGCAAGGTTCAGAAATTCATGTCTACCTTTCAACAAATGGCACCTATGGTGAAAACGCTCATCGGCTCCATCGGCAAAGGCAAAGTCAATTCCTCAGCGGACCTGGAGGAAGTCTTCCGTCCGAAACGCAAACGCCGTAAGAAATCCGGCACAGCCAAAAGACGGAAAGGCGGCTCGAAGTCCAGCACGGCTAAGCGGAAACGCAGATAGTGCTTGGCGAGACCCAATATCAGCCCCCGTGTAAGGAGTTGCTTACATAGGGGCTGAATGGCTTCTTGAGCAAGGGGAGCGCAACTTGCCATTTCCACCACGTGAATCCCCGCCTCGCAGGCGATAGCGCAACAAATTAGCGGGAAAACCTCCCGCTAATTTAGTCTATTATCGTGCGCAGAGCGAAATAACTGGAAAACCTATTCCACCTTCAACTTCGTCCCCTCCGGCACGATCTGCACCCACGTGTTGCCCGGCAGCAGCGGCACTTCCTTGCCATCGCTGGCGTAGGCGCGGAGCATGCCGTTTTTGCGTTCCCATGTGATGGCTTGGGACATGCCTTCTTGGAAGATCATGCCCTTATTCGGGCCGAACACGTCTACAATTCGGCGCCCCTCTTTGTCGATGATCTGATGCTTGCTCTCAAGAACAAGCAAATTCTTCGTCTGCAGCTGCTTGCCGGTTTCCTTGTCGAGATGGGGCTTGCCTTCCATGCTGCGCTTGTACACACCCGCAGCAGCATCATAATCATACGAAGCGAAATACCCCATGAGGTATGGAATTTGCACATAATGAACGGCTTCGCCCGTAAGTTTACTTTGGCCTGCCTTAGCGAACGTGAGCAAAGGCCCGTTCCATTCGGTGCGGAACTTGCGCGCCTCGGCACCTTTTTTCATTTTATCCACAGAGGTATAGAGGTTGTGCGGTGCCTTTCGGTCGGTGGATCGCCAATAGTAGGCGCCATCGCCATACACTTCATCGAGATGGGACAGATTGCGGCCAGCCATCATATCCATCGCATCCTGACTCCAGCCGGCATGCACGATAATCGCATCCAGCGCATCGCCGATCTCTACAAAATAAGGTCGAATGCTGCGCACGGGACCGATCGTCTTAGCATCTTGGCTCTGGAATACCGAGACGAATCTAGTAATTTCACCCTCGGCGAGGATTTCGTAAACGATGTCTGCCTGATCTAGGCCGGTTTGGGGCCGGGCTTGTGGGGCATTTTCGACCATAACCATATAGGGCCGGGTCTTCACCTCGTGATCGGCAGGCAAGCCGGTTAATGGAAATTTGAAAGGAAGCTGTGCTTCCGCAGTTGTCGTGGCAGGCTGCGCCGCAGGCGTTGGAGTGGCAGTAGCCGTCACTGTGACGGTTTGCGGGGTAGCGGACGATATGGCAGAAGGCGAATCCGTGCAACCAGCAAGGGTTAGGACAGAGCATCCAAGTATGAGCCATGAGCTAAGGGTTCTTTTACGGATTAACGGCAATAATTTCAAGGGGCTGCACCTCTTCTTCTCGTGGACTATCGATCTCTGAAATGTATATGCTAGAGGCATGGAAAATAGAAGCCTACGATCAGCAGCTTCTCCCTTTACGGATGACATGCAAAAAAGCCATTAACTCCAAGTTAATGGCTTTCCCCCTCTTTTCACAACAACTTACTGCGTTTGCTTGCCCCTCCAGGACATGATGCCGCCCTTCAGATGGGATAGCTCGCTAAAGCCATTTCTCCGAAGAATTCTGGCTGCTTGTTTGCTCCTCATGCCGCTCCGACAGTACAGATAGATCTGACGATCCTTAGGGATCTCGCTCACTCTTTTGCCCATCGAGGACAACGGGATATTCACCGCTCCTGGGATGTAGCCTTGCTTCACTTCACCAGGCTCACGCACATCAATGAGAACATGCTTGTCCTTGTCTGCTGCCATTCCCTGTTCAAATTGATCGGACGAAAGATTGCGCAGCCCTTTGACACCTGCAAAACGGGAATAGAAAAACCAAACGATAAAGCAAAGCGCCACGATATTGAAAATCAGTTTACCATCCATAACTTGCCTCTTTTCTAAGTCGAATCGATTAAACTTTCACATCATTCTCATATTGTAGCACCATCACCCGAACTTGGAACAGCTACATTGATGTATACTAAAAGAGAGTCAAAGCCATGTAGCACGGAGGTAGCCCTATGCCTACAACGACTGATCATCATGCTGTCATTTTATTCGATGGTGTTTGCTTGCTATGCAGTAGTAGCGTGCAGTTCATCCTGCGAAACGACCCGAAGGGTGTGTTTCACTTCGCTTCTCTCCAGTCTGAGACGGGACAAAAGCTGCTCAAAAAGCACCATCTGCCCTTAGATCAACTAAGCACGATTGTGCTGATTGAAGGTGAACGCTCCTATACGCGTTCCACAGCAGCATTGCGTATTGCGCGTCGCTTGCGTGGCGCTTACCCTCTGGCCTACGCGGCCATCATCATTCCGGTTCCGATTCGGAATATCGGCTACAGCTTCGTCGCCCGCAACCGCTATCGCTGGTTCGGCCAAACCGAACATTGCATGCTGCCGAAGCCCGAGCATAAGGGGCGGTTTCTGGACTGAACCGCCTGCCAAAGCAAGGCATTGAGCAGGACGCTAAGGCGCCTGCTTACGCGCCCTCAAGCTGCCAAACATCCAGCAGCACAAGCTCAGGCTGCCCATCTGGAAGCTATGGTGCAGCAGCTTCGCGCTCCGTGAGGCATCACCTGCTCCAAACGCAATCAGCAGCGGAGCAAAATGCTCCGGCGTCGGTACCGCTTCCCGCGCATGCGGGGCTCTTTCATCGTAGCGGATCAGTGCTTCTAAGTTCCACGTCTCCAGTTGCTCCGCTAACCACTCATCGAACTCCACGGCCCACAGCTGTGGCACCGGATTGTTGTGATCCAACTTACTCAGATTGTGAACCGTCCCACCACTGCCAATAATGAGCACCTGCTCATCCCGCAAAGGTCCCAATGCAGCACCAATCCGATAATGCTCCTCTGGTGTTAGCCTCGGATTAACCGACATCGTCACCACTGGGATCTGCGCATCCGGATACATAATGGAGAGCGGCGCCCAAGCCCCGTGATCCAAGCCACGCTTGTCATTGAGCTCACAGCGTATGCCCTCTTGCTGAAATAGCTGCTGGATATGGAGACTAAGCGTGAGATCCCCTTTGGCCGGATAGTTAATGTCATAAAGTTCATCTGGAAAACCCGAGAAATCATAGATCATCTCCGGCTCGACCGCCGAACTGATCTTCTGCACCGAGCTTTCCCAATGCGCAGTGAACAAGACGATAGCTTTGGGAGTTGGAATCGACATCGCTAGCCTTTGCAGAAATTCCGTGTATGCATGCTGCTCAATTGCCAAGTTCGGTGATCCATGCGCAATAAAAAATGCCGGTAACATCACAGTTCCCCCTCCCCACTCCGCAAATCAATGCCAATTATCTACATTATTCTCGAATCTGTGAAAATAAAACCATGCTGTTCTCGCTCCGGATGAATGTCCAGTGCTATGTACTTATCACTTACCGTTCAAAAATTGCTCAATCCCATCCGCTATGCCTATCGCTAGCTTCTGTTGATACGCCGCCTCCGACATAAGCTCGTCCTCCTCAGGATTCGTCATGAACCCGATCTCCACGAGTGCGACGGGAACCTTCGACCAGTTGAAGCCGCTCAGGTCGTCGCGTGCCGACAGGCCGCGTCCTTTTTGGCCTGTCGCTTGCTGCAAGCCTGAGATAAGATACCCAGCAGCTTGCTTGCTTTCTGCGGCGATGGGCTTAACAGCCGATTGTGCAGCTGACGGGTACAGCACGGAAAACCCTTTCGTACTCGCGGAGCTATCGCCATCGGCATGAATACGAACAGCAAGTGCCGCACCCGCCTCGTTCGCCATATCCGCGCGCTGCTTGTTGCTGATATCCACGTCATGCGTCTCGCGTGTCATTGCAACATTGATGCCTCGCCGAACCAGCTCGTCCTTGATCAAAAGTGAAACTTCCAGGTTGAGCACATATTCTGGCTTTTTCGTTCGAACACCGACTGTGCCTGAGCTAACCTTTGGCTTTGTTTCCCGCGAATCGGGGCTGATCTCCTCGAGGGCATTATTGCCGTAACGCTGATGACCGGGGTCCAGCATGACGAGATTTCCCTTGTGAGGCGCAGCCGTGGTTTTAGGAGAAGCAAGCTCTGGTGTAGCGCTTTGTAGTGGTTGCTTGGTGGTTGGACTTTCCTCTATGATCGGCTGTGCGGCTGGCGTGCTAGTGACTGGTCTCGCATCCATAGCTGTCGGCTGATCGTCCTTGGTCGACGCCGGAGTTTCTATGGCGCTCATCGGTAACTCCGGCGGCTTATTACCCACAAAATAATAACCAGCCGCGGCCAGCATGCAGACCAGCCCAACACTCATGCTGATAATCACCCGCCGCTGCTTCCAATTATTTAGTATTTTCACACGAATCTCCCCTCAATGCATGAAAAAAACATCCCCTGCCAAAACTACCCTTAAGAGAAACAAAATAGAAGGAGGTACTCACATGAATACGCTCTGGAACTATCTTTCTCACCATTGGTTATCGGTTGCTTTAATCGTAGGTGTACTCGTTGCCCTATGGTACGTTTACAAGAATAAAGATAAGTATATCAGGGGCACCAATGACGAGTCGTAAGATCAGCTCGAAACGGGCCTATACCTTAAATACGTTAACAACCTCTTGAAGTTCGTCCGCCATCTTGGATAGCGATTGGGAAGCTGCGCTAACTTCTTCCATGGAAGCAAGCTGCTGCTCAGCAGCCGCGGCGATGCTGTGTGTGCTCTCCAGCGATTTACTGGAAATGGCACATATGTGCTCGACAACCTCAACCATATGTTTTGAGTCGGTCCGAATGAGGACAGCGGATTGAGATACTTCTTTCACATGCCCGAAAACATCCTCCACCGCTTGGAGAATGGCCAGAAATGCCGCCTTCGCGCTTTCGCTCATTAAGGTTCCATCATTGACCGCTTGGGTGCCCTTATTCATGGAATCTACTGCACTATTGATCTCCGATTGGATATCACCTATTAAACTGCGAATACGATCCGCCGCTTGTGCGGATTGTTCAGCCAGCTTGCGAACTTCGGTCGCAACTACCGCGAAGCCCTTGCCATGCTCGCCAGCTCGAGCTGCTTCAATCGAAGCGTTCAGCGCCAACAAGTTCGTCTGGCTGGATAACGATGTGATCAAGGTAATCATTTCACCGATTTGAACCGATTTCCCGCACAGCTCATCTACAATCATCGACGAGTGTTCCATATTGCGATGAATGAGCCTCATTTGTTCCGTTACCTCGCCTACCGCTCTGTTCCCTTTTTCGGCGGTCTCAGCCGTTTTCTCGGTCGAATCATTCACCTTCTGGACACCGTTCACAATCGATTCAAGCTGCTTTGCGATCTCCGTAACCGTCTTTTTCGAGATATCATTCATATTACTTTGTTCATCGGCGCTTGAGGCCACTTGCTGGATCGAATCTGCAATTTGCTCGGTCGCTCTCGAAGTCTCCTCTGCGCTTGCCGATAGCTGTTCGGACATAGCCGCAACTGTATGCGTGTGCATCGAAATAGATCCAAGCATCGTACGAAGCCTGTCCATCATTTCATTAAAGGAATGCCCCATTTGTCCGAGCTCATCCCTCGTTTTTACTTCCATATGATGCGTAAGATCACCTTCCGCAATGCGACCCGCCATGACATTGGTTCTGCGTATTTGGCCAACCAGGTATCGACTGAACAAAATAATCACAAGCACCATAATCAAAATAGCGATCAGACCGCCTGCCCCCAAAGATATAACAAGCCTATGTACAGGATCTTCCAGCTCTTTCTCTGGCATAACCAGTGCGAGCGTCCAGCCGGTTTCCGGTACTTTTTGATAATAGATGCGGCTAGTTCCCTTGTCATCTGTGATGGTGGACTCGCCCTTTTGCTGTGAAAGAAGGGTTTGCGCTAGCGCGCTTAAAGAGGAGTTCGGGTCCTTTTCCATACTGACCTTCATCACCTTGGATTTATCCGGCATAGCTAGATAGTTCCCTTTGGAATCAACCAAGAACGCCCATCCGGTGCGACCTACTTTCGTTTCATCAATAAGCTTTTGCAATCTAGCCAAGTTAAAGTCCGAAGTAATCAGAGCAAGAAATTGCTTCTGCTGATCAAAAACAGGAATACTCGTCGTCACCATCGTGACCTTGGTCGTATCGTCAAAGTAAGGATCAGTATATGTATACGATTGTTTCGTGTTCTGACCCGCTTTATACCAATCCCAGTGCGGATAATCGTAATCGGCAGCGTTATAGTCCTGCGTTAAGCTGATTTTGTCCCCTTCTCGGAACGCGTACGTCGAAAAATACTTCGTTTTCGTATTATACTTGAACGGTTCAAAGAAAATACCGAGACCGAATGTGTCTTCACTCGTGGTCAAATCATTGCTCATCATTTTATTATAATTATCTAAATTCAGTTGGGTAGGTGCGAACTCAACCGTCCTTGCCAGCACTTCGCCCACTTTTCGATGCGCAACAAGCTTCCCATTCATCGTACTGGTCACACTTTCAAGCTGCTGATGCATTTTGAGCCCAATCTCGTTATTAATCAATCCTTTGCTATAAACGTATGCGAAAACAACGATAGCAAACAGTGTAACAACAATGAGGGGAACAAGCAAAAGCATAAATTTACTTTGAATACTTCTTAGCTTCATTATGTTCATCTCCTCTACCTATCTCTAACATTTTAAATCTATTATTCATTTCACATTCGACAAATACCTCTTAATTTCGACATTATTTGTGTAAATGTTTCATTAAGGTCTTTCCATGATCATCGACCAAAATAAAAAAACACAGCCTTTTTAAATGCAAAAGGCTGTGTTTCTGACTTAAGAAGATTTAAGACGAGTTCAAACTATTTCAAAGCTTTCATCGCGATATCAGTTCGGTAATGCTTCCCGTCAAAATGGATACGATCCGCATCCGCATAAGCCTTCTGACGAGCTTCGATGATATCCTTGCCGAGGCCAGTAATACCGAGCACGCGTCCACCGTTGGTGACGATTTGCCCGTTTTGGGCTGCGGTACCCGCGTGGAACACGAGTGAATCCTGCACTTGGTCAAGACCCGTAATCGGCAATCCTTTCGGATATGGACCTGGATAGCCTGGCGAAGCAACGATCACGCATACTGCGGCTTGTTCGCTCCACTCAATCGGCTGCTCAGCCAACGTTCCGTTGTTGATCGCTAGGAAAATATCGAGCAAATCCGTTTTCAATCGCGGCAAAATCACCTGCGTCTCCGGATCGCCGAAGCGCGCATTGAACTCAATCGTTTTCACACCGTTCGGGGTCAAAATCAGACCCGCATACAGCACGCCTTTGAACGGACGGCCTTCTGCCACCATCGCATCTGCGGTTGGTTGGACGATGTTCACAAGTGCTTCCTGCACGATGGACGCTGGAATATGTGGAAGTGGGGAGTATGTCCCCATCCCGCCTGTATTCGGCCCTTTATCGTTATCAAAAACAGGCTTATGATCCTGCGAAGGTACCATCAAACGCACGGTTGAACCATCAACGAAGGCCAACAACGACATTTCTTGTCCTGTTAGGAACTCCTCGATCACGACGCTTGCGCCAGCGGATTTACCAAACACTTGATCCACCATGATGTCTTTCAGCGCTGCTTCCGCTTCTTCCATGGTTTGGGCAACCGTAACACCTTTACCAGCGGCTAAGCCGTCTGCTTTGATCACGATAGGCGCTGTTTGCGAGCGCAAGTAAGCAAGTGCCGGCTCATACGCGTCAAAAGACTCATAAGCAGCGGTAGGAATGCTGTATTTTTTGAGCAGCTGCTTCATAAATACCTTGCTGCCTTCAATGATCGCAGCGTTGGCGCGAGGGCCGAATGCCTCGATGCCTTTCGACTCCAAATGATCGACCAAACCTGCCGCTAACGGATCATCAGGCGCGACCATAACCAAGTCAATCGCCTGCTCCTTCGCAAAAGTACTGATCTCTTCGAATTGAAGCTCCGTGATCGGCACGCATTCCGCTAAGCCGGCAATTCCGCCGTTTCCTGGTGCGCAGAACAGCTTGCTGATTTTTGGGCTTTTGCTCAGTGCCCATACAATCGCATGCTCACGTCCGCCACGTCCAATAACTAATACACGCATTTGTTGGAATCCCCTCTCATGGGGAATGCCCACGGTCCACTTACGAATCGTGAGCATTCTCAATTGTTTTAGTGTTTAAAGTGACGAACGCCTGTCATGACCATCGCAATGCCATTTTCGTTCGCAACGCGAATGGATTCTTCGTCTTTGATGGAGCCGCCTGGCTGAATCACTGCTGTGATGCCTGCTTTTGCTGCCATTTCGAGCGTATCGCCCATTGGGAAGAATGCATCGGACGAAAGGACAGAGCCTTTCGCTTTGTCGCCTGCTTGCTCGATCGCGATTTTCGCTGCGCCGACACGGTTCATTTGACCAGCGCCTACGCCAACTGTCATATCGTCAGCCACAAGTACGATTGCATTAGATTTAACGTGCTTAACGACTTTCCATGCGAAAAGCAATTGCTTCATCTCTTCCGCTGTCGGTTGACGTTCGGAAACGACTTTCAAGTCGGCTTCTGTCAGTTGGTAAGCGTCGCTAGCTTGTACCAACATGCCGCCTTCAACAGTTGTAATGACTGGCGAGGATGTGCGGCCAGCAATTGTATCCAAACCGGCTACTTTGAGTAGGCGGATGTTTTTCTTTTTAGCCAGAATCTTAAGCGCTTCTGGTGTAAAATCTGGCGCGATGACGATTTCCAAGAAAATCTCATGCAGCAATTGCGCTGTCGCTTCGTCGATCGCACGGTTCGCAGCAACGATTCCCCCGAAGATGGACGTTGGGTCTGCATTGTACGCTTTCGTGTAAGCTTCCAGTACGTTCGTACCGATACCCACGCCGCAAGGGTTCATATGCTTAACGGCAACAACCGCAGGCTCGCTGAACTCTTTTACGATCTGTAGTGCTGTGTTCGCGTCATTAATATTGTTGTACGATAATTCCTTACCGTGTAATTGTTCTGCCGTTGTGATGTTGCCAGCAGTTGCATTCGGCTTGCGGTAGAACGCTGCGCTTTGGTGCGGGTTTTCGCCGTAGCGAAGCTCTTGCATTTTCTCGTATGTTACGGTGTAACGCTCTGGGTAAGGCTCGCCCTGAAGGCCAGTCAAATAGTCACCAATCAAAGCATCGTAAGCACCTGTGTGACGGAACACTTTCGCCGCTAGACGTTTACGTGTTGCCAGCGTCGTATCACCAGTCTCTTGTACTTCTTCCAACACTTTCGCATAGTCAGTCGTGTCTACGATAACGGAAACGAACGCATGGTTTTTCGCTGCGGAACGAAGCATTGTCGGCCCACCGATATCGATGTTCTCGATCGCATCTTCGTACGTCACATCAGGCTTCGCAATCGTTTCTGCAAAAGGATACAAATTCACGACAACTAGATCAATGTACTGGAGGCCAAGCTCTTTCATGCTTGCTTGGTGCTCTTCGTTGTCACGAACTGCCAGAAGTCCGCCATGCACGTTCGGGTGAAGTGTCTTCACGCGGCCATCCATGATTTCTGGGAACCCTGTAACCTCGGAAATACCGATAACCGGTACCCCTTTATCCTTCAACAAACTAAGCGTACCGCCTGTGGAAATGATCTCAACGCCCAGCTTCGACAGCTCGCTCGCGAATTCAACGATGCCCGTTTTATCGAAAACGCTGATCAGTGCTCTTTTGATTGCCACTATGCTTCCTCCTTAGGGAATGGAATTGTATGTGAATGGGTAAATGCATGGATAAGAATGAAAAGATGAATGCAAAGATGAGTTCAAAATTGAATCCTCAGTGAGAGAATTCAGGTTACTCAGCTACTCCAAGTTCCTTGACGAACAACGTTTATCCTAATGAGCACAGTTGAAGGAACGCTACAAATTGAAACAGTCGGGGATTCAACCATCCCTCGCGATCGGTTCAGCTCTTCACGACGCTGTAAGCGTGTTTTCCACCGTTACAGCGTAAACCCCTACAGCCGCACGCTAACCCTGCGGCCGTCCAAGCTCACGCGGCCCTCGCGCAGCCACCGCACAACCTGCGGCAGCAGCACGTGCTCAGCCGCATGGATTCGCTCCGTGAGCGAATCAGCCGTCTCGTGCTCGTGGATTTCCACGGCACGCTGAGCGATAATCGGGCCGGAGTCCAGCCCGCCATCGACGAAATGCACCGTGACGCCTGTCTGCTTCACGCCATACTCGACGGCTTGCTCCACAGCGCGCACGCCGGGGAAAGAAGGCAGCAGCGATGGATGAATGTTAATCATGCGCCCGAAGAACGGCTCAACCAACACATTCGTAATGATCCGCATGTAGCCTGCCATCACAACCAGATCGATCTGGCGATCCTGCAGCTCTTTCAGCACAAGCGTCTCATACGCCTCACGGCTTTCGTATTCCTTCGGGTTGAAGGCAAACACAGGCACCTTCGCTTCCTTGGCACGCTCAACAACGAACGCCTGTGGGCGATCACAGACAAGAAGCTCGATGCTAACATCAAGCTTCCCCTTCTGTACTTGATCTACGATGGCCTGGAAATTCGAGCCGCTGCCCGAAGCCATAACCGCAATGCGATAAGGCTGCATTACACGTCAGCTCCTTGGAACGTAACCACGCTCTCACCTTGTGTTACAACGCCCAAACGATATGCTTTTTCGCCTTGTGCTTCTGCTGCAGCAATGGCTTTTTCTGCATCGTCAGCTGCCACGATCACAACCATCCCGATTCCCATGTTGAAGGTACGGAACATATCATTGTTCGTGATATTACCTACACGCTGCATCAAGGAGAAAATCGGCAGGATCGGCCATGATCCATATTGGATCTCGACGTTCACGCCATCCGGCAGAACGCGCGGAATATTTTCGATGAAACCGCCGCCTGTAATGTGCGCCATGCCTTTGATCGCAACATCTTCCAGCATCGCAAGAACTGGCTTCACATATAGCTTCGTTGGCTCCAGCAGCACGTTACCAAGCTTATCGCCAAGCTCTTCCACATGCCCTTGAAGGGTATACCCGTTATCTTCTAGCAAAAGCTTGCGCACAAGCGAGAACCCGTTACTATGCACACCGCTTGAAGCTAGTCCTAGCACGACATCTCCAGGACGGATCGTTGTACCATCGATGATCTTTTTCTTGTCGACGATTCCAACCGTAAAGCCGGCAATATCATACTCCCCTTGTGCATACATGCCGGGCATTTCCGCCGTTTCACCACCGATTAGTGAGCAACCAGATTGCGCACAACCGTCGGCGATCCCTTTAATAATCGCTTCAATTTTCTCTGGAATGACTTTGTCACAAGCGAGATAGTCAAGGAAGAAAAGCGGCTCCGCGCCTTGAACGATAATATCATTCACGCACATCGCTACAGCGTCGATCCCAATCGTATCATGCTTATCCATGGCAAAAGCGATCTTCAGCTTCGTGCCCACGCCGTCCGTACCCGATACGAGTACAGGCTCCTCATACTTGTCTTTGTTCAAGCTGAACAGCCCGCCGAAGCCTCCGAGATCCGTTAACACTTCAGGACGGAATGTCCGTTTCACGTGCTTTTTCATACGTTCTACTGCTTCGTTCCCCGCCGCGATATCGACGCCAGCCTTTTTGTAAGCATCCGACACTGACCAACACTCCTTAGTTTATCTATGTATGGGGAGGTCGCTAGACCCCCTCTTTCTCCCTAATCACATGAATCCGTGTATCAAAGCTATCACGGATTCAGCTATTAATCACAAGCACAGCCAACCTTCGTCACATCAACGATTTCGGTTGGATAGCTGTTATCGAAGCAAGCTGTACAATATCCGCTCTCTTTGCCAGCGGAACCTTGACCAATTGAATCTAACAGTCCATCCTTCGTCAGAAAATGAAGTGAGTCCGCATTGATGGCCTTGCGAATTTCTTCAATCGAATTCATTGCAGCGATAAGCTCTTTGCGGTCCGGTGTATCAATCCCGTAGTAACATGGGTTCATGAATGGCGGTGAAGAAATCCGTACATGAACTTCCGTTGCCCCTGCTTCACGAAGCAGGTTGACGATGCGTAAGGATGTGGTCCCACGAACGATGGAGTCATCGATCATCACGACACGCTTGCCTTCGACCACTTTGCGAACGGCGCTCAGCTTCATTTTGACCCCTTGCTCACGAAGCTCTTGGCTTGGAATGATGAACGTACGGCCCGTGTAGCGGTTCTTGATCAGACCCAGCTCATAAGGAATCCCCGTTTGTTCAGCGAAGCCAATTGCCGCCGAAATACTTGAATCCGGCACACCCGTTACCACATCCGCATCCACGAAAGCTTCCATCGCCAGACGTTTACCCATCCGTTTACGAGCGGAATGAATATTCACCGTGTCGATGTCGCTGTCAGGACGAGCAAAGTAGATATATTCCATGGCACAAATCGCGCGCTTACTGCCCTCTGCGAACTGCTCTGAACGGAAGCCATCACGATCAATCACAATGATCTCACCCGGTTGTACATCACGGAAATAGGTTGCCCCCACAGCATCGAACGCACAGCTCTCTGACGCGAACAGGTAGGCATCACCGAGACGGCCGATCATGAAAGGACGCAAGCCGTTCGGGTCAAGCGCTGCAATCAACTTATCCTTCGTCGTAATGAGGAAAGCGAAGCCGCCGATGACTTGTTTCATCGCATCCTTAACCGCTTCAACGATATCATCATGCTCTGAACGAGCAATCAGATGCGCCATAACCTCGGTATCACTCGTCGTTTGGAAAATGGAGCCCTTACGCTCCAACTCACGCTTGATAATATTAGCATTATCCAGGTTTCCATTCGTCGCAATGGCGAGATCTCCCTCACGGTATTTGAAAACGAGCGGCTGTGCATTCGCCAGCTTGCTCTCACCTGCTGTTGAATAACGAACATGAGCGACAGCCGTTGACCCCGTAAGAGGATGCAAATTATCATTCGTAAATACTTCTTTAGCAAGTCCCATACCACGATAATAATTAAACTTGCCTTCATCGACCGTACAAATGCCGGCACTTTCCTGTCCACGATGCTGAAGGGCATGCAGCCCGTAATAGCACAGTGAGGACGCGTCGGGATGACCATACACCCCGAACACCCCGCACTCCTCATTCAGCTTGTCGAACAATCCGCCTTGGCCGCCAATACCTTCGTTGTAATATTCTCCTGTCCAAAGCTCATGCTGACCTTCTCCAAGCTTAACAAGTGGAGCTGCAGGAAGCTTTAGGGCCTTGGATTGTTTCACGCCATTAGACATGGAATCGCATCCTTCCAGACTTTCGCCAGCTCACTTACCGGAGACTGGAGACGCTGTTCGTCATTGATTTTGACAGTAAGGTAAGAACCTGTTACTTTTCCGATTTCTTGATAGGGTACGCCTTGGGAAGCGATCCAATGCTTAAGGGCATCCGCTTTCGCTGGCGTAGCACTCAGCACGATACGGGATTGGGATTCACTGAACAATGCGAAATCAGGACGTAGATCAGAAGCTACGTTAACCTCTGCGCCTACGTTTCCGCTGATACAGCTTTCTGCCAGCGCTACAGCCAATCCGCCTTCAGACAAGTCATGCGCAGAAGCAACAAGACCTTCTTGAATTGCTTTTAAAACCGCGTTTTGCAGGCGTTTCTCTGTTGCCAAGTCCAACTCAGGTGGACGGCCTTCGGTTACACCGTGAATCACATATTGGAATTCACTGCCGCCGAGCTCAGCTTTCGTCTCGCCTAGCAGGATAATGATGTCGCCTTCGTTTTTGAAGCCTTGTGTCGTGATATGATCGATATCATGGATAAGACCAACCATCCCGATAACTGGCGTAGGGTAGATCGCGCCTTTGGCATTCTCGTTATAAAGCGAGACGTTTCCGCCGATAACCGGTGTATCCAAGAAGCGGCAAGCTTCTGCCATACCGTCTGTGGATTTTTCCAGCTGCCAGAAGATTTCCGGCTTGTCTGGGGAACCGAAGTTCAGGTTATCCGTCACAGCCAGTGGCTCAGCACCGGAACAAACAACGTTACGTGCAGCTTCCGAAACCGCGATACGTCCGCCCACTTCCGGATCCAGGTACACGTAGCGTCCGTTACAATCCGTTGTCATCGCAAGACCTTTGCGCGTACCACGGATCGTGACTACCGCTGCGTCGGAACCTGGACGCACAGCTGTTTCCGTACGAACCATGTAGTCATACTGGTTGTAAACCCACTCTTTGCTCGCTACCGTTGGGGACGCGAGGACGGATTTCAGCGCTTCCGTCAACTTCGTTACCTCTGGGTAACGTGTTGTATCGATCGCTGCGCTCTCTTCGTAATAAGCCGGCACTTTGCTTGGCTTATTGTAAACCGGGCACTCGTCAACGAGTGCGCCAACCGGCATGTTCCCCACGACTTCACCGTGGTGGATCAACTTCAGGTAACCATCGTCGGTTACCTTACCGACTTTCGCGCAGTGCAAGCCCCAGCGCTCGAAAATGCCCTTAGCTTGCGCCTCATGCTTCGGCTCAACGACGAAAAGCATACGCTCTTGGGACTCAGACAGCATCATTTCATAGGCTGTCATGCCTTCTTCACGTTGTGGTACTTCATCCAGGTACAGCTCCATACCGTTACCTGCTTTACTTGCCATCTCAGCGCTGGAACACGTAAGTCCCGCTGCGCCCATATCTTGAATTCCTAGCACGATGCCGGAATCGATTAACTCTAAGCAAGCTTCTAGAACTAGCTTCTCCATGAACGGATCGCCAACTTGAACAGCTGGGCGCTTCGCTTCGGATTCAGCAGTCAGCTCCTCGGATGCGAATGTCGCACCGTGGATACCGTCGCGGCCTGTTGCTGGGCCTACGTAGAAGACTGGGTTGCCAACACCTTTGGCAACACCGCGTTGAATCATGTCATGGTCGATGAGACCCACGCACATTGCGTTAACGAGCGGGTTCCCCTCGTAGCTCTCGTCGAACATCACTTCGCCGCCAACGGTCGGAATCCCGATACAGTTACCGTATCCAGCGATACCGGAGACAACGTGCTCGAACAAGTACTTCACGCGGTCATTTTCCAATTTACCGAAACGCAAGGAATTCAGCAGCGCCACTGGGCGTGCGCCCATGGAGAAAATATCACGAATAATACCGCCCACACCTGTCGCCGCGCCTTGGTAAGGCTCGATAGCGGAAGGGTGGTTATGACTTTCAATTTTGAAAACAACCGCTTGGTTGTCCCCGATATCTACAATCCCTGCACCTTCACCAGGTCCCATTAGAACGCGAGGTCCAGTGACTGGGAATTTGCGAAGTACAGGTTTGGAATTTTTGTAAGAGCAATGCTCGGACCACATTACGCTGAATACGCCGATCTCTACGTAGTTCGGAGTACGTCCAAGGAAGCCGCAAATCTTAGCAAACTCTTCGTCGGTTACACCCATTTGCTTGTAAATCTTCTGTTCCGCGATTTGTTCCGGAGATGGTTCCTTAGCGGATAGCTGCTGCGTCATGTTTTTCCCTCCAAGCACTTAGAATTGATGTAAACATTTTCTTGCCGTCTGCAGAGCCTAGAATCTCATGAATGGCACGCTCTGGATGGGGCATCATACCCACTACATTCCCTGCTTTATTGCTGATTCCCGCGATATCATCAAGTGATCCGTTCGGGTTGTTACCCGCTTCATATCGGAACACGATTTGGTTGTTTTCTTGCAATTCTTTCAGTGTTGCTTCATCACAGTAGTAGTTACCTTCACCGTGCGCAATCGGAATGTTGATCAATTCACCTTCAGCATAGTCACGTGTGAACGCCGTTGTGTTGTTCTCAACCTTCAGAAGCGCTTGGTGACAGCGGAATTTCATGCTGTTATTGCGCAGCAAAGCGCCTGGCAGCAAACGAGCTTCTGTCAACACTTGGAATCCGTTACAAATACCTAGAATGTATTTGCCTTCCTCCGCAGCCTTCACAACAGCCTTCATCACGTTCGTAAACTGAGCAATCGCTCCGCAACGCAGGTAATCCCCATAAGAGAATCCTCCTGGCACTAGGATACAATCGTATTTGGACAAATCGCCGTCCGTATGCCATACATAGTCAACTGGTTGACCAATCGTGTCTTCAATCGCTTTGTACAAGTCGATATCGCAATTCGATCCCGGGAACACAAGAACCGCAAAATTCATGACGTTTTCCTCCTTAAAGTCTTGCTTTAGCAAGACTATCTTCGTAAGCATTTGCTTTGATTTACTTGTGTCTATTACACCAATTCGTAACGGTAGTCTTCGATAACAGTGTTTGCAAGCAGCTTCTCGCACATTGCTTTAACGCGTGCTTCCGCTTCTGCTCTGTCAGTTGTACCTAACTCAAGCTCCAAATACTTACCGATGCGCACTTTGCCAACTTCTTCGAAGCCCATGGAGTGAAGTGCTCCTTGTACTGCTGTTCCTTGCACGTCTAATACGTTTTGTTTAATCGTTACATAGACCGTTGCTTTCATTTGATATCTCTCCTCAGCGTTATTATTAATCAACCAAGCGGTGCAAAATTTCTTTATATCGGTTCGAAGTCTCTTCCACAACTGCTGCTGGAAGCTCATCCGGTTCACTATTTTTATCCCAACCTGATCCCGCTAAGTACGTGCGAACAGGCTCTTTGTCCATGGAATCGATCTCGATATCCAGGGCGTATTTATCTTCAGACCAGTATCGGGAAGAATCCGGTGTAAAAATCTCATCAATAATAATAAGTTCGCCCGCATAAAAACCGAATTCAAACTTCGTATCTGCTAAAATGATGCCCTTTTGCTCGCAAATGCTATGCGCCAGCGTGTACAGCATGATGCTGCGCTCTTGCAATGTGTAAGTCAGCTCTTCGCCGACAAGCTCGATCATTTGTTCAATGGAGATGTCCTCATCGTGACCAACATCATTTTTCGCTGCAGGTGTGAAAATCGGATCGTTCAAACGCTCGTTTTTACGCAAGCCTTCGGGCAATTTACGGCCGTTAATCTCGCCGGTTTTCTCGTACTGTCTCCAGCCATTCCCTGTGATGTAGCCACGAACCACGCACTCGATGGAGATGCGCTCTGCTTTTTTCGCTACAATAATTCGTTCCTTCAGCAGTTCGCGATCTTCAGCACTTGGAATAATCGCTTGAAGCTTCTCAACGTCCGTATGGATGATGTGATTATTCATATAACCGCTAGTAATCCCGAACCAGTACTTACTCAAAGCATTTAGTACATACCCTTTATCCGGAACACCCGGCTTCAGGATGTAATCAAACGCCGAAATCCGATCTGTTACCACGATCAAAAAGCTATCGCCCAGATCATACAGTTCACGCACTTTGCCTTTGTGCACTAGAGGCGCATTAATCATTTCTTCTGCTGTATCCACAATCACGTTTGACACGAACCACACACCCCTTCTTGCTCGAATGGACCTTCTATTTCAAACCTAAACGGTCAAATATCGTGCTTACATGCTTCAAATGCCAGCTTGGATCGAAGCAATCTGCGATTTCTTCTGGGCTTAATACCTCAGTGATCACCGATGTGTTCTCTACGATGTCACGGAAGGAACGTTGCTCTTCCCATGCTTGCATCGCTCTCGGCTGTACCGTATCGTACGCTTGCTCACGCGCAAAGCCTTTGTCGATCAGCTTCGTCATGACGCGGCCGGAGAAAGGAACATCATACGTGCTGCGCATGTTGCGTTTCATGTTCTCAGGGAACACCGTAAGGTTCTTGATGATGTTACCAAGGCGGTTCAACATGTAGTTCAACAATTGCGTTGCATCTGGCAAAATAATACGCTCAACGGAGGAGTGCGAAATGTCGCGCTCATGCCAAAGTGTTACGTTCTCGTAAGCGGACACCATGTGTCCACGAATTACACGGGATAGACCGGAAATGCTCTCGCAACCGATTGGGTTACGTTTATGCGGCATTGCAGAGGAGCCTTTTTGACCTTTTGCAAACGGCTCTTCGACTTCGCGGAACTCACTCTTTTGAAGGGCGCGAATTTCCGTTGCAAATTTGTCTAGGGATGTTGCTACCAATGCTAATGTAGCCATGTATTCTGCGTGACGGTCACGTTGCAATGTTTGTGTGGAGATTGGCGCTGCTTTCGTGCCAAGCTTGCCGCACACATATTCTTCAACGAACGGATCGATGTTCGCGTACGTACCAACTGCTCCAGAGATTTTACCGAATTGCACACCATCAGCGGCAAAGCGGAAACGCTCCAGGTTACGCTTCATTTCCTCGTACCATAGCGCCATTTTCAAACCAAACGTCGTTGGCTCTGCGTGAACACCATGCGTTCTGCCCATCATCGCTGTATCTCTATGTTCAATCGCTTTATTGCGAAGGATTTCGATGAAGTTCTGAATGTCTTTGTCCAAAATTTCGTTCGCTTGGCGAAGCAAGTAACCAAGTGCTGTATCGACAACGTCTGTGGACGTTAAGCCGTAATGAACCCATTTGCGCTCAGGTCCTAGCGTCTCGGAAACCGCTCTTGTGAAGGCGATCACGTCATGGCGCGTCTCTTGCTCGATTTCATAAATACGGTCGATGTTGAAGCTTGCTTTCTCGCGCAATACTTTCACATCTTCTTTCGGGATCACACCAAGCTCTGACCAAGCTTCGCAAGAAAGAATTTCAACTTCCAGCCAAGCGTTAAACTTGTTTTCTTCTGTCCAAATGCGTGCCATCTCCGGGCGTGTATAACGTTCAATCATAATTCCGTTCCTCCAATAAGTTTCATTTACTTACTTTCCCAAATGCCTGTCTGT
Organism: Paenibacillus sp. J22FR5; assembly: GCF_059691975.1. Taxonomy (NCBI): domain Bacteria; kingdom Bacillati; phylum Bacillota; class Bacilli; order Caryophanales; family Paenibacillaceae; genus Paenibacillus; species Paenibacillus sp. J22FR5. The sequence goes on along the minus strand of NZ_JCAUAN010000026.1, from coordinate 41,765 downwards.
TCTATCCAAGTCAGTGCTTTCGCAACATCGTTTGTTAAAAGATTGATGTGACCCATTTTGCGTTTTTCTTTCGCTTCCTTTTTGCCGTACAAGTGAACCTTTGCGGAGACGCCTAGCTCTTCATTTTCTAAAAAGCCCGGTTGATCTAGTTGATCATGCAAAGGCGCAATGTGCTCACCCAGCAGATTAACCATCACAACTGGTGTCAACAATTCGGTCGAACCCAGCGGCAGATTGCAAATCGCGCGAACGTGCTGCTCGAACTGTGAAGTCCGGCAAGCTTCCATCGTGTAATGCCCGGAATTGTGCGGGCGTGGCGCAAGCTCATTGACGTATAGCTGACCATCCTTGGTTAGGAATAGCTCAACCGCGATGAGCCCGATCACACCGAGAGACTCAGCAATACGAATCGCCAGTTCTTCGGCTGCCTTCTGCACGGGCACTGGAATACGTGCCGGCACGATGGATTCGTGCAGAATATTATGTACATGTATATTTTCAGCAGCAGGAAATGCTTTGACCTCGCCGCGTGGACTTCTAGCTGCAATAACGGATAATTCCTTGTCAAAATGAATGAATTGTTCGAGAACCAGCTCAGTTTTGGCACGACTTAAGGTTTCATAGGCTTCTGCCACTTCGTCTAACGAATGAAGCACCCACTGCCCTTTGCCGTCATAACCGCCAGTCGCGGTTTTGAGTACGCATGGCGTACCGAAGCGCTCTGCCGCTTCTCTTAGGTCCGCCTCGCTAGTGATTTCCGCATACGGTGCTACGGGAACGCCTGCCGCTTCAATCGCTCTCTTCTCACGAAGACGGTGCTGTGTCGTGTATAAAAGATGACTGCCCTGTGGAACATAGGACTCTTCCATTAAGATGTTCGTCACGTTCGCGTCGACGTTTTCGAATTCGTACGTGATCACGTCCGATAGCGCGGCAAGCTTTCTAGCTGCCTCAACGTCGTCGAAATCCGCTTGAATTTGCTCGTCAGCGACTTGACCGCATGGCGCATCGTCCGTTGGGTCAAGCGTTACGAAGCGATATCCCATGTTGCGTCCGGCTAGCGTGAGCATTCGTCCTAATTGCCCACCGCCAAGGATGCCAATCGTGCCTCCTGGCTGGATGACCTTATCGCTGGATACGGATGACGCTTCGCTCATAGGAGGTCACTGCTTTCTAGTACCGTTTGTGTGATACGCGCCCTGCGTGCCTTCACTTTCGCTTGGATCTCGGGATCAAAAGCGCCCAGAATTTGCGCAGCGAGCAAGCCTGCATTCGTTGCACCTGCATGGCCAATCGCAACCGTTGCAACCGGAATGCCACCCGGCATTTGAACAATAGAGAGCAAAGAGTCCATCCCGTTCAACGTAGACGTTTTGATTGGAACACCAATAACCGGAAGCTCTGTTTTGGCCGCTACCATTCCTGGTAAATGCGCCGCCCCACCTGCTCCGGCAATAATGACTTGTAGGCCTCGTTCGATGGCCGATGCTGCATAGTCGAACATCAGATCCGGCGTTCTATGCGCGGAAACGACCTTCTTCTCATACGAAACGCCCAGTTCGTCCAACATATCACAAGCGTGCTTCATCGTTTCCCAATCCGACTGGCTTCCCATAATTACACCAACACGTACCGTCATCACAAACCTCTTTCTAAAAGCCGATTTATAAAAACTTCCTGCTATAAATAAAATATGCCCAGAGCTAGAATTCACGATTCTATTCACTGGACAGCAAAAGAACCGAATGCAAAAAGACCATCATCTTCCTATGGTTCCCCTCATTCGCTTCCTCGTAGTCCAAAAATTCATGGTTTTTGGGTAGAAACTTTCAGGCCTTATCCCTGATTTTATACGAGTTGATTCGACATTTTCAATTAGTGCGGCTTCATTTCCCGCTTCCCTAGTTTACTACCAACTAACGTGCGATGTCAATTTCAAAAAACGAACAATTTTCCGCTAATTCTTTTGGATAGTTCGCTTTTTGGTGCAATTTCTGTCTCTTAAACGGTTTGCGACCTAAGATGAGATTCTCATCTTCTTCTGAGACCCGATCTGTCTGTAGTACGCTGTTCACAAGCTGACTTGCATTGTCCTAATATTTTTCGACAAAACCTCATTTTTCCCAGTTTATGAAAAAGAGGGTACCCCATTAAATGGAATACCCTCTTTAACCAATTCACATTAGACAACAGACACTTCTTTCACAGATCCCGTTTGCAGAGACATATCTGATTCTTCTGGATTTGGATTAAACTGATTTTCACTTTTCGCAATGACAATTGTCGCTACGCTATTACCAATGATGTTCGTAATCGCTCTCGCTTCCGACATGAATCGGTCTACCCCAATCAGAAGCGCCATGCCTTCAATTGGAATGACATTGTTCGGAATTGCGACCAGTGTAGCCGCCAGTGTAACGAAGCCTGATCCGGTAACGCCCGCAGCACCTTTCGAAGTTAGCATCAGTACGCCCATGAAGGTCAGTACCTGTATCAAGCTTAGTTCTACACCATAGGCTTGTGCAATGAATAACCCTGCCATAGATAGGTAAATCGATGTACCATCAAGGTTGAACGAATAACCAGTGGGAACGACAAGGCCTACGACGGATTTGGATGCACCGAACTTTTCCAACTTTTCCATAACACGCGGCAAAGCAGATTCGGATGATGATGTCCCTAGTACAAGCAGCAGCTCTTCTTTAATGAATCGCAAGAGCTTAATTAGGCTAAACCCATACATTCTACAAATGGATCCGAGCACAATGAAGATAAACAGTGCCATGGTTATATAGACGGACCCCATCATTTTACCGAGAGAAAACAATGAATGAACGCCGAATTTGCCGATCGTATATGACATTGCACCAAAAGCAGCAATTGGAGAGAACTTCATGATGATTCCTACAATTCGGAAGAAAACATCATTTATTTTCTCTAAGAGATTCGAAACAGGTTTAGCGCTTTCGCCAAGACCAGCCAAAGCCAAGCCGAACAAGACTGAGAAGAAAAGAACTGGCAGCATATCACCTTTGGCGAATGCAGCCATCACATTATCCGGCACAATACCTGTGATGAAATCAATGAAGCCGTGACTGGCTGCTGCCGCGTCTTTCGTATACTTCGCAACATCTGCGGCTTTCACACCAGCCGTACTCATTCCTGCGCCAGGGCGAATGATGTACATGACAGCTACCCCGATCACCATTGCAAACGTAGTAATAATTTCAAAGTACAGCAGCGCCTTGCCACCGATTCGCCCTACTTTTTTCATATCCCCCATACCAGAGATCCCGATTACAATCGTAAAGAACACAATGGGAGCAATCACCATCTTGATCATTTTCACGAACACATCGGAAAGTACTTTTAAGCTTTCAGCCTGATGAGGGAAAAACTGACCGACCGCAATCCCGAGCACAATCGCTATCAATACCTGTAGAGTTAAGTTTTTTCTGAGCTTCATCATCTTACATCCTCCTTCATCTCTACCTAAGCTAGGCTTGGACTTTCTCTTTGCGTCTTCTTGCGACCCCGTCTTCATAAGCCGCTTCTATAACCGCATCTCTCACTCGTTCCGCGACTGATTGATTAAACACACTTGGAATAATGTAATACTCATTCAACTCATCCTCTTGAACAACCGACGCGATCGCCTTGGCTGCGGCAAGCTTCATATTCTCAGTCACTCTGGATGCCCTGCAATCCAGCAGCCCCCGGAACAAGCCTGGGAAGCACAGCACATTGTTGATTTGGTTCGGGTAGTCCGAACGGCCGGTTGCCATAACCCGCACATAAGGCTCTGCCTCTTCGGGGAGAATTTCCGGCGTTGGGTTTGCCATCGCAAAGACAATAGGATCTTTCGCCATTTTGGCGACGTCTTCTCTTTTAAGTACACCGGGACCCGATACGCCGATAAATATATCAGCTCCTTCAATAACTTCTGACAGCGATCCTTGAATCTGCTGCGGATTCGTATGTTCCGCATACCATTGCCAAAACGGATTGTCATAAACGCCTTCACGCGTGATAGCACCCTGTCGATCGACACCAATAATATTTCGAACACCTGCTGCCATCAGCATTTTGGTGCAAGCCGTTCCAGCCGCGCCAACGCCGCAAAGCACAACTTTGCAATCCTCAAGCTTCTTGCCCACGATTTTAACGGCATTCAACAATCCCGCCAAAAGCACTACAGCTGTACCATGCTGATCATCATGAAAAACGGGAATATCCAGTTCCTCGATAAGACGCTGTTCAATCTCAAAGCATCTAGGTGCAGATATATCCTCTAGATTGATTCCGCCAAACGTCGGCGATAGCGCTTTCACGATACTTACAATTTCATCTGTGTCTTGTGTAGCCAGACATATGGGGAAAGCATCGACGCCTGCTAACTGCTTAAACAGCATCGCTTTCCCTTCCATTACAGGCATTGCTGCTTCAGGTCCAATATTACCCAGACCAAGGACGGCAGTTCCATCCGATATGACAGCGACGGTATTGCGTTTGATGGTGAGTGTATGAGCAAGCGACGGCTTTTCATGGATCGCCATGCACACCTTGGCAACACCCGGTGTATACACCCTGGAGAGGTCATCCCGATTTTTAATGGGATACTTGGGACTCATTTCAATTTTCCCGCCCAAGTGAAGCAGGAACGTTTGGTCCGAAACATGAACGATTTTCACTCCTGCCAATGTGCGGATGGCCGCGGCAATCAGCTCGGTATGCTTGTTATCGTATACATTGATCGTAATATCCCGAACCGTGATGTTTTTGTCCGTTCTGACGACGTCAATAGCTATAATATCTCCACCTGCATCACTAATGGCCGTCGCAACTCTGCCGAACGACGCTTTATCCTTATCCAATTCCAGTCTCAAAATAATACTTGTATTAACTCCTGATGGGATTGACACGTTCTTCACCTCAACCGATATCATTCTTAGTTACTTGTATTTCTGTTTTCATGATATCGCTTTCAAAAGAAGACGTGAAGAATTTGACCATATTGGTACTTATGGTCTTTTTGGTCTTCACTTTGACTTATGATCTTTTGTTCTCTTTCGTCCACACATACCTATTGATCGGGCGCCCAATCCCGCCATATTCAAGGTCAAGCTTGACCTGCTTGTTCTTCTCCAAAAACTCCAGATACCTGCGTGCCGTAACCCTTGCCAATCCTACGCCCTCGGCTACTTCTTCGGCAGATAAGGATTTGTGTTGCTGCATCAGAAACAGCATAACCTGCTGCATCGTCAGTGCTTGCAGTCCTTTAGGCAAATCCATTTGCATGCGAACAGAAGGTGCTTTAGAAATCGGTTCGACTTCGTTTCCGCGCAAAAGTTGATCCAGTTCAACCTGTGTCAACGTCGATTCCTTCCCTAATCTGCTCTTCATCGTCCGATAATTTTCCAGCGCATCTTGAACCCGTTCAAACTTAAAAGGCTTCATGATGTAGTCCACTGCGCCTTGATGAAGCATCCGCTGGATCGTTGGAATATCATTAGCGGCTGTAATCACAATGGCATCCGTATTCAGCTGTTCATTTCGAATCTGCTGCAGCACATCGGTTCCGTTTTGACCCGGCATATAAATATCAAGAATCACGAGGTCTGGCTTCAAATGACGAACTTTCTCGATACCCTCTATGCCATTGGAGGATGTCCCTACAATTTCAAAGCCGGGAACTCTCTCAACAAATTGCCTGTTCACTTCAAGAACCATCGGATCGTCCTCAATCAGTACGACTCTGTACATGAACCTCTCCCTCTCCTGTATGCATCTGGAATGTAAGAATAAAGCTTGTTCCCACTCCAAGTGTGGACTCCACTTCCAGATGAGCACCGCATTTGTTCACAATATTGTGGATTAAATACAAACCAATGCCTCTGCCGGCGCCTGAATTTGTGGAGAAGCCTCGCTCGAAAAGGCGTTGTTTGGTCTCCTCATTCATGCCTTTCCCATTATCCTCGACCAAAATGGATAATATGTCATCATCCTGTTCGATACTGATAAAAATCTCTTTCTTACCTTCCTTCTCCTTCAGTGCATCAAAAGCATTCTCAATCAGATTCCCCAAAATGACTACCATGTCGTGTTGATCCAAATTTTCCGGAAAACGCGCCATCCTGCTTGCCCGATCCAAACGAACGTCGACACCCAACTCTCTGCCGCGGCTGATTTTCCCCAAGAGTAAACCGGCCGCGCTCTCATTCGCGATCTTACTTGAGACAAAGCTGCTAAGCTCGGATTGCGCCTCTACCGTCTCGAACAAATAGTCCAGCGCCTTCTGCTTATGATCAAGTTGGATCAAACCGCCGATGGTATGCAGCTTATTCATATATTCATGATTCTGCACACGAAGTGCGTCAACAAAAGCTCTTACGCCGGTCAACTCTTCAGCGATTTTCGTTACCTCCGAGCGATCTTGAAAAATAGCTACTGCGCCAACCGTTTGATGGCCTACTTTAATCGGAACCCGATTACTCAAAATTTGAGCAGGACCAACATGTATCTCTTGGTTATAAATCGCATGGTTAAGCTGCAAAATTTCCGGAAGTCTCGTATCCGGCAGCACTTCCCGAATAGGGCGACCCAATACGTCCCCTTCGATTTGCAGCATTTTCTTGGCTTTATCGTTAAATACCGTTATGTATTCACGGCTGTCTATGGCAATAACGCCTTCATGCATCGCATTGAAGGTAGCCGTCCGCTCAACGAGAAGCTGCGCAATCTCAGCAGGCTCTAAACGAAACATTTGCTCCTTAATATGTCTGGAGAGCATCCACGAGCCCCATATCCCGAACACCAATGATAAGAAAACCGTCACATAAATTTGCCCCCGCATAGCGAGAATGATCCCGGATAGTCCCGGCACCAGCTTCCCTACCAAAACGACACCAATTTGTTCGTGCTCCTCATTCATGACAGGAACGAAGGCTCTTAGCACCGCCCCTTGTTCTCCTTTTGCCTTGGAAAGATACGTATGCTCCGCAAATGCCGCATGCTCGTCCTCTCCCTGTGAATGCTCCCCAATCCGGGAGGATGAAGGATGAGACCAGCGAATACCGTTCATATCCATGACAACGATATAGTCAACGTCATTAACAATCCGAAGACGTTCAGTAATCGGATTAATTTCCTGCCTTTGGCTCTGTTCCGATAGCCCGCTAATAATGGAAGGCAATTGGGTAACCGTGCGCGCTGTTACAAGTAATCTCTGTCCAAGCTCTTGTTCTTGAAGGTGAATGACACGGCCTATTAAAATGATACCGCCGATACATATCGCAAATAATACGATGCCGAACGACAGAATCGTAATTTTCCAATTCATGCGAAGACCCTTGATCTTCAAAACTGATCACCTCTTTCAAGCTTACCGTTTATTTCTAAGATCATCCTACATTATGTTACACTGAATTTACGATATAAAACAGCTGGGGGTCCGTATGAAAACGTTCTTCGGTATCATGATGTTTATTGTAATCGGTCTCCTGACAGCGGTGGGATTCGGTTTTTCATGGCAATTGGGTAACGGTCCGCTTGTCAATGATGATGAACAGATCGGACTCGGCCAACAAACGATCATTCGATTCAGCTTTGTCGTGGCGGAAAATACACCCAAAGGATTAGCGGCTCAGAAATTCGCCCAATTAGTCAAAACAAAGACCAACGACACCATTAAGGTAGAATTATTCCCCAATGGTACTCTATACAACGAAACCGATGAAGTTGGCGCTTTGCAGAGCGGCAGCATTCAAATGATCGCGCCGAGCTTCTCTAATATATCCGAAGTCGTTCCGGATTGGATGGCTATGGATCTTCCCTTCGTTTTTCAAAATGAAGAGGATGTCACAAAAGCTTTTCAAGGCAAAATCGGGAACATGCTGATGCGCAAATTAGAGCCGAAGGGCATCGTTGGTCTCGGTTTTTGGGCCAACGGTTTTCAGCAAATGACGTCAAACCGCGGTACGCTTGCTCATCCGGAGGATTTTCGAGATTTGAAATTTCGGATTCTTCCAAGCAAAATCATCGAATCTCAATTTCGGCAGCTGAATGCGAAGACGGTCCCTATTCCTTTTAACCTCGTATACCGCAGCATGGAATCCGGTCAGGTAGACGGTGGAGAGAATACGATTTCGAATATTTACTCTAAAAAGCTGTATCAGGTCCAAAAATATATGACCATCAGCAATCATGCCTATCTCGGTTATGGTGTGCTAGTGAATAAAGTATTTTGGGAGAAGTTAACCGCCGAACAGCAAAAAACGATCAATGAGGCCATGCAGGAAGCGACGATTTGGGCTAATCAAAATGCAATTGCCATCAACCTCAAACAATGGAACGAGCTGCAGAAGATGGGTCAAATGAACATTCACATCCTAACCAACGAAGAACGGGATGAATGGCAGCATGCGCTTGAGCCAGTCTATGATGAAGCTGGATCCTATATAGGCAAAGAGCTTATGGATGCCGTGAGCGAACTTAGACGGGAAAGCACAAAAAAACCATCGGGGTTAAACTAAAAAAAGGCGCTGCAGGGTGCGAAGAGGCGAAATTACCTCTTGGCACCCTGCAGCGCCTTACCTATGATCAACCATTTAAGAGCAAATTGCCGCTTCATATCGCAAGGAGGCACCGCTAACAGCCAATTCATTCACCAAACCAAGCTGTTTAAATACGTGCAAACTGCTGTTAACCGTCATCGCATTGATGTGGGGATACTTATCGATCAACGCCTCACAAATGTCCTTGACCGTTGTGTCACTAACCTGTGCATAAAGAAACGTAAGTAATGCATAACGCTGCGGGGTTAAAGGTATATTTTTGGCGCGCATCCGCTGCAGAGCTAGATTCAGATCATGTTTCACCATCATGGAAACCTCCTCTGCGATGTAATTGATTGTATTCGTTATGAAGACCATTAACGGTTCAAATGCTGTAAGTACCCCGAAATATCCACATTCAAGCCAGCAGCCAGACTTTCTCCCAACTTCGCATCTGCTCTGTAGAAATTACAGATCGCCATGAGCTTCGATTTTTCGTGAACCGAGGAAAGGTCGCCAACCAGATTGGAGATAAAGTTCGCTTGCTCCTGCTCGGTGAAGCTTCGGAACGTGTCACCCGCTTGTGCGAAATCATTCGTTTTTGCGATTTTCTCCCTAACGACGGATCCTTGCAGCGGAACAGTGCTATCTCGATATTCAGGCACTTCCTTCGGCTCATCGGCATGACGAGTTGGCTCATAGTTCACACTACCGGCCTGCGGCTTCATTTGCATGGCGCCATCGCGTTGATTGTTGTGCACCGTCGCATACGGACAGTTCACCGGAATTTGCAGATAGTTGGCACCTAGACGGTGCCGCTGCGTATCGGGATAGGAGAACAATCGTCCTTGCAGCAGCTTATCTTCCGAAGGCTCGATCCCGGCCACCAGCACACTTGGCGCAAATGCTGCCTGCTCCACATCAGCGAAAAAGTTCTGTGGATTGCGGTTTAACGTCATCGTCCCTACCTTATATAAAGGGATGAGATCTTCCGGCCATAGCTTCGTTGGATCCAGCGGATCAAAATCATAGGCATCCACATCTTCGGGCTGCAACAGCTGCACATACAGATCCCATTTCGGGAAATCTCCGCTAGCGATGTGGTCGTATAAGTCTCTTGTCGCATGGGAGAAATCTTCGCCCTGTACCACTGAAGCTTCCGCTTTACTCAAATTGCGTACGCCTTGATGCGGCTTCCAATGGTATTTCACATACACATAGTTCCCTACGGCGTTGATCCATTTGAACGCATGGACGCCGAAGCCATTCATTTCACGGTAATTCGCGGGTGTGCCATAATCCGAGAACACCCAAGTCAACATATGGGTGGATTCCGGTGTCAGGGACATGAAATCCCAGTAACGATCCGGTGTCTGCACATTCGTGTCCGGCGCTGGCTTCAAGGAGTGAACCATATCTGGGAATTTCATCGCGTCACGAATAAAGAAAACGGGAAGATGATTGCCGACTAGATCGTAATTGCCTTCTTCTGTATAAAATTTCACCGCAAAGCCGCGCGGATCGCGTGCTGTTTCGGGTGACCCTTGCCCGTGAATGACCGTGGAAAAGCGTACAAATACCGGTGTCTCTTTGCCGACCTCTCCAAGAAAGCCCGCTTTCGTGTAACGTTTCATTGCATTTTCAACCGTAAACGTTCCGAAAGCCCCCGCTCCGCGCGCATGAACGACACGCTCCGGAATACGCTCCCGATCGAAATGAGCGATCTTCTCTAATAAATGATAATCCTCCAGCAAAGTCGGACCGTTCTGACCTGCTGTCCTTGAGTTCTGGTTGTCACCTACGGGTGCACCCTGATTCGTTGTTAAATGGTTATGTGTCATTTGCATTCTCCTTCTTAAGTAAATGGTGGTTTGAACGCACTTCTTATTTAGAATAATTATAATATAGTATTTATTATAGTTTTATTGAGAATCGTTGTCAATAAGCTTTCCTACAACAAAGAAAAACCGCCAGGAAGAATCCTCCTGACGGGCAAACGCAAGCTAATCTTGCTTATTTATTCTGTTTACCTTTCGTTATCTTATTGTCCCGGATCCCAGCCATCATCGCCGGCAAGTATATACCGCGCCGTCCACTCCTCCGATTCCATCGCGTTCATTTCTGTCGCCCATTCAGTGCGCCCGCTGCTCACAGCGCCAGGCCCCACACTTCCAAGCTCCATGTACCTAACCTCCGTTACGCTTTCCTGCTCATTCCAACGATCCCAGCCCGCAGCCTTAATATGTGGCCCTAGCCAACAATCAAGAAAAGCGACCTTCGCATAATTCCGCCAAGGTCTTCCCAAGCCAACGGATTGTTCAGGTGCCTCGCCAGTAAGCTTACATCCCAGAAATACATAGCCGAATTGGACATCCTCTGGGGTCGAAGCTGCTGTGATCCATCCGCTGCCTAAGGAGCAGATCTCACAATCCTGAAAGACAGCCGTCGCTGAACCGAAAATAAAATCGACATCCCCCTCCAGATAGCAACGCTCATAATATTGACGAACAGGGCGTCTTGAGGCATCGTCCCTTGGACCGCCGAAGCTGGCGCGGTCCCGCGGTTTCGGTGGCAGCGGCCCTGTAAACAGCGTGTCCTGATGGCCCAGGAATCTGCAATCGCGAAAGGCAACGCAGTCTCCGTCCACGTAGGCCGCTAGCGCCTGCCCAACGAGCTCGCCTTTGCCCGCCGTGTTCTCGAACGTGATCCCTTCCGCCGTGAAATGGTCTCCACCGATATAAGCTGTATAGGAATGAAACGTATAGTAAGGCTCTCCACTTGGAAACAACTTTTTGGCGTAATCATCATACGTTATGATCGTCGTAGCTGCTCCTTCACCTTTTAAGTGAATCCACGGCTTATTAATATACAGCTTTTCTTTATAAACACCACTGTGGATATAAATAATTGTCGGCACTGTCTGTCCCTCGGGAATATGATCGACGGCCTCTTGGATCCGAATAAAGTCCCCGCTTCCATCTGCGGCAACGGTTATCATGGTTTCTCACCCTTTCGGCTTGCACGGTACGCATCAAATTGATGTTGAATTTCAGTGATCACATGATTCATCCCCGCGTCCTTTAATTTGGCTCTAAAGCTTGCCATCGTCGTTGTCCAATCCACCTTCGCATCGTACAAGATCGGTAAATACTCCGTAATGATGACATTCAGCTGGGCAATTTCCGATTTAATCGGAGCCAGATCAGGTACAAAGCCCAGCGTTGGTGAAACGATCGCTTCCTTATCCCAATTTCGCAGCTGCTTACTATACGCAGGGGAAATGTAGGTGCTGAATCGTGCAAACCGAATGTCGTTCCAGGTCCAGCTAATAGGGTTATATTGATGCTGGGGTTCGATCCCTTCATACACAATGGCTTCGTCCTTCAGCCTATAATTCACATCCTTGATTCCATAGGTAAAGAGGTCATAGTTCTCCTGACTACTCCTCAGCCAATTGAGAAAAGCAACGGACTCATTCACATGCTGACTGGTCGAAAAGACAGAAAGAATATTGTCAGCACCGGTGTATAAATACTTCGGCTTTTCGGGATGCAAATACACATTTTCCAGCTCTCCCTCTGGCAACATTGCTTTGAAGGCATCAATTCGCTCGGTTTGCTTCATGACAACGCTCCATGTAGCAGCGACTTTACCTGAGTTAAAAGCAAGCTCTGGATCTGGATACTTCGAAGTGTCCGATGGACCATAGGGAATATAGCCTTTCTCTTGCCATTCGTGCATCTTCTCCATGATATGAAGGAAGAAATCCGATTCATACGTATCTCTAACCTTCAGCTGTGGATCCGCCGGATCGATATAGACAGGAGCATTCAGATAGCCGCCAGCAAAAAAGGCCACATCGCCATACTCTCTAAGCAAGAAACGACCCGTATCGTAAAAATAAGGCGTAATCGTCGGTTCATTTTGATGAATCGTCTCCAAATACTTATCCATGTCGGCTACCGTCTTAATTTCAGGCAGGCCGTATTTCTTTCTCAGATCGCCTCGAATCTGAACGAAGCTTTGAAACTCCGCAATCGGCATCACCCGAGGTATCCCATAAATATGTCCATTAATGGTGACGCCTTGGAAAGCGTAATCCGGCGTACTAGCCACAATCGCTTGACCGTAATCGCGAAGCGCATCATCTAGCGGAGCTAAGACTTTCTTGGAGACTAAATCCGCTATATTCGAAAATGCGGACAGTGCAATATCGTAGGGCTCACCGCTTGCGGCATTCAGCCACAGCTTATTCCAATATTGATCGTATGGGATATACGTAAATTCGAGCTTGATGGGCAAACCGTCCTTAGCTAGCTTAGCCTCAACAGCTTGTATGACTTCGTCTTGGGCAGCAGGCTTCTCCAAGGGAAACAACAAGTGCAGCGTGGTTGGCTGTATACTCTGCTTGGACTTCACGGGCGAAGCTGTCGATGAAGGCCCAAGATCTCCCCCCCTGCCATATTTCATGGCCACAACAATCCATGCAGAAGTCATTATGATAAGCAGGATATAGCTGGATCTTTTCATCACGGAAACCGCCTTTATTCGCCGCAACAAACGGATAAACACAGCAGCCGATTCCACGGCTGCTGTGCTTTTCACAGAACGACGATCCTTATTTATTTCTTACTGGCTGCTAAGTAGCGGTCATATTGGGTCTGTCTGCCTTTGATAACATCCTCGACACCCATGCTCTTCAAGGACTTGATGTAGCTATCAAATTTATCCAAGCTTTCCTTGCCGGTAATAAACTTAATATTCATTTCATTGACATACGTTGTGATATCCGGCATGACCGTGTTCTCCTTGTCAGCCTCAGCTTTCAGCGCATACACGAATGGGAACGGCGCTTTAATATATTTTTCCATCTCTTTATCAATTTTAGCATGCCATGGGGCTACCAGTACATCCGTTGCCTCAACGGACTGCTCAATCGGCAAATTAGTTGGATTGATACCAAATTTCTGGATGAAGTCATTGTCTTTGCCTTTCTCCGTAAATTGTTTCTTACCGTCAACCACATCGTACGTTTGCCCCTTCAGACCCCATACATACATCTCTTTGGACTCTTCGCTGCTCGCATAATCTAAGAATTTGAACGCTAGCTCTGGATCCTTCGCATTCTTAGAAATGCCGAATATACCTGTGATCGGGTTTCGTCCTGTATAGTATTGATCACCATGCGGCCCTTTGAATGGGGCAATCCCTTTAATCAGCGGCTTCGTAGGGTCGTAATCTTTATATAGCTTGCTGTACACCATGGAGGTATACCAACTGAAATTAAACGTTGCACCCGTTATATTTTGCGAAAACTTCGATGTAATTTGATCCGCTGTGACGCTGGCGAAATCCGACTCCAACAATCCCTCTTTGTATAGACCATTTAAGTAGGTTAAATATTCCTTATAATTTGGCTCATAGTAGGAATAATGCACTTTGCCGTCTTTGTCTGCATAGAAATTATTGGCTAAATCCAAACCAAATACAGGGCCAAACGCATTCGCCAGTTGATTAGGTGCAACGGTGAATGGGATCTCATCCTGCTTGCCATTGCCATTCGGATCATTCGTTTTGAACTTGCGAAGCATATCTGTAAATTCATCCAGCGTAGTCGGGTCCTTCAAGCCTAGCTTCTCCAACCATCTCACGTTAACCATAAAGGTAGGCATATAGTTCTTGGTCACAGCCAACTGCGGAAGATAGTAAATCTTACCGTCCGGTGTCGTTAAGCTTGCTTTCAACGCTGGATATTTCTCGAACAGCTTCTTGATGTTCACACCGTACTTATCGATGTAATCGTTAAGCGGTTTGAACAAGCCACCCTGGATATTCTTCATCGTCTGGTCCTGATCTAACTGATAGATCACATCTGGAAGATCGGCGCCCGCAGCAAGCCGTGGGCTAATCGCATCCTGATAGGTGGATGGCGGAAGCAATTCCCAATTCACCGTAATACCTGCTCGTTTACTCAGCTCTTGCACGATAGGGGCTTGGTTCAGATCGACATTGTTCGTCCAAGCGTTCGTTGCTAGAATTTTGAGCGAGCCCGCTTTATCGGTAATAGGCCCAGTTCCTGTGTAAGTGAACCCCGCAGGTGCAGCAGTAGCACTCGCATCAGGTTTCTTCGTTGCGGTATCTGTGCTGGCCGTAGGTGCCGTGGTCCCTTCACTTGTACAGCCTGCTACTATAGCGAATAAAGCCGTAATCAAAGACAAACTTGCTGTGGTTTTAAGTGTTTTTTTCATTTTCATAACCCTCCCTAAATGTATAAATCTCACTTATTTATCCAGCAAGGGTATCGCTACCCTTTGACTGCGCCGAGTGTGATGCCACGCACGAAATATTTTTGGATGAACGGATAGATCGTAATAATCGGTATAATACTGACGACAATCGAAACGTAGCGTACCTGCAGCGTTGAAACAGCAAGCGCCTTAGCGGCCGTTTCGCCTCCCATTTTCTGCATAATTTCAGGCGAGGCCATAATGAGTACTCTTCTGAGGAAAATCTGCAACGGTTGCAGCTCTGCCTTCCCTAAGTACAGAAGTGCATTGAAGAAGTCGTTCCAGTGCGCGACGGCATAATAGAGGGTAAGTACCGCTAGAGTCGGCTTTGTAAGCGGTATCGCAATGCGGAACAACAAGGTAAAATCTTTGGCTCCATCCATGTTTGCGCTCTCAAATATTTCGTTCGGAATATTCTCAAAGGCTGATCGCAAGATCATGACGTTAAAGGTACTTACAAGCACAGGCAGAATCATGGCCCACCTTGTGTTGTAGAGCCCCAATTCCGTGATCACCATGTAGAGCGGAATCAACCCGCCAGAGAAATACATCGTGAACGCGATGTAGAAATTGAGCTTTCTTCTCAGGAAGAACGTCTTTCTCGAAAGCGGATAAGCAGCCAAGCACGTGGCCACCAGATTAAAAATCGTCCCCACGACGGTATACCAAATCGTGTTGTAATACGATTTCCATAATTCCGAATAGCCCAACACCATTTTGTACCCATCGAAATTCAGATCAACGGGTAAGAAGGTGACTAGCTTATTGTCTATGGCTTGCACGGAGCTCATCGAGATGCTCACGACATAGATAAAAGGGTACAAGGTGACCAGGATTGCCAGAACGACAATGCTGTACACGATTACATAAAAACTCCGGTCCGTCCATGATTTAACCATGAAGGCCTCCTTTCTTGAGGCGCTGCTACCACAGAGACATATCGTTCACACGACGACTCGCCTGGTTGGCCGCATACACTAAGATGAAACTAATTATCGAATTGAATAGCCCTACTGCTGTGGCGAAGCCAAAGTTCTGCGACTCAATCCCTTGTCTGTACACATAAGTCGAGATGACATCCGCTGTTTCGTAAGTTGCCCCATTGTAAAGCAGATACACCTTTTCAAAATTCACACTCATAATGCCCCCGATGGAGAGCAACAGCAGGATCACAATTGTTGGCTTCAAGCTTGGCAGTGTCAGATGCCACACCTCTTGGAATTTATTAACGCCATCAATCTTTCCGGAATCATACATTTCCTGATCGATCCCCATAATAGCCGCTATGTAGATAATGGAGCTGAAGCCGAAGCTTTGCCATACACCTGACACCGTAAAGATCGAACGGAACCATTCAGGGGCCATCATGAAATTAATTTTGGCCATGCCGAGCGAGGCAAGCATCGTATTCACGATACCGTCAGTCGGAGACAGGAAGTTAATAATCATCCCCGCGATCACAACGGTCGAGATAAAATGCGGCAAGTACGTCACCGTTTGGGCAAAACGCTTGAAGAGTCCGTTCTTGATTTCAACGACGCATATCGCGAACAAGATGGGGATCGAGAATCCGATGACAAGCGGATAGAACGCCAGTAAAAAGGTATTCCGCAACAGTCGCCAGAAATAGCGAGAGTGGACGAACTGGTTCAACCATTTGAGACCTACCCAGTCGCCTCCGAACACCCCATGACCTGGCGTGAAATTTTTGAAGGCAATGAGGATCCCCGGCATGGGTAAATAACAAAAAATGAGATAGTACAGAAATACCGGTAAAAACATCAGCAGAAGCAGTTTATCTCTGCGAATCAGCTTGATAAGCAGCGGCTTCTTTTCCCCCAATATGTCCAGCTCCTTTCAATCAGCAATCCTATAAGTAAATTCTAGCGCAGGACTGTCTTTGCAAATATCCAACATTCTTGCGATATGTGACACTTTTTTACGGATGTTGCTGATACGGAATACGATCGTATGGATATCGATGCACATACAAAAAAACACCTGCTCAGTCAGGCCGCTGCCTCGCCTACTAAACAGGTGTTATATATGTTCTTATGGTTAATCTCCACTGGAAAGGCCCTCCGCCGTATAGGCGGGGAAATTCAGAAATACACGGGTGCCCTGCCCCAATTCACTTTCAATACGTAAGCCATAGCTTTGACCAAAGCGAATCTGGATGCGATCATGCACATTTTTCAGCCCATATCCGACTGAATTCAGTTGAATGACCTCTTCCGCCAGTTCCTTACTCATCCCCGGTCCGTTGTCCTCGATACAGAACTCCAAGTCATCTCCCGACCTATAGCCTCGAAGTAGGATACGTCCTCGCTCGCTCCCCTTACGCAGCTTATCAATTCCGTGCTCTAAGGCATTTTCTAAGATGGGTTGAAAAATAAGATTAATCATGTCATATCGCAGCAATTCGTCATCAACCTCGCATATGAAATCAAAGCGATAATTGTGCATAATGCTTTGAATATGCATATAATCCTTGGCATTCTCTAGCTCATACCGAACAGGGATGAAATTCCTCCCTTTATTGAGCACCGTTCGGTAAAACCGCGAAACGGTATTCGTAATTTGACTGATCTCCATAGCGTCAATTTCTAGCGCCTTCCAATTAATGATCGACAAGGTGTTATAGAGAAAGTGCGGATTAATCTGCGTTTGCAGCGCCTTGAGTTCGGCTTCTTTTTGCGTAATTTTACTCTGATACACTTCTTCGATCAGCGTGTTAATGTTGGTGAGCATATTGCCGAAGCGATTCGTTAGCTGGCCGATTTCATCCCTTGACTGACTCGTCACGTCAATCTTCAGATTCCCGTTTTCGACGATCATCATGTTCTTATTGAGCTTAATAATACGTTTGACGAAGGTGTTCGAGAACATCCATATAATGAGCAGCAATCCAGCCAAACATATCAGGGTAATCAGCGCTGTTGCGCTAACAATACTCCGTGCATCCACTGAAATGCCGTTCTTAGGTGTAAAATAGACCAGCTTCCAACCGGGCTCCGACATGTCCTCCGTGATGTACATATAATCGGTTGCATTCATGGTGAAGGAGCCGATTCGCTCCGTCAACTGGGAGGACTGCAGCGATGCTACAGGGAGGTCCGCACTCATATGCATGTTTTTGGATAGAATCTGGTTGCCCTCTTTATCTAAAATCAAGATCCCATAAGCCTTCGTTTTGATATCATCCAAGCCTTGAAACAAGCTATCCGCATCGATGCTCAGGAATAACACGGCAGATGACTTCCCCAGCGGTACTTCTTCGTTACTTAGGAACGGGCGGGTTGCGAAGAGCTTGCCATTCTTAATCCTCCATTGTGTTTCTTTCGAAGGGGTCCGCCCATTCGCCCATGGGAGATCGCTAGTCAAGCTGAGCGGGAGAATATACTCGCCACGGAGAATAGCCCGATTCTCTGTAAACACCGATATTTGCAAGATATCGCTATTGAAATCAAGAATATTACTAAAAAACGGATCCACATAATCGCGATACAACACGGGAAAATCGCCATCATTGCTAATAAAGATACGCTTAAACACAACATTTTGCGTTATGGAATTAATAATCGCCTCATGCT
The DNA here is from genome assembly GCF_059691975.1 of Paenibacillus sp. J22FR5. Classification (NCBI taxonomy): domain Bacteria; kingdom Bacillati; phylum Bacillota; class Bacilli; order Caryophanales; family Paenibacillaceae; genus Paenibacillus; species Paenibacillus sp. J22FR5. The sequence continues at coordinate 23,333 of NZ_JCAUAN010000026.1, read as the reverse complement.
GCTTCGCACGATAGTTAATCGTCTCTGCAATTTGACTTACAGCGCCGTCCAAATTCTGTTTGGCCTGCTGCAGCAGAAAAGAGCTCGCTTGGTGATAGGAGAACAAACCCAATACGACGACGGGAATAAAGGATACGATGATATACGAGATAAAGAGTTTCTGCTTAAATCTTAAATTTTGAAAATACGCTAGAAATATGCTCATATTAGCCTGTTCTCTCACGGAATTTGGCCGGACTTTGCCCATGATATTGCTTGAAGGTTTTACAGAAATACGACGTATTCATAAATCCGACTTGCCCACTAATGTCCGCGATCGTTAGATTCGTCCCTTGAAGAAGCTCCTCCGCTTTATGCATACGTATGCTCGTCATGTATTTCACAAGGGTTTGACCTACTTCCTTCTTGAACAGATAACTCACGTAAGTCTGCGTAAGGAACACCTTATCTGCAATCCATTGTAAGCTGATATCAGACATATAATTATCTTCAATGAGCTTGCGGATATCCTTGATCACTTTCTTACTAAATTCCGGATTATGTACATCCGTATCGCTGCTTAGCAAGCCAAGAACCAATTGAATTTGTGCCTTCAGTTCCGTTAAGGACTTACAGCCAAATATAGCTTCGACGATGGGTTTAAACGCATAACTATCCTGATTTCCGGCCGTTTCCCAAATTTTCTTAGCCAGCTCGATACACATGTACTTCACATAAATAGCTGAATGCTGCCCGCTTCCGTCTATTGTTTTAAAAAACAGCTCTACACCCTTACGGAGGCCAAATTCATCCTTCATGTCCAGATGCCAATAGACCGTTTCCATCAATTTCGGAATGGTGCTGGAGATGTCCTCTTTCCCCTGGCTTTCATCCGTATAAAGGACGATGCTTTCCTGAAAGAAAAATTTGTAATCCAGCATGTTTTCCATCAGCTTGAACTCCGTGGCCAGATCATTGCCCGCGCTTAACCGCTTCGAAATGACGACTGTGAAGATTTCGTCGTAGGCGGTCGCCATACTTACTTTGAGTCTGCTTCCTAACGATAGAAGCACTTCCTCACTACCCTCTTGATCCCAATGCACAAAAAGTAAGCTCTGACTTTCATTCAAATTGACATAATCAAAAGGCACAGGAATCACTTCCTGCAACCTGTCAGGAAGCTGATCATGCTCGACATCAAATACGGATGAGGCGTAGTCGATCAAGATCATTTGAACCGACATCTGACTAAAATCCATCCCTAAGGCAGCTAACTTGCTAGACAGCGCCGAAGCAGCCTGTGTAGGATGGATGATTTCCAAAAGCAGCGCTTCCTTCTCCTGCTCTTGATCTTTTTGGCAAAGTGCAATGACCTCCGTAAAAGCCCTTTGGAAATCATTCACATCGATGGGCTTTAGCAGATACGAGAAGATGTGGTAATGAATCGCTCTCTGCGCGTATTCGAACTCTCCGTATGCGCTGAAAATCATAATTTTCAGCTCTGGGAATTGTGCCCTGGCCCTCTCGCATAAAGCAAGACCATCCATAAAGGGCATCTTGATATCTGTTAATAAAATATCGATCGGATGAGACACCAAGATGTCCAGAGCCTCTTCACCATTCTCTGCTTCTAGCACGACTAAGGGCAGCTTATATTTGTGGATTAATCGCCTAATCCCTTCTCTTTCGATGTGCTCGTCATCAACAATGAGAATCTGAAACAAGGGCTTCCTCCATTTCCAAGCACGCCATGATGAACGGAGCAAATCCTTTCGGATCATCTCTGCGCACAGGCTCGCTCATATAATAGGCGTAAGATCCGTCCCGGTAAGGATTTCCCCCTAATCCCGCGACGCTGCAAATTTGATTCACATGCAGGCTGCCGTCCGCATCTTGCTCCACACAATGCGCCAGCAAGCCTCGGAATCCTTTGCCCGCTGCTTGGAAGGAAGCATCACTGAGATATCCCATTCTTGCTCCCTTAGCCAGCGCATACACGAACATACTTGAGCCGGAGGCTTCCAAATAATTACCAGCCTCCTCAGCTTTATCCAGCACCTGATACCACAGGCCCGTTTCGGCATCTTGAACCCGGGTAATCGCTTCTGCCAGTCGATAGAAAAGCCCAATCACGAGGCCTCTTTTGGCGTGATCCTTCGGCAAATAGTCCAGCACATCAACAATGGCCATCATATACCAGCCGAGTCCCCGTCCCCAGAAGTGAGGCGAGCATCCAGACGTATTGTCCGCCCAGCGCTGCTCCCTGCTTTCATCCCATCCATGGTACAGTAGACCGGTCTTCGGATCTCGTGCCTTGGCTTCCATGAGTAGAATCTCATGGGTAACATCATCGAACCATTCTGACGCTCCGAAGGTTTGGGCATACCGCGCAAGCAAGGGAGCTGTCATATACACGCCGTCAAGCCACATCTGGTAGGGATATATTTTCTTATGCCACAGTCCACCTTCCGAGGTGCGAGGATGACTCTTCATTTGTGTAACTAGCAGCTCTAACGCTTTCCTATAGCGCTCATCACCTGTCTTCTCCAAAAGAAGGAACAGAGACTTGCCTTGATTAATTTGATCTACGTTATATTCTTCAAGACGGTACGTAGCGATACGCCCATCCGGCTCAATAAATAAATCCATATTTCTTTGGATATAGTCCAAATAACGAGGATCCCCTGTCTGCTGCCACATGCGTTCAAATGCGCTCAGGATGCATCCATTCTCATAATTCCAGCTTCTTGCTCGCTGAAAAGGCATATCGGACACGATCGGATATTGCTTCATGAATGATTCAGACATTTGTACAGACCATTTCGTAGTCATGATTAACTCCTCCTAGGTGATACCGACTCCATCTAAATTTTATCAGACCCCGCTTCAGATTGAAATTCAACATTTTTGCGTTCCGTGTGACTTTTTTATCTTTTTTATGGTTTACAGGAAGATTGGCACTATGGAAAAAGCGTAACAAAAAAGAACAGGCATCTATGCCTGCTCCACTTCAGCACCCAGCTTTATGAAATCGCCCAACGTGAGCGTTAGAAACTCTTCCTTCCATGGCGACAACGCCTGCATCTCTCCACATATCTCCTCACCCTTCTGAATACATACCGATTGCACAATACGTGCATATTCCATGCAGCCAGAGTCATGGATCAGCTCTTTTACCCTATCTTGATTCTTCGTCATAAATTCAGCTGTGACCGCCCCTTCATAATAGGCTTTCACCGATGAAAAAGATTCGTCTTCGATGGAGAGTAAATACAAGATTGGCAGCGTCCGTTTCTTCGCCATCAAATCGCTTTTCTCATCATAGCGAACGAGATCTCGCACATCATTTTGAATCTGGTGGAGAAGTCCTACGCAATCAGCCATCTGATGCAGCTGTTCTATCGTTTCTTCCGTACAAGCAGTATCGGAATACCCCATGAAGCAAGCGAGTCGGAATAAAGAACCCGATTTTTCTTGGGTCATCCATAAGTATTCATCCACGGTCGAAACCGCATTGGTTACATCTTTGTGCTGGCCGTTAATCGATCTTGCGATGATTTTGCTGATTTCAATCAGATTAGGTCCGCTGGCATTCAGCCTTCCCAATTCGCCCACCATGCCCATGATAAGCGCCAATACTGCATTTAATGCACTCGCCGGTTCAACTCGCATCCAAGGTTTAGTCTCATTATCCTGATCCTGCAGATCATCGACGATATCCAAGATGAGAACCACCAGCTCCGTCAATGCCGCTCGGCGATGGATGTCAGGTGAGGTTCCGCCCAGCATGGCGTGCGTGCACAGCGTGATTTTGGACCAGGAAAGACTCGCGGTCTCATTATCAGACATGCAGGATCTCAGCAGTGTTTTCAAATTCTCATCAAACATATAATTATCCATCATCTGAGCCATAAGAAGCTGAATATCCTGCATGCACAGCGCCTACTTTCAGGTGTAGTATTTACTTTTAATAAACTTCTCCAAAGCCTCAGTCCTTGATTTCGCGCCCCACTTGTCATAGATCTTACGCAAATAATTATCAACCGTACGCTTACTCATGAAGATACGCTCCGCAATTTGTTCGTGTGTAGCCCCTTTTACCAGCATGTTCATCATGAGAACTTCTTCCTCTTGCAGCTCACACTCTTCCTGCGCATCCGCTTCGTTTAGTTGCATCTGGTTGAAGAAGGAAAGAGGAATCATCGTGTACCCATCTAAAATGCAATACACCATATTCTTGATTGTACGCTCACTCGACTCTTTAGAGAGCACACCGCTAACTTTCATTTCAATCAGTTTATTATAGATCCCCGCCAGTTCGATACCTGTGAAAATGACAATATGGATGTGCGGATATAACTGCTTCAACTGTGCGGCAACCTCGGTTCCCGTCTGATCGGGAAGCTGATAATCCAGAAAAACGAGCCCGGGCTGATGCAACTTTACATGCTCCAAGCATTCCTTCGCATTACTGACCACCCCGACAACCTCAATACGATCTATTTCATCTAATAACGACTTCGTTGCCCGCGCAAATAAGGGATGGTCATCGACCACTAATGTTTTGACGATCTCACTCATGCTGACATCACTTCCTCAATCGGTATTGTGATAAAGATATGGGTCCCTGATCCCTCTTCAGTCTCCAATTCAAAACTTCCGCCTATATGAAGCACTCGGCTTCTCATATAGGCAAGTCCCATTCCCGATGCTGCGATCTCAACGGCAACCTCTTCCTTCACGCGAAAGCCTACGCCATCATCTCGATAGCTTAAGTAAAAGAACAGCCCTTCTTCCCACATGTGAAAGCTAACATTAGCTGCCTGTGAATGTTTCTTAGCATTGTTAAGTAATTCTTGCACGATCCGGAAAATTTGCCGTTTGGCCGATAAATCCTTGCCTTCAATATCGGAAATATGCTCTGCTCGGAAGGAAACCTCGAATGGCGTTGTATAGGATTCCTTCTCCACGTACATCTTCAAGGTTTGCATCAAACCTACTTCTTTCAACAAGTGAGGATTTAACTCAAAGCAACTTTGGCGCAAGCTGGCATTGATCATTTCCACGAAATTGTTCATGCTGTTTAACTGTTCACGATCCTCTTGGCGCATCGACGGTTTCTCTGCCAGTGAGGTTAATCTTCGTTTGAGAAAAAATAAATCCTGCATCGTTGTATCATGAAGATCGGTCGCAATTCGAATCCGTTCCTCCTCCTGGAGCTCGAACATGACCTTCCGCAACCAGAGATGTTCTTCCTCCGGTAGATGGGAAACCATTTGTTGGAGCCTGCCTGTCAGCTTGCGAATCAGATACACATTTTCCATCCCTACTTCCAAATAGGAGGTAATCAGCTGCAGCCATTGCCATTCTTCCTTTGCAATCCGCGTGTTCGTCTTCTTCCGTGTTACGATGAGATAGCTCGTGTACTCCTCATGGCAGTTCATTTCCATAAATGTATAGTATGGATGATCAAGCATCGCGGATGAATGAACCAAACGTTGAAGTTCTGCCGTATCTACTTCACCTTCGCAAATGATTTCGATATCGTTTTTATGCCGAAAAACAATGGCACCACCCGTCACTTGCAGCGTATTGACGATATCCACAAGGATAATATCCTTCAAATCACGAAAACTGGAAATAGTCCCTAGATTTTTAGAAATCTTTTTCAATGCAGACTTCAATATATACTTTCTCGGGAACAAATAGGGCTCTAATCGTGTCGTCCAATATTCGGCTGCATACAACATGGATGAGACAAGGAAGATCGCACTGATGAATAGGAATAAAATTTGCTTGCCATTGGTTTCCCCATGAAAGATAATCGCAAACGCTCCTGTAAACAAGCTAACCGGTATCGCTGCCATGAGACAGGCAAACACCACGCGCCGCACGACTAGGCCGATATCGTATAACTGATCCGAAGCTATTAAATAGGAGAACGTAATTGGGAATATTAATAGCAGCCAACTCGTATAAATAGGGTCAAATATCCAATCTCCGATAATGAGTTGTGGTAGAAAAGAGAGACAGATAATAGGAAGAAAAGAAATAAGCAGGGAGTAAAATACGCTTTTGATAATACCAGCTAGCGGCGTCTGTGCTTTCCTGACCTTCACAAACAACGTTGCTAATAGAGAAATATTTAATGAAATCACAATAATGAAGAATCCCATCGTGACGGAGCCGTCATAGCCATACACGAAAGCCATTGAAGGAAAGAAGTATAGACTTCTTAACCCAAAAGCTAGCAGGGCAATCCCGTATAAATATTTAAAGAGCCTTTTGGGCAGCTCCATGTCTCCCTTTTCTTTGAAGAACACCACGAGAAAATGTAAAAAGACAATAGGTAACACCATCATCGAGCTAGCAATCATCATCTTGCCTATGAGATCTCCTCGCATCGATGCGCCTAAACTCATAAAGATAAGGGCCGCGCTAAGAAAGGAGAAAGCTAGTAAACGTGCGGAAGGCGAACGACTTTCCCTTAAGAATAATAATACGCACATGAATAAGCATACAAATTCCTCAACGAGTGAAATGATATCGAATAAGGCTGGTTGATTCGTTCTTAAATTGATGGATTCTACGTTCCCTTCTCTCCAAACCACAACCGTGTTTGCCTTCTCAACCACATTCCATCGTTTTACGGTTGACCATTCCCCCGGTGGTTTCCCATCAATGGCAATGACTTTATCACCGATATGAATGTTATCATTCGTACTATTAGCCTCAAGTTTACTGACTATCCATTCATCTGTACGAGCAGCGTCCAAATAGATGCCGTTATACGGAAAATGGAAGGTAACAAAGGAACACCATATTTGCAATGCAATGAAGAGTACCATACAAAAACTCACAAAAACTTTTGCTAATATTTTCAATTAACTCTCCCCTAAATTCCAATATTTTGCTATAATCACTCTTGTACACTACTATTAAAAAGAGGGAGCTAAGACGATGGCGATTATTCAATTAAACCCAGAGCTGCAACGTTCCGTACACGCAGTAAAGCGCGCAGAACTGCGCAAACAAGCAGATTCCTTTATGGTGGCTCAACCTCTATCTGCTGAAGAAACAGCTGCACTTATCAAAACTTTCACGACACCTTCGCACATAAGACAACAAGATGCTAACGAGCCTTCTAACTACTGGTGGTAGTCTAGTAGTCTTATTTTACCAAATATGATAATAAACTTCTATCGAAGTCATTCGAGGATGAACGACCGCGGTTAGCGGTTGTTTTTATGTCCAATAAGAATTGGTTCTTCCGAGTACCGGAAATTTATACATTCTTATGTAAAAAAAAAGGATTGCATATTAGCCTAAGCTAATTATACAATCCTTTTTTTATTTCGTATGCATGTCGTTCGCCCTACTCTTTCTCAGTTCCAACCAAGCTCGCTACGCCGTTCCGAAAGTGACGCCTAGCTCACGAAGCCGCTTGCGGTACGCAATGCTCAATCGGTCGCACTTCAAATGCAGCTCTGCCTGCAAATCTAGCGGCAGCAGCTCTGGCTTTTGGTTTTCAACCATGATCCGATCCTGCTCGATGAGCCTGTCTTGGAATTGGATGAAAACCTCGTCAAGCTCGTCATATGCATAGTTTCTTTGCTTCAGCATGTAAGCCACGCTAGTCTGCTCCGTAACCGGCAGCACCATCAGAAATAGACGGAATATATGGTCGGACACGTCATCTCTTTTCGTAAATGCTACGCATAAAGGACCGAATACCTCATACACGTATCGGCTATGTACCCCGCGCCCCGTCCCATCGGCATCCGGTTGATACACGATAATTTCTTCGGAACGAAGTACCCCATCCTCTTCCAACACGTGATAATCATTGATTTCAGCGAAATCACTATCGCCCAGGAGACCCTCATGCACGAACATGAGGTGGGATACATCGAGGAAGTTTTCTATAATCCGCGGACCCGCTGCTTGCAGGGCGTAAGGCCCCATGAACACTTCCTTGAAGCCCTCAGGCACATAAGCACTCACTTTAGGCAGCGGCCCAGCAGGTGTCCCTAAGCACACCCAGATCAGGCCATGGGCTTCCACGCAAGCATAGACGAATGCTTTTGCCTTCGATGGAATGGCCTGGTCCTTCGGTAAAGAGGGAATCTTGGTACATGTGCCGCAGCCATTATAAGACCAGCCATGATAAGCACACACAAGCTCATCACCGCTTACTTTCCCCAATGATAAGGGCACACCGCGATGAATACATAAGTCTTTAAATGCGTGGACGCCTTGCGTGGTGCGGAATACAGCTACTTTTTCCCCTAGTACAATCACTGCCTCCGGCTTATCCGTGAGTGCTGACGACAACAACACCGGGTGCCACTCATGAATTAATGCGATATCTTGTATTGTCATCGCCCCTCACATCCTTCGTGCTTTATTTCGGAATGACACCTTTAATGCCCTTAACAAACCAAGTCGTACCGAGAATTTCCTCGTCTGTCATCTTTTTGCCTGCCTCAAAACGTGTCTTACCGTCTTGATCCACGATAGGTCCTGTGAACACATCAAAGGTGCCGTTCAAAATCTCTTGTTTTTTCTTCTCAACTAAATCTTTCACATCAGCTGGTACATTTTTGCCAAGAGGCGCAATGTCCGTGATGCCTTCTTTCATACTGCCGAAGTATGCCTCGGATTTCCACGTGCCGTCCATGATGCTTTTCACTGTTTTCACGTAGTACGGGCCCCAGTTCCATTTCGGGTTCGATATGTACGTCTCTGGTGCGAATCTGCCCATATCGGAATCGTTCCCGATGCCCCATACTTTACGCTCAGCAGCCGCTTGTATACTTGCCGGTGAATCTTGATATGCCGCCAATACATCTACGCCTTTATCCAGTAGGGAAATCGCAGCTTGCTTCTCGGTTGCAGGATCGAACCATGTATTACTCCAAACTACGGAAACATCGATATTTGGATTCACGCTTTGAGCACCAAGTGTAAAAGCATTAATGGTATAAATGACTTCTGGGATCGGGAACGCACCAACATAGCCCAGATGATTGTTTTTGGTCATTTTCCCTGCAGCCATACCGACGAGGTAAGCACTTTGGTATTCACGTCCCATGTAAGTTCCTAGGTTTGGCGCTGTTTTGTAACCAGTGGAGTGCAGGAATTTCACATTCGGATGCTTCTGAGCTACCGCAACCATCGAGTCCATATAACCGAAGGAGGTTCCGAAAATAATATCATTTTTCTGAGCCAGCTCTTCGAATACACGCTCAGCGTCCGGGCCTTCGGGGATATTTTCGACAGTCGTCGCTTTAATACCCAACTCTTTCTCCATCATGAGACGGCCTTGATCGTGCTCATATGTCCAGCCGCCATCCCCTGGAACGCCGATGTAGACAAAGGCAACTCTAGGCAGCTTTTTCTCTGTAGTCGCTGCCGTAGAAGCCGCTGGGGTTGATGCTGGAGCCGTACTTGATTCTGTTGTAGAACTCGTAGTGGAGCAGGCGCTTAAAATAACTAACATAATGGCAGTTAAAGACAGCAATAATTTTCGCATATGGCTTCTACCCCTCTCTTTTTATGAACAATCCGCATTTCTCTACTGCTCTGAAAATCCCCTCATACCCTGTGCACCGGCAAATGTTTCCGCATAATGCTTTCTCGGCCTCACTTCGCGTAGGGGAAGGATTCGTTTCCCATAACGCGGTTAAGGTCACCACCATGCCGGCTGTACAGTAGCCGCACTGCAATCCCCCCTCCTCTAACATCGCTTGCTGAATCGGATGCAGTTCTTCGCCTGCCGATATCCCCTCAATGGTCGTAATCTCCTTGCCCGACGCTTGATACGCCATCAGCAGACAGGAGTTCACGGGTTGGCCATCGAGCAGAATCATGCAAGCGCCGCAGCGCCCAATCTCACAAGAAACCTTGGTACCGGTCATGAGCAGGTCATCCCGCAAAATCGCTGACATCCGTTTGGATGCTGGAACAGGGATCGACATGGCCTTCCCGTTTATGGAACAATCTAACACAAAAGATGTATTAATCACTGGCCTCCACCCCTTCTAACCAATCGATGGATTGCACGATGTCTTCTGGTGATATGGGCAACTGATTCACCCAAATGCCTGTCGCTTGCCGAACCGCTGCCGTAATCGCAGGGGCCAAACCGACGGAGCCGATTTCTCCAACGCCACGAGGTCCAAATGTATCCCCCTCAGGCAGCTCTTCAATCGCTTCAACTTGAATACGGAGCGGGCTATCGCTGAAGGTAGGAACCAAGTACGTATCCAAGTTATGACGCAAATACTTGCTATCCTTCATCACGGCATCCTCGGTTAACGTATAGCCCAAAGCCATCACACTGCCGCCCTCGATTTGCCCAAGAAAGCCCATCGGATTAATCACAGGACCTGCAGCAATGACGTGATCGGTTTGCAGCACCTTGACCCTTCCGGTCAGCATGTTGACTTCAACCTCGACGATCGCTGCTGCGTAGGAGTACAGATAGTGCGCACCGACCCGCCCTTCGGGCGTGGTCGGGTAGTCGAACTCCGTATGCGCGATGATCGGCGAAGCTAGCGCCGCAGCGGCCTCCGCATACGTGACAACCGGCTCCCCGAATTCATCACCCTTGTGATGAATCCCGCCTGCGCCGGTTGCGAGCTCTGCGGCTGGAACGCCGCAGAGCTGCGAAGCCTGCTCCAGCAGCGCCAGCACGAAGGCTGGCTTCAGCCGCTGGAGCGCGCGCCACATCATCGTGGTGGCGCGTGAGGCCGTGCTTGAACCGCTGCTCGGCACGCGGTCCGTATCGCCGATGACGATGCGAATGTCATCGGCGGCGCAGCCGAAGCAGTCCTGCAGCATCAACGTGAGTGCTGCATAGAGACCTTGGCCAAACTCCTCGAAGCCGAAGGAGGCTTGGATCTTGCCCTCCGGCGTCAGCTCGATGCGGCCGCCGGAATGATCGGGGATGCCGAGACCGAGACCGGCACCGTGCATCACCAGCGCAGCGCCGACGCCTCGGCGCAGCCACGGCTCTTGCGCAGCCGCTGGCGGGCGGGCGCGCTTCGCCCAGAGCGGCGACTCCTGCGCCTTCGCCCACACCTGGGCGGCGCCTTCGGTGGCCACGATCTGCTGGCCCATCGGGCCCGGATCGTTGGGAGTGCGCAGGTTAAGCTTGCGCAGCTCCCAAGCATCCATGCCGATCTTCTCGGCTAAGCGTTCGATCTGGCTCTCCACCGCGAAAATCACCTGATTGCCGCCGAATCCCCGAAACTCGCCGGATACGCCGTTATTCGTGTAGACACTCTTTCCTTCCACATCGACATGCGGGATCGTGTAAGGACCAATCGCATGCTCGGTTGCAAAATTCAACACCTCGCAACCTAATGTCGCGTAAGCTCCCGTATCTGCGAGGATGCGAACTTGATGCGCCATCAGTCTTCCTTCCGCATCCGTTCCCGTTTTCATCGTAATCCGCATCGGATGACGTTTGATGCCGGAGATGACGGATTCACGACGGGAATTATGCATTTTGATTGGCATGGTTGTTCTTAGCGCTAACAATGCGCCGAAGGGCTGCACATTGAGCTCATCCTTACCGCCAAACGAACCGCCGATAGGGCTGGATACAACTCTTATCTGCTCCTCGGCTACCCCGAGAATCCGTGCAAGCTGGAAACGATCTTTGTAACCGTGCTGAGTTGGTGAGTAAACGGTAAGCCTACCGTTCGTCTCTGGAATAAAGAGTCCACCTTCGGTTTCCATATATGTGTGCATCTGACGTGGCGTTAGATACGTTTCTTCAACGACGTATGAACATGTTTCAAATACGTCGTTAATGTCTGTGTCCCCGTGCTGCAAAGTCGTTTGATGCAGTAGATTCCCTTCGGGGTGAAGCAGGATCGTTCCCGCTTCCAGCGCGGTTTCTGGATTATTTACAAGAGGCAGCTGCTCATACACAACCTTGATGAGGCTTAACGCGTATTCTGCAATCTCCTCGGTATCGGCAGCCACACAAGCTATCGCATCACCAATGTAACGAACGCGATCATGGCAAAACACTGGCTGATGAGGAAAAGCAATACCGAATAAGTTCAGCCCTGGCACGTCGTCAGCCGTCAAGACTGCGCGCACGCCAGGTAGTTGTTTGGCTTTACTTGTATCGATGGAAAGAATCCAAGCATGCGGATATTGACTCCGCAGTACCTTGCCGTGCAGCATGCCAGGGGCGGTTAAATCAGTGAGATACCGCAGCTCCCCTGTTACTTTCTCTTTCCCGTCAGGTCTTATGATCCATTTCTTCGCATTACGATTTAGGAGCATAGGCTCCGCCCCCTTTGCGCCAAGCTTTGTAACACTCCGATATGATCAGATTCGCTGCTGTTTGTTTCCGATACGTCACGCCGGCATAATCATCAGCCACAGCGTTGAAATCGGCCATCACTCCCTTATGGAGAGTCTGTAAAACGGCCTTCGATAACGGCTTCCCGACCATTTCAGCTTCCAATGCTGGAAACCTCATAGGAATCGCGGTGCCTCCACCTGCCGCTAGTGCAATGCTGGCAATCGTCCCATCCGATTGTAGTGAAATTCTACCCGCAACCGTGACAACCGAAGGTGTAAAAGCCTCTCTTCGTCCTACCTTCAGGTAGAACTCATGGATGTGCCCCGCTTCAGCTACTGTATCTAATTGTGTCTCTGTGCTCTCGGTTTTCTCGTTCTCTGTCTGTATGATAATACTCGTCATCATCTCATCTGGAGCTCCTTGCGAAGCAGCCAGCCAATCCTTCAGAATAACCGTTCGTTCATTCTGTCCATCTGTGCACCTGATCTGCGCATTCATTACGAGCAATGCGGGAATGAGATCACCAGTACGCGTCATGACATTGCCTCCAATGGAAGCTAGATTCCGAATCGACGGCGCCGCGATTTCCGCACATGCCTGCACGAGAAGTGCGCATTTCCGCCCAACCAGCTCGTTTTTCATCAAATCTGCTATGCTAAGGGCAGGGCCTATATGAACTTGACCTTGGGAATTAACCGTTAATCCCGAGAGTACAAGAATGCGTCCAAGACTAATTAAATGCTGCGGCAAGTGTGCGAGACCATTTTCCCATCGTGTACGGAGCCAAGTGCCTCCAGCCACAATTACGGCGTTATCGCCCCATTTGTGCTTCAATTGGATCGCTTCCTCCACACTTGTCGGCTGCCATACGGAAGGCTGCTGCTCTGGCAGCTGATGTATCGGAACTGACATATTCAACCCTCCTCAGAGTTTCTGTGATTAAACTTGCCAAGTATGCGTTCTGAGTTTACCGCGAGAAGGCGGCTTGCTGCGTGTAAATGGTTACTTGGAATCTACTTCACCTGACCATTCGACGGGAGACATGGCGCGTTCGCACTCTCACTTATGGAACGCCGTTCCGTTTCGCGGGCAACTTGCCCGCTATGCACCTATTACCTTCTTCAATCGCTCTGATAAATTAGATCTACTATAAACAATATCCGAAATTAACGTCAACTAACTTAACATTATTTTGTTTTTTTATATAAAAAAGTAGCGCATCATTCGTATCAATGCACTCATAGCTTAATTTCATGTTATTTAATTTCACATAAATCGGTGTTTGAAGATTTCCACTGCCTCTTCGTACCTCTCAATTGTATCGATATCCATAAATTTCAGTGTTTCCGCTTCCTCGATGATCTGCCCACGGAATGCAGGTAAGTGAAAGAGAGATCGTGCACCTGCATCTCCCTCCAATGCAGTAACGGCTGGCCACATCCCGCTTCCTAAAATAACAGGCGGCTTTGGGGTTCCCTGGTCACCACTAGCGACATAGTCATAGCCCTCTCCCGCCTTGAAGGCATTCAGCACACCATCAAGCATTGTGCCATCAATGAAAGGCTGGTCGGCAAGCATAACCAGCACACCATCCGCCTGCATAGCTTTAGCTTCTTGAATACCTGTGCGGAGTGAGTGTGCCATTCCCAATCCAGCCTCTTTACACACTGCAATTCGGCATCTATCACGCGCAAGTGGAGCAAGCGCCTCTGCCGGCAGCCATGCCAGCGAATCCCCTTCGCGCACGATGATCACGACCTGCTCTAGCGCCGAGCAACGGAGCGCATGCAGTAGGGCAATCCCACCGAGGGGGATGCCATCGGCCAGCTCAAGGGACTGCTTCGCAGTCCCTATTCGTCGGCTGCTTCCTGCCGCCAAGTAGATCCCGACAACCTTCTTCTTCATAGGTTTCACCATGAGCAGAAGCTTTGAACATCCCGTCCATGAGCTAAGGGGGATTTCCATAGACCCGCTCCGTGCTTACCGCGCTTGATCGCAATCAACTCAGCCACAATGCTGACCGCATTCTCGAACGCGCCTTCGGAGCCAATGTTTACACCGATTGGCGCATGCAACCATTCAGGGCGCTCGAAACCCTCCAGCATTTTTGATGTCCGTTCCTTGGAACCCATAATGCCAAGATAATGGAGTTCGAACGCCATAATGCCACGCAAGAAGGTGGTATCCTTTTCGAACTGGTGACTCATGATCACAACATAGTCGCTCTCATTCAGTCCAAGATTTTCGACTAATGTCTCTGGAAAAGCAACCATCGTTTCTACCCCAGGAAACCGCTCTGCGTTGCAGAACGCTTCACGCCAATCCGCCACAACGACACGAAAACCGCTGCTCACCGCCATTTGTACTAGCGGAATCGCATCCGGATTCGCACCGAACACGATGACTCTTGGCTTTGGCATGAAAAGTGTGCTTGTCACGAAACTAAAGGGCTCCCTATCCGGTGACAGAGCAGGATATACCTGCTCCACTACACGCGGATCACGCAGCGCGTACGTAATATCCGAATACCCATCGGTGTAGGTGCGAATGAGCTCCACAGCTTTACCGCGATCTAGATTGCCTTTCAACACTAGCAGGTTCACCAACAGCTCCCCAGAGAGAGGTTCAAGAAGAATGCGAATCAACCCACCGCACCCAATTGTCTCCCCCCAACCGAAGTCATCGGCTGGCCTCATGTCGTATTCCACCATTTGCGCCTTTTGTGATTCCCACACAATTGGCACGTAAGCAGCGAGATCGCCCTCCAAGCAGCCTGGCGAAATACTTCCCACTGTGCTCCCATCTGCCATTAACAGCATGACGGCTCCTTGCTTACGATAAGCGTGGCCTTCCACATGAATCACTGTCGCCAATACACGCGCCTCCGTATTACTCTCCACAGCTAGCAAAATGTCATAGGCCTCCATCGCTCATCGCTCCTTTCTCATTCATCTCACGTACGCATTGCTTTGCTGATCTCCCAGCACTTCTCATTGCCGTATCGCCTACCAACCAATCGCCAACCCATCGCCACGCGGATCAGCCGCACCACTCATAAAACCTTGCTCATCAATGACAATGCCCTGCGCCTGCCCCATAATGCCATCCCAAGATTTTACTGGCTCCACGCGATGTCCCCATTGCTTCAATCGTGTATATACTTCAGGTTCAAGCCGATGCTCTAGCTTCAGCGCGTCGCCATCTTCCCCCCAAGTACGGCCGTATACCCAACGCGGAAGTGAAATGGCTTCCTGAATGGATAGACCATAATCCAATACCCCCGTAAGTATCGAAAGCTGCGTCTGCGGCTGACCTTCTCCTCCTTGCGTGCCGAAAAGCATATAAGGCTTTCCTGCCTTACTTACCATGGCTGGCATCAAGGTATGGAACGATCTTTTTCGTGGTTCCAACACGTTCGCGCACTTAGAATCGAGCGAGAAGAAGGAACCCCGATTTTGCATAATAATCCCTGTATCCCCAGGTACGTAAGCTGCTCCGAAATCGAAATATAAGCTTTGGATAAAAGAAACGGAATTCCCGTCTTCATCTACTACTGCCGCATAAGCTGTGTCCTGACCGATTGCTGGCGACAAATGCTCACTAACCTTGAATGGATTCGCCTGAACCTCATTCCAAAGCTCCTGTGCATATGATTTGGACAGCAGTCTCTCGAGCGGGATGTCCCTGAAATGCGGGTCGGTTAAATAGCGATCGCGATCTTTGAACGCCTTTTTGATCACTTCCGACATCAGATGATAGAAATTGGCCGATGCTCTGGGAACAGCCCCAACATCAATATGTTCTAACATATTCATCATCATGAGCGCAGTGAACCCTTGCGAGTTCGGCGGCATTTGATAAATCTCATATCCACGATACGTCGTCGAGAGCAGCTCCACCCATTCTCCAGCAAAGTTGCGGAAATCATCTTCCTCCAGCAAACCGCCATCTTGCTTAACGCTATTAATAATTGACTGCATCAGCGAGCCGGCGTAGAATACATCTCTGCCTTCTTGTTGAATCAGACGCAGTGTACTAGCCATTTCGGACTGAACAAGACGATCGCCTTCCTTCAAAAGCTCACCATCCCGCATATACAAGCTACTAAGCTGCGCGGAAGCACGAATGAATGGCTCATCCTTGCGTATCCAGAACAGTAAGTTGCGCGATATCGGAAAACCCTTTTCCGCATAAGCAATCGCCGGATCCAGCAGCTTCGCCCACGGAAGCTTGCCGTACTTTTCCCACACCTGCCACCAAGCATCCACCATACCCGGCACCGTAATCGCGCTTAAAATGCCGCGTTGCGGAATCTTCTCCATCCCTTGCTCTGTATAAAAATCAGGCGTCGCCTTCGCCGCTGACTTGCCGCTTCCATTGAAACCGGTATAAGCGCCTGTTGCCGCATCATGCATAAGGAAAAAAGCATCTCCGCCGAGCCCCGTCATATGCGGGTAAACGACACCCAGGGTCGCACTAATGGCAATTGCCGCATCAAAGGCATTGCCGCCTTGCTGTAAAATCGCGCTTCCCACTGAACTAGCCAAATAATGCGGCGTAGCAATCATGGCTCGCTCTGCTCGTGGCATGATGTTTAACATGATTATTCCTCCCGTTTATGAGCATATACCGCTAGCGCAGCTTGCAGCGCCTTCCCTACAGAGATATCTACACCATGCCAATGTAGCGTTGCTTCCAGCGCTCCTAGCACATGAAGCACATTCTTTTGATTACAACTGAAACCCATCGTACCTATTCGCCATATCTGTCCCTTCAGCGGACCAAAGGAGGAGGCGATTTCGATGCCGAAGCTGTTCAGCAGCATCGATCGCACCGCTTCACCGTCTACACCTCCAGGAATGCGTATACAGGTGACAACCGGCAGCTTACAATCTGGCTCTCCATAAAGCGTCAATCCCATGGCTTGCAGTCCAGCAACCAAAGCTTCTTCGTGACGTTTATGCCGATCGAATCGCTCTTCCAGTCCCTCCTGCAGCACGATGCGCAAACCTTCACGCAGTGCATATAGCATTGTCGTTGCCTCTGTATGATGATTCAACCGCTTAGGACTCCAATAGTCCTGCAGCTGTCCGAGATCGAAATAGTTACTCGCCACGGCTTTAACTGTTGAAACAGGGGAACCTTTCTCCCGCAGTCCCCGTTCGATCGTTTTGCGGCGAAGCACCTTCGCTTCCACTCGATCATTGTACGTAATCGGTGACATGCCTGATGGAACGGATAAACATTTTTGCGTTCCCCCAATCACCGCATCCAACTGCCATTCATCCGTCTTCACAGGAACACCACCAATTGTCGCTACTGCATCAACGACCAACAGGGCATCCACTCGACGACAAGCGGCTCCGATCCCATCGAACGGCTGGATACAACCTGTCGACGTTTCTCCGTGAACCATGGCTACAATGGTAGGCTTCTCTCGATTTATCTCTGTAATAATCTCCTCGGGGTCAAACACAGATCCCCATTCTTTTTCAATGATGATCACTTCTGCGCCACAGCGCTCTGCAATTTCTACCAGTAAATTACCAAATCGTCCGTAAATCGGAACGAGCACTTTATCCCCTGGTTCGATGATGCTAACGAGCACAGCTTCAATTCCTGAACGAGATGTGCCATCTATTGGGAAAGCCCATTGATTGCTTGTTTGAAAAACTTCGCGAAGCATTTCCATCGTTTCATTCATTAACTCGGTGAATTCAGGATCAAACTGGCCCAGAATGGGATAGGACATCGCGCGCAGCACCCTTGGGTCCACCTCGACGGGTCCAGGTGTCATGATCGTTCGAAGCGAGGGTGATAAATCTTTATAGGTTTTCATCTGCTTTTCCCCCGTAGCCATATTGATATAACACATGAACGAGTGTTTGAAAGCCGACAATTAAATCATCAGGCTTTGTAAACTCTTTGGGACTGTGGCTGATGCCAGCCCGACTTGGAACGAAAATCATGGCCGACGGACAGATCGGCCCAAACAACTGAGCATCATGCCCAGCCCCGCTTGGCATGCGGATATGCTCAAAACCATAGAAGTCACAGGCAGCCTCAATTTCTGCCGATATCCCGCTATCCATGGCTACTGGTAACGCATTTAAATGTTCAACTGTCTCTATATGAAGATCTCTTCGTACCGCGATTTCCATGAACCTCGCCAGCAATTCCGCACGAAAAGCCTCTATTTTCCGCTCGTCAGTATGTCTAATATCTAACGTGAATTCGACTTCGCCTGGTACCACATTCGATGTGCCACGCTTCACTTCTAAGCGTCCTACGGTAGCTACCAAAGGCTCACCTTCCGCAAGTGCCATCTGCTCTGTTAACGCGACCATCTCGGCAACGGCAGCCAATGCATCTTTGCGCATCGTCATCGGGGTTGTTCCTGCATGATTAGGTGTGCCAGTGACAACGACTGTCATTCGGATTTGACCGACTATAGCCGTCACGACACCAATCTGCTTCTCTTTAAACTCAAGGACTGCGCCTTGCTCGATATGAATTTCAATATAGGCCCCAATATCATCGCGTTTGGCTGGATTAGGCCCGCCCTGTGAAGTTTCGAAGCCAGCTTTCTCCATCGCTTCAAGCAACGTTACGCCCTCTGGGTCGGTAAGTCCGACGCCTTCCGCTAACGATAGAACGCCTGTCACATGGCCGGATCCCCAGTACGCCAATGGGAAGCGACTTCCCTCCTCCTCGCAAAAGGAGACCATTTCCAATGTCCGTTTCGGTGTTCCGTATACGGCCTTCAAATAGCCAAGTGCCATCATGGAGGCGATGACGCCGTAGGCACCATCGTATTTCCCTCCGTTTTTGACGGTATCGATGTGTGAACCTGTAAGAATCGGCTTTAACGAAGGGTCCGACCCTTGTAATTTGCCGTATACATTGCCGATTTCATCAAAATCTGCCTTGAGCCCCATGCTCTGCATGTTGTCGATCAGAGCTAATTGCGCCTGAAGCCAAGGCTCCGCATATAAGAGGCGAGTCACGCCGCCTTCTGGATCGGCGCCGAAGGTTGCTAGCCAATCTAAGGCACGCAACATACGATTCCCGTATTGAGCTAGCATGTCTTCCTGGTAACCTTTCATTTTAGCCATCTAGCCCGCCTCCGATCGATGCACGATGACGCAACCAAGCTCCATCTAATGCTGCTCCAACTCCCATGCCTCGTTCATACACCTTAGTGCCCCTTAGGAAAGTTGCCCGCACACTGCAGCCGAAGGTTTTCCCCACATAGGGACTTTGCTTATGGCGATACAGCAAGTCGCTCTCTTGCAAGTTGTAGCTCGCTGCCAAATCTACCAAAGCTAGATCCGCGTCAGCACCAAGGGCTATTTCCCCTTTGCGGGGATATAATCCGAAGCGCTTTGCTGGCTCTAGCGCTAGCATACGCGCGATCTCCGTTAGAGGAATCTCTCTGCGGAGATGGCCTTCGTGCAACATGAGCTCAAGCGAGCTTTGCGCTCCTGAAATGCCGCCCCAAGCTGCGAAGAAGTCACCCTGCTTCATGTGTTTCGGCGAAGGCGAGTGATCAGAGGCAATGATGTCGAACCGCCCTGCCGCCAGCTCTTCCCACAAACGAGTTTGATCTTCCGCCGTGCGTATCGGTGGCGCACATTTGGCAACGGGTCCGAGGCGTTCAACCTCCACATCCGTTAGCGCCAAATAATGCGGGCACGTTTCCACAGTAACGTCGAATCCGTTGGCTTTCGCCTCCGTAATCACCTGAACCGCTTCTGCGGAGGAGATATGCACGAAATGCAGCTTACAGCCTGTCTGCTTCGCATAGCCCAATGCGCGGTTTACAGCTTCCAATTCGGCAGCGATCGGCCGTGTAGCGATGAAGTCCAATGCACTGCGTTTGCCTGCTTGCACAGCCTCTGCAGCCAGCTTGGAGACGATCTCCTCGCTCTCCGCATGAAGCGCCAACACCAGCCCTAAGCGAGCAATTTCTTTCATGCCTTCGAAGAGCGTCTCATCATCCACTTCCGTGAATATATCTTCTCCCTCACCACCCGGGCAGGACATGAAGGCTTTGAAGCCTATCACGCCAGCTTGAGCAAGCTCCTCTAGCTCGCCGATATTGCCAGGGACAAGTCCGCCCCACAGCGCGTAATCTACGTAGGATTGTCCTTCCGCCGCTTCCAGCTTCAGCTCCAACGCAGAGAGCCGAACCGTAGGGGGAACGCCATTGAGCGGCATATCGATATACGTTGTGCATCCGCCAGCAGCCAAGGAGGCAGAGCCTGTAACGAAGCCTTCCCAGTGGCCTAGTGCTGGTTCATTGAAATGAACATGGGCGTCGATCATACCTGGGAGGATCGTTAAACCTTCTGCGTCATAAACAGGAGTCTGCTTCGAGAACACAAGGTTTTCGCCTAGTGCTGCAATTTTGCCGTCCCGTATCCCGATGTCTAACTGTCGACACTCATCTTGCAGGACCACGGTCCCTTTGCGAACGATAAGATCAAATCGATTCATCCTACGAAACCCTCCCTCGAAGCTCTCTATCTGTTATCTGGCCGCTAACTACTCGAACTAGCTCCCGCGATAGGTGTTGTATCCCCATGGTGCAATTAATAAAGGAACGTGATAATGCATCGTGCTATTGGCAACACCAAAACGAATCGGCACCTGATCTAGAAAGGCTGGCTCCGGAAGCTCCACGCCCTTCTCTCTGAAGTAATCCCCCACATGGAAGAGCAATTCATACGTTCCTCCTCTAAAATCTTCCCCACTAAGCATCGGCCCTGGCAGTCTGCCATCTGAATTCGTAACGTCTGAGCGAAGCAGCTCTGCCACGCCTCCTTGGAGCCTGAACAAATCGATCCTCACACCAACTGCGGGTCGGCCGCTGCTAATATCCAGAACATGCGATGTGATCCCTACGCTCATAGGCCCTCCAGATCACGCTTTGTCATCGAAAATCCTTGAAAACCATACGGAGGTCGAGGCTCTGTAAAAACCTTGCCCTCACCTACGGAAACTTCCTCAAGAATCGTTTCCCACGTCCGGTTATTCGACTCAAAGCGGATTTCTTTGAGCTGCGGGAAGCGCAGTAATGCACGTTGTCCAATGCGATAGATGAGGTTTTGGATCGACGGTGAATGCTGCTCATGGAATACGGTATGCGCAATGTCACGGATTTGCTCAGCCGCTACGTAGCGTCCAAGATCCGCATCGAAGGCATCCTCGCCAGATTCATAGCTCCAGGCTATGTCTAGGAATATAAAGAGAGGTCGATCCGACGATTCCGGAAGCGTCGTGTATTCATCACGGACGAAACCGGCGAAGGAGCTTCCTTTGACTTTGATTAGTTTGAGATCTGCTATTCCAGCAGAGTGGTCTGCGACAACGACTTGATCCTCTATGCGAACGAGTTCGACAGAAGCGGTTGGTTGTTCATTTTGCGAATAGCGATACACAAGATCCCCTGCTTGGAAGCCTGCTGGACCTGGTACCTGCAGCGTTTCGAATGCCACTTGATCTGCACTCATTTTGATCCCTGTCATCCAAGGATACTTCTCCAAAAAGAGGCGGCTCGCGAATTCCAAGAACCCTTCTGCTGTAGATCCTTCATATTCGCCTGCTTTGCGAAGGATGAAATTTTTCATCGAATCTGTGGCAACAACGTAGGTGTTATCTCCCTCGCTAAACGACGTGAACAACTTCTCGCCGCTCACCGCTACTTTGATGTTCATACCGAACAACACATTATCTCGACCCGTGAACCCAGATTCCGGAATCAGCGTAATATTCGTGAGCGGCTTGGCGTAGGAACGATAGACCCAGACATCACCTTTCCCGTAATACATGATTCTCTCTGCGCCTTTTGCTTGTTCCATCGCTTTCTCCTCCGTTTCATTCATCACGATATCTGCCAGGCGAAAGCGCCCAATCTTACAAACCTCTTGCAACGCCGTACGCAGCTCCACTTCCGGTTCTCCCTCAATCCGCAGCCGTAACGCCTCGCGTATCGTGTCTTTGGTCTGTCCCTTTACCGCCATGATAAAAGGGAACTGGAACCGATCCGTGTACTGTTTATTTAAAGAAAGAAACTGTTCGTATTCTTCAGGGGTTAATTGGTTCAGACCGGCGCCTGACTGTTCCTGGACGGAATGGTCGGTCATCCGCACACGCGTGCCTAGATCGGGATGCGCCCTAAGCAGTGCCAGCTGCTCCTCGCGACTCGCTTCCGCGACTTCATGTTCAAGGGCACTAATCATACCCTTGATGTCGGCGAATGGCCGAGATCCTGCAGCCCGCTCTGCCACCCAAGGCGAGTGTTCAAATAGAGGACCAAACGCTAGAATGAACGCTTCTTGACTCATGTCATTGACTTGCTTCCGTGTGTGCTTCATAGCCTCGTCACCTCGATTTCCACCTTAAATTCCATGCATTCTTTACCAAGATTTGTTTCATTGTAAATGCGCCATCCCTATGGGTCAATTTATATGAAAGAAGTTTGTAAACTTTCATAACATCGTTAAGTTTTTTTGTATTTTTGCTAAATTAGGGGCGCATCAGCATCCATTCCTCCCCTATACGCCTGTCTCTCGCCTATCTATCGCCACCCGCACACAACTCCTCTACTCGCATCACTTTCCACTTTCCACTCTCCCTCCTTCACCCCCAGTACAGGCGGAGGGAACCAAGGTGCGCTATTTACAGCTAAACATGCAAAATAGTCATCGAAAGGGAACGTCAGTGCGCTACTTGTCCCCAAAACACTTAAAATCCACTAAAATTGAGCTAATAGCACATCCTAGTTCCTCTTGGCGCAATAAACAGTCGATTTCGGCAGATTAGTGCATCTACGTTCCCTTTCGAAGCCTCGACATGATCTTTAGTCAACTCTCCCCACACAAATAAAAAAGCCACTAGGACAACAAACATCTGAACTGTAACCCGAAAGATAGACACTTTGAAAAAAAGTGCCCGTCTTTCGGGTTTTTGTGTTTTAATCTAATAACAACTACGAATGAGGTCATATTCATCATGTCTATAC
>NZ_JCAUAN010000025.1:0-113321 GCF_059691975.1 Paenibacillus sp. J22FR5 | reverse complement strand
TACGTTACGGCAGTGGCCAATGGGCATACTTGTCTTGTATTAAAGATGGGGCAACCAGACAAATTCTTGCTCATAATGTATCTGCTTCGCTGGAGTTACCCATCGTTGAAATTACACTAAAGAAGCTTATGGAGAACGAGCGAAGCCAAATCAACTCTGAAACTATATTCCATTCCGATCAGGGAATGCATTATACTCATCCAAGGTTTCAGAAACAAGTCAAGGAAGCCGGTTTAAAGCAATCCATGTCTCGAAAAGGTAATTGTTGGGATAATGCTTCTATGGAATCGTTCTTTGGTCATATGAAGGACGAGATTGAATATAACCATTGTAAAACCATAGAAGAACTTCGGAATTTGATTGCAGATTATATGGACAACTACAATTCATCAAGATATCAGTGGACATTAAAAAAGATGACCCCTGACCAGTTCAGGGACCATCTCCTTGCTGCTTAGTTCTTTTTATTAAAATGTCTACGAAACGGGTTACAGTTCAGTTTACGGGTCTCCTTTCTATTAGTTTCGTACCAATTATAATGATCGATTTATTGCGCAACATCATACGAAACGGGAAGTAAATCATCTTAGAGAGGTGAAAAATGAAAGGAAATTCATATTACTGGCGCAAACTCCACTCGCTACTCGGGGTAATTCCTCTCGGAGGTTTTATTCTTGTGCACGTATCGATCAACTTTCAAGCGTTTGAACGCGGACCAGAAGGGTTCGCTAACTATGTGCATTTGATCAACAGTCTGCCGCTTAAGCCGTTGCTTGAGATTTTTGGGATATACCTACCGATTTTGTTTCACGGCATTTATGGACTGTACATGGCCTATCAGTCCAATCTGAACTCCAGACAATACACGTACGGCCGTAACTGGGCGTTCACTCTGCAACGCATTACTGGGGTTCTTACGTTTATCTTCGTTTTCTGGCATTTTTTTAATACTCGTCTTCAAGTTTACTTGGGTAATATTACGCATGAGGAGCTTGGTTCGACGATGCATCAAATTGCTATAAATTCAGTGCTTTTTATCATTTACGTCATCGGCGTATTGTCGGCAGTATTCCATTTCAGCAATGGCCTCTGGGCATTCCTGATCAGTTGGGGCATTACGATTTCACCACGCTCACAAAAAATTTCTTCTTATATTTGTATGGGTGTATTTGTACTTATTTCCTTGCTGTTCTTTCTTTCGCTCGTTGCTTTTACTGGAGATGAATTCAAAATATGAGTAAGGAAGCCATCACCAGAACTTTTCAAAAAATGATGGAATTCAGCAACGCTGAGAAGTTAAGTGCAATTGAAGAGAAGAGTCTCGATCTTGTTCACATCAGGGCGTCGCAAATGAATGGGTGCGGACCTTTGACTCTACCACGGGGTAAACGAGCTCGTTTTCAGGAGGATGATTGGAAATCCCGCATCACGATAGAACATTTACTTGCAATGTCGGCCGGAATTCGGAGAGTGGAATTATTTCGCCCCTATGGTCTTTCACTGTTACGCAACCTCCCCGAACAACCTAAGCAACTGCATTACCAATCATTACGACAGTTTCGTTAGTTGCGTATTGGTAGCGCTTCTGATGGTTCTTTTGCTTTGCATGGATGTTGCAGGACTAGATTCATTTATCGAAACTAATTAATAAGAATACGGTTTGGCATGTTGAGGGTGCTTCGTAGGTTATAATAAGATTATAAGATATCAAGAGAGAAATTGAGGTGAGAAGCTTGGACCGACTTTATGATATGTTACACTTTAACTCGGAGTTTGTAGAGAAGAAGGAATTTGAAAAATATAAAGCATCTAGATTCAAAGATAGAAAGATGGTTGTTATAACTTGTATGGACTCAAGGCTTACCGACCTTCTTCCCCGAGCATTAAATATAAAAGATGGCAATTCCAAAATCATTAAAGATGCTGGAGCGATTGTTTTGCATCCATTTGGCAGTGTTATGCGTAGCGTTATTGTCGCTGTATATGAATTAAATGCCGATGAAGTGTTTGTGGTCGGACATCATGATTGCGGGATGAGCTGTATTGACCCTCGCGAAACCATTAATAAAATGAAGGAGAACGGCATATCTTCCGAAACTATCGACACCCTCGAAAGTTCCGGAATTAATTTGCAACAGTGGCTACACGGTTTTGATAGTGTTGAAGATTCCGTCAAAGGAAGCGTGCAAACTGTCAAGAAACATCCCCTCCTGCCAAAAAAAATTCCAGTTCACGGCCTTGTAATCGACCCGGAAACAGGAAAGTTGGATTTAATAGTTGACGGTTATAAACAGAAGGAATCGTAGGGAAAGCTGATTTGAATGAAGCCTTCCTGGATCACGAAACGTTATTCTGGGGAATACTGAGCTATCGAGAAACTATAGCTCACTGAAGAATACATGGACAGGCACATTAATGAAACAGGGGAACGTGAAATGATTAAAGAGTTAGTGGAAGAAAAAGAATGGCTCGAAGGCTTTCCAGTAATGTATGAATTACGAACCCATCTAAGCCAAAGTACATATCTTGATTTTCTTCGTAATATGAGGGAAGAAGGATATAGAATGTTTGCTTTATATGATAATGACCAAATAGTTGCATTAGCCGGAATAAGCATACTCACGAATTTTTATTTTGGGAAGCATGTATTCGTTTATGACATAGTCACCAAATCTTCAGAGCAATCTAAGGGTTATGGTAAAGAACTACTTGCACATATCCATTATTACGCTAAGGAAAATGGTTGTGGAATTGTGGCTTTGGGATCGGGGTTATCCAATATCGATGCCCATAGGTTCTATGAAACAAAGATGGGTTATGAAAAGCTTGCTTACTCATTTATCAAAGTTCTTTAATCACAAGTTGTATACAGGATATCACTTGGGGCAGTTAATTGACCGGATTCAAAGGTTAACAGACCAACGATTTCAGGTTGTTCATAATGAAATAAATGGGAAAAACTAGAAAGAAATTAATGTTAAAAAGTACTAATGTCATTTGAGTTAGGGGGAAACTAGTGTTATAGATAGGGGCTTGGTTTTACTGATCCAGTAAACAAGCCTCTTTTTTGTGCCATTTATATTTACAACAATATGTGAAAACGACCTTTTATAATACAGATGACGCCAAGTATGATTTACAACTAAGCGAAAGACGGCTAAAGTCGTTATATGCATAGGGATATGTCGTCAAAACGGTAGCGAAGACATCTAGGAATCCGATATGATTACGATGGCATACTAATGAATAAAGTCGGACTGCTGAGAGGATTCTTGGCAGTCCTTTTAGACTTCCAGAAGGGAGAGACATTGGATGGGACTGCGGTTTCCGCATATATCATGGAATTCCATTCGGTTCAAGCTGGTAGCCGGGCTGCTCTTTGTGACAGTTCCTCTCATCACGCTGCTGATCTACAATAATTTCTACAGCATTCATGTCGTACACAATCAGGTGGCGTCGTCAATTAAAAGTTTAATCACTTTGTATCAGGGGCAAATCGATACCCAACTGCAGGATGCGGATCGAAATTTGATCAGCATGGTGACTTCCGATTATAGTGTCCGTTCCATGAATACTCCTAATTCAGAGGACGAATATCAGCTGGCTAAACATAGCGTTTCGGATAAACTGTCTAACGATATTGTTCTGTATAAATCGGTCGATGCTTTTTTTGTGTATTCACAGTCAAGGCAGGATTTGTTGGACGTTTTTAAAGCATCAGTTACATTTCAAGAGAGGGATCATGTCGAGCAATATTTACATCGTTTGCTGAGCCAACGTCCTAATCTCGCTGAGATCCGCAGCAGCAGCTGGTTCGTTCAGAAAATCGGACAAGACTATTACATGTTGCGCGTCATTCAATCGGGTGATCTCTATATCGGGGCATGGGTCAACGCTAAGACGCTGCTCATACCGTTGAATCTAATTAATTTGGGCACCGAAGGGAGCGCTCTTTTTGTAACAAATCAAGGGGAGCTGATGGTCAGCACCAATCCATTACCAGATGAGAATATCGATTTCACGAAAAACTTTCAGCAGTTTTATATGTCGGGAAGCAAGAATAACTTGCTAATTGTCGGGGAGCCCTCGCAAAAAGGTGACTTTAACCTGGTAGCGGTTATTCCGGATAAACAAATTTTACAGAATTTGCCTAGTTTGACGCGTATCATAGAGGTAATTTCACTTGCCTCTATTGTGCTTATACCGATAAGTCTTTTTTTTCTCCGCCACATTCTGCTCGTTCCGCTTAAACGGATGATTGCAGTTATGAGAAGGATCAATGATGGAAACGTGAACGTTCGAATCGAGCCTTATCCGGCCTCTGATGAGTTTCTATTGGTCAATCAAACCTTTAACCGCATGATGTCGCAAATCGAAGAGTTGAAAATCAATGTGTACGAAGAACAGCTTAGCAAGCACCAAGCGGAGCTTCAGCACTTGCAGCTGCAGATTAACCCGCATTTTTTCATGAATTCTTTGAACATCCTGTTTAATCTGGCTCAAGTGAAAAACTACGAATTAATTCAGGAAATGACGTTATGTCTTGTCCAGTATTTCAGATTCATGTTTCGAAGTAATTTGACGTTCGTTACGTTGCGGGAAGAATTGCAGCATGTCCGAAACTATATCCGGATTCAGGAGCTCCGGTTTCCAAACAGCTTAACTTGTACGATCGATTCACCCGATTTCCTGGAAAATATCCCGATCCCCCCCTTGGTGATTCAAACCTTTTTGGAAAATTCCATCAAGCACAGTGTCACGCTGGAGGAACCCGTGGATATTTCCGTTGCCATCGATTTGATGGAAACCGGACTGGAGCCCTATATCGAAATCATCATTCGCGATACTGGCAAAGGATTTTTGGAGGATGTATTAGCCGAGATTCGTTCTGGAAACCGCGTGGTCGACGAACAAGGCGAGCATATTGGTATATGGAACGTTCGTAAGCGATTGCAACTGTTATATGGAGAGCATGCGGCCATATCCTGTTACAATGGTTTCCCTAGCGGCGCTGTTATAGAAATCAAGCTTCCATATCAATCGGAAAGATAGGAAAGGGGTTCCCTAGTATGCTTCAATTATTGATTGTAGATGATGAAATTCATGCTGTTGAAGGAGTCCGGTCGGGAGTCGAGTGGCAGAAGCTTGGTATAACCGCAGTATTCTCGGCTTTTACCGTAAAACAAGCGAAAGAGCTGTTCGAAAATGAGCGAATCGATATTATGCTCTGCGATATCGAGATGCCGCAAGTATCGGGACTGGAACTGGCGGAATGGGTTATGGAACGATATCCGAGCACGGCGATGATTTTCTTGACCTGTCATGCTGATTTCAAATATGCCCAACAAGCTCTCCAGTTAGGGAGTCTGGACTACATTCTTAAGCCGATTCCTTTCGATGAGTTGGAAAAAACGATCCTCAAAGCGGTCGAGAAAATCAATAAAGAATCGGAATTAGCCCAATTCAGCCAATATGGCCAATTCTGGTTCCAACATCAACCAATGCTGATTGAGCGGTTCTGGCTGGATATCATCAACCAGACGATACCGCCCAGAGCAGAGTCGGTAAGTCGAGCCGCGGCGGATCGCAACATTCCTTATGCCGAAAAAATGACATTTGTCCCGGTGCTAATTAGCATGCAGAGATGGCACAAGCATGTGACGATGCGCGAAGAGAAGATATTGGAATATGCTCTAACAAATACGGCTGAGGAAATCATTCTGGGGAACAAAAAAAACGGACAAATTATAACGTTAAACAGCGGAAGATTGCTAGCTATCTTATCTGCCGAAAGTTATTCCGACATCGAGCTGTTGTTGAAACAATCTTGCGAACGTTACATTGACGCCTGCAGGAAGTATTTTTACTGCGATCTTTCCTGTTATATTGGTGAAAAAGTACACGGTCACGAAATGTTTGAGGTGGTAAAACGACTTGGTGAAAATGAGAAAAACAACGTGGCCTATAACAATAAGATTTTCCTGCTTTCCGGGGATCAATTACAACCTGTTATTAGACAGCTCCCCGACATGAGCACGTGGTCTATTATGCTGAAGGAGGGGGAGTTCGCTAAAGTATTGGAAGAAGCAACCTCTTTTTTGGATCTATTGTTGCGGCAGAATGGCTTGGATGCAAACCTGCTCCGTCAATTTTACCAGGATTTTCAGCAAGCGATGTATTATATGCTCCAGATGAAAGGTATTCAAGCTCACCAATTGTTTAGCGATACCATCTCGCTGGAGTTTTCCGCAAACGCGACCCGCTCAGTAACCGATCTGATCGCATGGATGAATCACGTTGTAAGCAAAGCGATGGAGTATGTGAACACAGTTGAACAATCCTTCAGTGTTGTCCAAAGAGTTATTAGTTACATTAAGCAGCATATTGCAGAAGACTTGTCGAGGGAAGAGATTGCGAATCACGTGTTTTTGAATCCGGACTATTTGACCCGGATCTTTAAAAAGGAAACGGGCATGGCCGTATCGGATTATCTGTTTCACGAACGGCTCAAGCTTGCCCAGGAACTGCTCGCGAAAACCGATATGCCGGTCAGCGCCGTGGCATCGCATATCGGGTATGCGAATTTCTCCCATTTCTCCAGGATGTTCAAGAAGCATACCAACCTGAATCCGATTGAATACCGCCAACTGCACCAACCAGTTCAAAGTGAAAGGTAGTCGGCAAATGCACAGCGAAAAGTCGTGAGCGGAGCAGAGCCGAATCTGCAGCAAAAGTAAAATAAAGATATGCTTGCTGAAGATTTCGAGTATCGCAAACAGTTTCAGTAGGCAAACGCCAAATAGTAAATGGGGGAGTACTATGAAGAAGAGATTCATGTCGGCAAGCGCACTCATTATAGGGTCTATGCTTGTTCTATCCGCTTGCAGCAACAATAGTGGAGATACGGCGCCAGCAGCCGGGGATAAAACGGCAAAGCCGGAGGAAAAACCGACGGAACTGACTGTTGCTTACCCGATTTTCGGTGCAGTGCCTAAGGAGTTGTCCTTGGTGCAGGATTCCATTAATCAAATCGCACAGAAGAAGATCAATGCTACTGTGAAATTGACGCCGATCAGCATGGGGAACTGGGAGCAACAAGTTAACCTGATGCTGAGCAGCAGCGAAAAGCTGGATTTAATGTTTGTATCAGGCACCGGCTACAGCAGCTATGTTTCAAAAGGTCAAATTGTTGCCCTTAGCAAACTGCTCGAACAGCATGGCCAAGGGATTTCAAAAGCGATGGATTCGTCCTATCTCAATGCAGCCAAAATTGCTGGATCCATCTACGCTATTCCTACCATCCGCGACTTTGCCTCTTATAATGGTCTGACAATGCGGAAGGATTTGGTCGATAAGTATCAAATTGATGTCAGTAAAATTCGTACGCTAGACGATGTGGAGGCCACATTGAAAATGATCAAGGAGAAAGAGCCGGATGTGACGCCGCTGATTCCAGGCAGTATCGGCAGAACGATGCTCGATTCGTACCGTACGTTTGACATGCTGGGGGATTCACTTGGTGTTCTTCCGAATTTTGATAATAATCTCAAAGTAGCCAATTTGTACGAAACGGATGAATATGCTCAGTTTATTAAAAAGATGAGAAAATGGTACACATCTGGCTTGATTCTGAAAGATGCCGCAACGAATAAAACTTCTCAGTTTGATTTGATCAAGTCGAACCGCGGATTTGCCTATTTCTCCAATATGAAGCCAGGGTTTGAACAGCAAGAAACGAAGAGCAGCGGTGTGCCTATGGTTACGGCAAGCTTGCTTCAGCCTGTTTCTACAACTACGAACGTCACAGGTGTCATGTGGGGGATACCAATTAACTCCAAAACACCGGGAAAAGCGATGGATTTCCTGAACCTTATGTATGCTGACAAAGATATCGTCAACCTGTTCGATTGGGGTATAGAAGGGAAACACTATGTCAAATCGGATAACGTCATCGACTACCCTCAAGGCGTTGACGCCAAAACCTCGGGCTACAGCCTGAATATGGGATATATGTTCGGTAATCAATTCCTATCCCATGTATTTAAGGGTGACGATCCAAAAATTTGGGAGAAGATGGATCAATTCAACAAATCCGCATTAAAGTCGAAGGCGCTGGGCTTTACGTTCGATGCAAATCCGGTCAAGGCTGAATATGCCGCGGTAACCAACGTGGTTACGCAGTACAAGCTTCCTCTTGAGACTGGGAGTGTCGATCCGGACAAAATCTTGCCAGAGTTTATCTCCAAGCTGAAATCCGCCGGAATTGACAAAATAATTGCAGAGAAGCAAAAACAGCTCGACGAATGGGCGAAAAGCAGTAAATAATTCTTTTCGACTCCTATTCATTTGCCCCGGTCAACATCTCAGTTGACCGGGGAATTTTTTGACAGGGATCGAGTCATCTCAATCGACACCGAAAGGGGTAATTATATGCTAAATATCATGCCATTAAACGATCAATGGACATTCACGAAAAAGAATAATCCCACCTACGTACTTGAGTCCATACAAGACGGCGAGTCTGTCACACTGCCTCATTCCTGGAACGATACCGATGGTCAAGGCGGTAGCGAACAGTACTATCGGGGGCAGTGCTGGTATCAGCGGATTGTGGACATTTCCCAAGAGGATTTGACAAAATACATCTACTTGGAAATCGGAGCCGCTGGGAATATGGGTCATGTTTATGTAAATGGCAGCTTGGCCGGGGACAGCCGGTGCGGATATGCCATGTTTAGAGTCCCTTTAACCCCTTACTTGAAAGAGGGAGAAAATCTTATCGCCATTATGGTTGATAACAGCTACGACAATACGGTGTTCCCTCTAATGGCGGACTTCACCTTCTATGGCGGTTTGTACAGGGAAGTGAAGCTACTTATCATGGACGATATTCATTTTGACGTCATGGACAACGGACGGGATGGTGTCTATTTGACGCAGCAGAAAATTACCCCAGAAACGTTTGAATTGGCCGTCCATGGTCAAATCGTGAATGAATCCTCTGTCTCCAAAGAGGGAGTCCTTAAGATACTGCTCAAGGATGAAGCAGGAAGAACAGTCATGGAGGCAAACTCAGAGCTTGTTCTTGAAAATGAAGCAAAATTCAGTATAAGAAGCGAAATTGCAGATCCGATTCTTTGGGACGGCGTAGATCAACCCTATCTTTATACGGTAGAGGTATCCGTCGTCATTGAGGGACAAGTCTGCGATTCTCGGCATGTCGCGATAGGATTTAGGACGGTTGAAGCAACGACGGAACAAGGCTTGCTCTTGAATGGCAAACCAGTCAAGATAAACGGCGTATGCCGTCATCAGGACTTCGCCGGTGTAGGCAATGCTATTACGAAAATGCATATGGATGAAGATATGGCCTTGATCCGGGAAATCGGAGCGAACAGCCTTCGTCTTGCCCATTACCAGCATGATGACTATTTTTACAGCTTATGCGACCGTTACGGACTGTTGGTATGGGCAGAAATTCCATTTATCAGCATTCCTTCCACCAAGGACCCGGAAAATCATAATGCGGAAGAACAGCTGGAAAAGCTTATTAAGCAGGCCTATAATCATTGTTCTATCTATTGTTGGGGTGTCCAAAATGAGATTACAATTGCCGTAGAGACGGAGCAAACCTATAAGACTATCAGAAAACTGGAGGCTCTGGCCAAAAAGTTTGACCCTAGTCGCTTAACAGTTCAAGCTAATATTAACGGTGTCGAGAATGAAAGTATTATAAATAGCTTTACTGACCTGATCGGATACAATTTATACTACGGCTGGTATTATGGTGAAATCAAAGACTTGCAAGATCGCCTTGATGAGTTTCATCAAGCTCAACCTAAAATCCCTGTATTCGTATCCGAATATGGGGTAGATACGAATCCCAAGTACCATTCTTATACGCCTGGGGTCCAAGATTATACGGAGGAATACCAGCTGTTATTTCATCACAATGCCTTGGAAACCTTCGATAAGCGATCGTTTGTAGTAGGCGGTTATGTATGGAACATGTTTGATTTCGGCAGCGCAAACAGAAATGAAGGCGGTGAAACAGGAAAGAACTTGAAGGGACTTGTTACCATTGACCGGAAACTCAAGAAGGACGCCTTTTATCTTTATAAAGCTAACTGGTCTAAGGTTCCTTTCGTTCATTTAGCCGGCCGACGATTTGTGAATAGGCACCAAGAGCTCAATGATATTGTGATCCTGTCTAATTTGCACGATGTTAAAGTTTATTTAAATCATACCCTTCTTACCGAAATTAAGAGCGGCGCACCGATGAAAATCATAAAGGATGTTCCATTGATCGCAGGGGAGAATGATGTAAAAGTCGAAGCTGCGGATGAATTTGGCGTCATCCATACGGATGAGATTGTGCTTCATCATGCAGCGGAAATAGACCAAAGTTATATCCATGTTAAACCGGAAAAAGCAAAAAATGTCGTCAACTGGTTCGAAAAATTTGATCTATCCAATGCTGAGCCTATCGAATTGAAAGATGGATACTATTCTACATTTGACACGATTGAAGACCTCTATAGCAATGAAGAGGCGAAAGCGGTATATCTTAAATACTTTGGAGATATGGCCAATAATCCGTTCTTTGAGGTGATGAGAGGGGTTATGTCCATTCAGAAAATGTCCCAACTGGTGCAATTTAATATTGTCCCGGAATTGTTGGCAGTCATTAACAAAGAACTGAATGCGATAAAAAAATGATTACTGTATTGTCCCTGTCAACTTTGCCTGTTGACAGGGACAATTTTGTGAATCAAAGGTGGAAGGCTAGTCGGCAAAGTGCAAACCAGAAGTCGTAGAAACGGTAGTGGGACGAACAGGATTTCATTACTATGAGAGTACAGCAAGATACCATACACCGCGATAGAAATGGAAAGGGGAACTTTCGGAATGACAAAACGTACGCATAGCAATGCCAGGAAGAGAATTTGGAAATACAGCCCGCTCTATCTAATGATGCTTCCGGGAATTGCATACTTGATCATCAATAATTATTTACCAATGTTCGGTCTCACGATTGCTTTCAAGGACATCAATTTTGCTAAAGGAATATGGGGGTCTGATTGGGTTGGTTTTCAGAATTTCAAGTTTCTGTTCCAAACATCTGACGCTTACATGATTACCCGCAATACGATTCTTTATAACGCAGCTTTTATTGTGATCGGCCTCGTCGTTGCAGTTGGCTTCGCCATTCTGCTGAACGAAATCAAGAGCAAGTTTGCGTCCCGTCTGTATCAAAGCATTATCATTCTACCATTTCTGATTTCGATGGTATTGGTCAGTTATCTCGTATTTTCGATGCTGAGCATCGAGAGCGGATTCATGAATAAGACGCTCCTGCCGGCGCTGGGCATCGAGCCGATTTCTTGGTACAACGAGCCGAAATACTGGCCGGCTATTCTGACCTTGGTCCATACCTGGAAGGGTGCAGGGTACGCATGTATCATTTACCTGGCTGCAATCATCGGCATTGATCCGGAATATTACGAAGCGGCGAAGCTGGACGGGGCATCTAAGTGGCAGCAAATTCGTACGATTACGATACCGCTGATCACTCCCGTAATCATCATGCTGACGCTCCTGGCGATCGGGCGCATTTTCTACTCAGACTTCGGCCTGTTCTATCAAGTCCCGATGAATGCAGGAGCCCTCTTCAGTACTACGAACGTCATCGATACGTACGTGTTCCGCGGTCTATTGCAGCTTGGTAACATCGGCATGTCATCAGCCGCTGGCTTCTATCAATCGATAGTCGGATTCGTGCTCGTTATCGTTTCCAACTATGTTGTTCGAAAAGTCAACAAAGAGAACGCACTGTTCTAAGGGGGATATACATGAATAATGAAAATCGTGTTTGGCAGTGGGCCGCACATCTTGTGATGATCTTGTTTTCACTCAGTTGCCTGCTTCCGTTTGTTCTTTTGACAATGTCGTCCATAACGGACGAAAAGACAATCCTGCAGAATGGGTATTCTTTTTTTCCAAAACAGTTTAGTTTAAACGCATACGAATATTTGTGGCAGCAATCATCGCTCGTTTTTAACGCTTACGGGATTACAATTCTCATAACCATAATAGGGACAACGGTAAGTCTATTAATCACATCGCTGCTCGCTTATCCTTTATCGCGTCGCGATTTGCCGGGCGGAACATTCTTCGCCTTTCTGCTGTTTTTCACTTTGTTGTTCAATGGCGGCCTTGTTCCAACGTACTTGATTTATACACAACTATTCCATATCAAGAATACGCTGTGGGCGTTGATTGTTCCGGGACTTTTAATGAATGGCTTTAACGTGCTCCTCATGCGAACGTTCTTTATGACGACAATTCCGGTTCCGGTATTGGAATCGGCCAGCATCGACGGTGCAAGCGAATTTAAAATGTATTACAAAATTGTACTCCCCCTCTCGCTGCCGATTCTGGCCACCGTCGGCTTGTTTCAGGGATTGGCTTACTGGAATGACTGGAATAACGGATTAATTTATGTTACCAACCCCAAATTGTTCAGTCTACAGAACGTACTCAACCGGATTATGAGCGACATCCAGTTCTTGGCTAGTAACAGCGAGATCGGCTCGCAAGCTGGGGAGAGCATTGCACAGCTACCGAGCGAAACATTCCGCATGGCGATTGCTGTGATTGCCGTGATCCCGGTTCTGATCGCATATCCGTTCTTCCAGAAATACTTCGTCAAAGGCATGACCATTGGTGCTGTTAAAGGTTGATTTCATTACATTAGGAGGGTAACTATGAAAAGAAATATTCAAGAATTGATTTCACAAATGACTTTGGAAGAGAAAGCCTCTCTCTGCTCGGGGCTTGACTTTTGGCATACGAAAGGGATTGAGCGGCTCGGCATTCCGTCCGTCATGATGACGGATGGGCCTCATGGACTTCGTAAGCAGCGCGCGTCGGCAGATAATTTGGGACTGTTCGATAGCGTTCCTGCTACGTGCTTCCCATCTGCAGCGGGGCTTGCTTCTTCGTGGGATCGTGAGCTGATCGGCAAGGTCGGTGTAGCGCTAGGGGAAGAGTGTCAGGCTGAAGACGTCGCCATTTTGCTTGGCCCCGGCGCCAATATCAAGAGATCGCCGCTCTGCGGGCGCAATTTCGAATATTTTTCGGAGGATCCGTATTTGTCATCTGAAATGGCTGCTGCTCATATTCAAGGGGTACAGAGCCAAGGCGTGGGCACGTCGCTAAAGCATTTCGCGGTAAATAATCAGGAACACCGTCGGATGACGACTAATGCGGTCGTCGACGAGCGAACGCTGAGGGAGATTTATTTGGCCAGCTTCGAAGGAGCAGTTAAGAAAGGTCAGCCGTGGACGGTCATGTGCGCCTATAACCAACTTAACGGCGAGTACTGTGCGGAAAATGAGCGTCTGCTTACGGACATTTTGAAAGACGAATGGGGACATGAGGGGTTTGTCGTTTCCGACTGGGGCGCAGTGAACGAGCGTGCAGACGGTTTGGCTACAGGTCTTGAGCTGGAAATGCCATCAAGTAACGGCGCCGGTGACCGTAAAATCGTCGAAGCGGTGAAAAGCGGCAGGCTGTCAGAGAAAAAGCTTGATGCGGCTGTTGAACGGATACTGAACATCGTCTTCAAGGCGATCGACAGCAAGAAATCGGAAGCTTCCTATGATCCGGAGGCGCATCATATTCTAGCACGGGAAGTTGCGCGTGAAAGCATGGTTCTGCTGAAAAACGATGATGGCATCTTGCCATTGCCGAAGTCCGGCAAGATTGCCGTCATCGGGCAACTTGCCAAGCAGCCGAGATATCAAGGCGGAGGTAGCTCGCATATTAAGCCAACCAAGCTCGAGGATATCAGCGAGGAGCTTGCCAAATCGGCGGGAAGCGGTGCGGAGATTGCGTATTCCCAGGGCTATGAGTTGAACGGAGACCAAACGAATCCACAGCTTTTGAAGGAAGCGATCAAGCTTGCAGAAGATGCATCGGTCGTTATACTCTTCGTCGGATTGCCGGAACGTTATGAATCTGAAGGGTTCGACCGTGAACATATGAATCTACCAGTCAATCAATCGGAGCTGATCGAAGCGGTGACGGCAGTGCAGAAACGGACCGTGCTCGTGCTAAGCAATGGAGCTCCGGTGGAAATGCCTTGGATCGGCGGCGTAAAGGCTGTGCTCGAGGCTTACTTGGGAGGACAAGCGCTGGGTGGAGCGATTGCGGATCTGCTGTTCGGTGATGCCAATCCTTGCGGTAAGCTGGCCGAGACGTTCCCTGTTCAGTTGAGCGACAATTCGTCTTATTTGAATTTCCCGGGTGATGGAGACCTTGTGGAATATAAGGAAGGGATCTACGTAGGTTACCGCTATTATGACAAGAAAAAGCTTCGGCCACTGTTCCCATTTGGTCACGGGCTTAGCTATACAACTTTTGAATACAGCGGACTTGTGCTGGACAAAGATGAGATGGACGACACCGATACGGTCAACGTCTCGGTCAATATAAAAAATACCGGCAGCAGAGTTGGTAAAGAGACCGTGCAGCTTTATGTGCGGGATGTGCATAGCAGCGTGTCCCGCCCGGAGAAGGAACTGAAAGGATTCGTCAAAGTAGCGCTTAAGCCTGGAGAAGAGAAAACCGTCACCTTTAGGCTTGACAAGAGATCCTTTGCTTATTTCAACGTCGAAATGAATAATTGGCATGTTGAGACAGGCGAGTTCGAGATTCTGGTCGGAAAATCTTCAGCGGATATCGTACTTAAGAGGACAATGCGAGTGAATTCGACAATAACGATAGCGAAGACGTATACCCGAAATTCAACAGTCGGCGATCTGATGGAGAATCCGCAAGCTGCTTCAATCGTAGGGGATTTGCTGAAGCA
This sequence comes from Paenibacillus sp. J22FR5, assembly GCF_059691975.1. Taxonomy (NCBI): domain Bacteria; kingdom Bacillati; phylum Bacillota; class Bacilli; order Caryophanales; family Paenibacillaceae; genus Paenibacillus; species Paenibacillus sp. J22FR5. The sequence continues at coordinate 98,446 of NZ_JCAUAN010000025.1, read as the reverse complement.
TTCGCCGTTCGGCTCTTCTAACCAAGAAGGGGAAGGGATGTCAGAACTGATGGCCGCATTCCTGAAATATTTGCCGATTCGCGGTTTAGTTGCATTTAGCGGAGGCGGACTTACGGATGAGTCTCTTGATTCATTGCTCGAGCGGCTGAATCAGGCAAACTTCATACCAAATGTGGTGAAATAGTAGGTTGTAGACAGATATTTGTAAGAAGTACTTCAAAACACATTTGTCAACCAACAGTGCAAGCATCGCGACTTTCGGATGAACAGGACAATAAAGTCTTGAAGTAAAAAGGCGTTCACTTAATGTAGTGAATGCCTCTTTTTATATGGGGGCCGGCTGGCAGCACCTTCAGCGAAGGAAGTAAAACAAGCCATGCCAACCGTTGAAAAAGACTTTCACAATTCTATGACGATATGGCGAGAGGCTTGCGTTATTTTGTCGCTTAAAGTCGGAATGAGCGATTGAAGCAGCGGTATAGGACACTCTTCTCCGGCATATATTTCAAACGACGATACCACAGGGGGGGGCTAACATGATGAGAATATACATCGCTCACGATGGAGATACGCTGCGGACAATCGCACAAAAAACAAATTCCTCGTTAGAAGCGATTGTATCTTTAAATCCGGCAATAACCGGCTCCAATGAGAATTTGGCCGGCTTGCAAGTCCGTCTCCCTTCATCCGAGGCGTCAGACAAACCGAAGATCAATTTGCCTATGTGCCCTCCATTCCCAATCCAAGCATCTCCGAATGCGGAATGGATACCGCTGACCTCGCTTGAGGACATGCAGAGAACGGAATACGATGTTCTCATCGTAGGTACGGGAGCCGGCGGCGGTGCCGCGCTCTGGAGGCTGATCCAGCAAATGGGCGCAAATGGAAAAAAGATCGGTGTCCTTGAACGCGGCGATCTTGCCGTTCCGACACATGCGAGAAATATCGCGACCATGGATGGATTACGGTTGAATCAATACAAGCAGAAATTGTCTACGTTCATACCCGGCTACGTTTCGGCGCAGGTTTATGCTTTCGGCGGCAGAACCTTGTTCTGGGGGACAACAAGCCCGCGAATGTCCGTTTCCGAGCTTGCGAAATGGCCAGTTCCAATAGAAGAAATGAACAATTACTATACCATTGCGGAGAAGGTCATGAACGTAACTGGAAATTTCACCAAAAGTGCGTTATTGACACAGATGCTATTGAACCGGCTGCAGAGCAACGGATTTTCCGATGCAATAGACGAACCGATGGCCGTCAATCTTGAGCCCGTCAATCAGAATGGAGTCATAAATTCCAACCCGTTTTTCAGCTCTATCTTATTTTTTGCTCAGGCTTTAAACGCTCCCTTTGATTTGGCGGTTAACGCCCGGGTTGTCAAGGTGCTGACGGAACAAAACCGGGCTGTTGGCGTTCAGGCGGTAACTCCGGACAAACGATCGTATGTCGTTAAGGCCAAGCATATCGTATTGGCGGCAAGCACGTTCGGCACGTCACAAATTTTATTAAATTCGGACCTTAAAGGGCACGCAATCGGCCATTATTTTACGAATCATTCCCGGGTGGATGGAATTGGAATAATAAACCGCCAGGAATTTCCGGAGGTGCTGGGACCGCTTCATATTTTGATGCCGGGTAAGAAGGAGCGTCCTTATCAAATACAAATCTTCGGACCCGGAAGCTTCTCCTGGGACCAATATCAAGTGCAGCCACTTCAGCGGGAGTGGTGGTGTATTTTTGCCGCTTCGGGCGAGGTAGAATCCAGATACGAGAATCATGTATTTCTAGACCCTGAAGATCGCGACCAAGACGGCATTCCCAAGCTCAAATTGCAGTTCTCTTACAGTGAAAGAGATGGATCCGTCATCGAACAAATGGCAGAGGGTATAAAGAGAGCGGCCTCTGCGATGCAAATACCGCTGGTTCCTGGCGGCGGCCATTCCCTTTGCCTGTCGCCTCCCGGTACAGACTCTCATGAAATGGGGACCTGCCGGATGGGGGAGAATCCTTATACATCCGGCACCAACCTTTATGGTCAAATCCACGGAATAAAGGGACTTTATGTGGCGGACGGCAGCGTCATTCCGACAAGCGGAACCGCCAATATTACACTGACAATTGTGGCGCTAGCCATCCGTACTACCGATGCGATTATTCGGCTGCTGAAGTAACGTCTGAAAGCAGTGTTCCTTTACCCTATGATAATGAGACGAAACAAATACAAGACTACTTGCCTTCTAGTGAAAGGCGGGTAGTCTTGTTTATTCTGATTTGCTTATATTGGCTAGAGAAAATAGCGATGCTTTTCAAATGTTTGTAAATTTGTAATACCACACAAATGTTCGTGTTTGAAGGGATAGAAACACAAATCGCCAGGGAGTAAGGATTCTGGTGATTTGTGGATTACCCGTGTGTACCTACAGGTTTTCGGGCTCAACGAAGTGGACAAGTGGCCGCCAAAAAGAGAATGTAGGTCGATCGCCTTTCGCCTGATTGTGAGGAAAGATGAGGGCGATCAAGCTTGGGTCAATATGGTTTGATTATGAAACAAGGCATCAAAGTAGCCATTTTGACGACCAACCGTAGATATCCGTAATAATCGGCCCCACGTCTTTTCCTTTTTCCGTCAATTCATATTCTACTCTGGGCGGAACTTCGGGATAAATCGTCCGGGTGACCATGCCAGCGGCTTCAAGCTCTTTTAACCGCTCCGAGAGTAGACGGCCGCTGACCTCTGTATCTCCTTCAAGTTGACAGAAACGTTTCGGTCCGGAAAGCAGCTGAAGCAAAATGGTAATTGTCCATTTTTTCCCTAATATATCCATTGCTTGAGTAACGATGCATTTCCTAGGTTCTTGCATAACGGATCATCCCTCTAATTTGATTAAGTTTAATATTATTATTATACCACAATTAATTACTTGTAATAACTAAGTTACTATTGTATATTTAGGTTATTAAAAGTAACTATTGGAATCGAGATCAAGTTTTTATAAAACCAGTACTTACTTTATGGAATATCATTACAAATAATTGTTAACGAAGGAGAGGACAGTATTACTATGAACAAAGGGTTAATCATTGCAGGCAGGGCAGTTCTTGTGGTCGTGGGATTGTTCTTTATGATGAACGGTTATTTCAAGGTATCGGGAGCCGAGCAGGCGGTTACCATGTTTCGAGGCTACGAATATGCCGATTGGTTCCGCGTATTCATCGGCATCATTGAGCTTGCCGGAGGACTCGCTTTGATGTTCCGGAAAACCTTCTTCTATGCCTCCGCTTTGTTGGCGGTCGTTCTGGTCGGCGCGGCAGGGACACATATCACACACGGCGAAATGGCCATGCTCCCGATGCCTCTTGTGCTGATTGTTATCCTGGCCATCGCTTTTGTAAGGAGAAGGTCGCTGCAACAGGCTTCCGCCCGGCAATAAATCAGGAGGTGTTCACTCATATGGTTCCAGCTTTATTTATCGGTCACGGTTCGCCTATGCTGGGCGTGCAAACAAATGACTATTCGCGGTTCCTTGGGGAATTGGGCCAACGCTTCAAGCCTAAGGCGATTGTGATTTTCAGCGCCCACTGGGAAAGCGAGACGCTCACGCTGACGTACACGGATGGCATTCTCGATACGATCTATGACTTTTACGGGTTTCCGGATGAGTTGTATCAGGTGAAATATCCGGCAAAGGGCTCTGTCGCAATTGCGGAAATCCTAGAGGATCGCTTCAAGCACAATGGCATTCAAACGAAAAGAGAACAAAAGAGAGGCCTGGATCATGGTTCTTGGGTAGCCTTGAAGCACATGTATCCGAACGCCGATATCCCTGTCGTTCAATTGTCCGTACACCCTTTTTTGACGCCAAAGGAACAATATCGTATTGGCAGGGTGCTGCAAGGGCTTGGAGCTGAAAATATTTTAGTCGTCGGAAGCGGGCATACGGTGCATAATCTGCGCTGGCTTTTCCTGAATGCATCGGAGCCGAAAGCCGAAGCGGTGCAATTTGACGACTGGATCATTGATAAGGTGAAAGAGCGGGATATCGATTCACTGGATCGCTATACAGAGCTCGCCCCGCACGCGCGGCTGGCGGTTCCCAGGCCGGAGCACTTTGTACCGCTCTTCCTTGCCATGGGCAGCGGAGACGAGGATAAAGCTCCGGTCGTCCTTCATCGATCGTATGAGGTTGGCACCTTTAGTAATTTGTGCTTCGAATTTTGATTGCGGGGGCTCTTGCCTCCAAACTGGTTACATGAGGAGCTGGAACTATGCTAATGACGAAAATGCTAGACCCGGGGGTCGTTTCTCTTCTGCAAGGAAAAGTACAATTAATCGAAACCGGCGAGGGAGCCATCTATCTTGCCGGACCCATTAAATTGCCGATTAACCTGATGGGGGAAACCGTTCAGTTCAACTGGTATTGCTGGCTGAATTCCCGTGAGGCGACGGACGATATTGAGCTCATGATCGCCAAGCTGTCAGAAGGCAATTTGGCGGAATTTCAACAATCGAGCGTATTAGTTTACGGGGATTTTCAAAATGCCGACAGCGCCTTGATTCGGTTTCACTCCATCTGCCATACCGGCGATATTTTCGGCAGCAAGCGTTGCGATTGCGGCTACCAGCTGGAGCAATCACTGAAGCATATTGCCGAGCACGGCTCTGGCGCGCTATTTTATTTGGCCAATCATGAAGGTAGAGGTATTGGCCTCTTCAGTAAAGCCCTCGCCTATATACTTCAGGAAAACGGGTACGATACTGTCGATGCGAACCTGAAGCTTGGATTCATGGATGACGCTAGGGATTACAGCGATGCTATTCAGGTATTGAAATCCCTTCGGTCAAAACCAGTCACGCTGATTACGAATAACCCGCGGAAACTCGAAGCACTCTCGAAAGCCGGATTGGACGTAAATGAACGGGTTCAACTTTGGGGGGACGTGTCTGAGTACAACGAAAAATATTTGAAGACGAAGATTGACCGTGCCGGTCACTTACAATGAAGGCGATTATCCGTTTTTCGGGTACTTTTATAATGGAAATGGAACGGCTTTAACAACAGTTATTTGTGAAATATTTATTGTCGATACGAAAGGAAATGAACGAATATGAAACCTGATTATCAAGCATTATTCGAGGAATTGACTTTGAGAAGCGGTGTCAAGCTAAAAAATCGTCTAACGATGGCGCCGATGACGACTATGTCCGCGAATCCGGACGATAGCGTCTCGGATGCGGAAATCCGTTACTATGCCAGAAGGTCCGGGGGAGTCGGCATGGTCATCACTGCATGCGCTTATGTCTCTTTGAACGGCAAGGGGTTTCCGGGTGAAATTTCCGTGCATGACGACACATTCATTCCAGGCTTGAAACGTCTTGCGGCGGCCATTAAGGAAAAAGGCGCGAAGGCTGTGCTGCAAATTTTTCACGGCGGCCGGATGTGCCCGGCAGAATTCGTGCCTGACGGCGAAGTTGTAAGCGCGAGCGTGGTTCCTCCCGCTGAAGGCTTAGGTCTCGGGACTATGAAAGCGCCAAGGCCGCTTTCGAATGAAGAGATCGAAGGGATCATCCGGGATTTTGGCGAAGCGACGAGAAGAGCCGTCGAAGCCGGCTTCGATGGGGTCGAGATTCACGGAGCCAACGGCTATTTGCTTCAACAATTTTTCTCGCCGTATACAAACCACCGCGAAGACCGCTGGGGAGGGAACGTGGAGAATCGATTACGTTTCCCGATGGCGATTCTGGACGAAGTCAAGCGGACGGTTCATGCGCATGCCGTGGCGCCGTTCCTTGTCGGATACCGCTTTTCCCCGGAAGAGCCGGAAACGCCGGGCATTACGATGGCGGAAACGAACGCGCTAATCGATGCGCTGGCGGATAAAGGGCTGGATTACCTTCACGTTTCCCTGAACGATTTCTGGTCGGCTCCGAGACGCGGGACGGAGGATACCCGTTCTCGAATGGAAATCATACAGGAACGAGTAGGTGCTAAAGTCCCCGTCATGGGTGTCGGCGCCATTCGAACCCCCGAAGAAGCCGCAAAGGCGTTGCAAACGGGTGTATCGCTTATTGCGATTGGCCGCGAGCTTGTCGTAGATCCGGACTGGTCGGAAAAAACGCTGGAAGGACGGGAAGCCGAAATCGCAACGACGCTGACGAGAGATGATCAACAAAAGCTGGTCGTTCCCGACCCGATGTGGCAAACGATCCTGCATGTTCCCGGCTGGTTTCCCCTCGCTGAATAAACCCGTTTCAGCTACTGCAAAGACGGCAGGTTTATAATAAAACCTACAACTTGAGGGGAGCATACCTGAAGGTGTCGCCCAAACAGAAGAAGTTTCATGAGGAAGACAGATTCGTACGATTTTCCGAAGCATTTAGTTACTGTATTTAGAGTGAAATAAGTACAAAATGAAAGAGGCTATCACGGTTCAACCCGCGGATAGCCTCTGTTTTGTTTCGCTAATTTTGATTGACGATCCTGACACCGAAGATTCTGCCGGCGGATTTACCTTGGACTGAAGCAAACTTCACTTCCACCTTCCGTTTTCCTTCCGTCAAGACGATCGGAATATCGTAGTAAACCTCGAAAAGTTGATCCGGCTTATCTGCCTGCAGCTGCTGGTTCGCGATCACCGTTTCATCGATCAGAATCGCAAATTCCCGTTCGTATTGAATTCCATTAAAGTCAAGCTCTTTATCACTGCCAAAATAAGTGATCTGCAAATACATCGGCTTATTCGGCTCCACGGCCATTTCATAGCTGAAGAAGCCCTCGCCAATACATTCGCGCCAGCCTCTGCTCGCGCCGTAGAAATATCCGGAGTTCGAATTCTCCGTTCGGAGCTTATGCTCGACCTCCGGCTGCTGTTCGTTTGGCTGAACGAAGTCGACCGTAATCGCTCTAAGTCTATCAATCTCTTCCTTTTCCTTGTCCCTGTAGGTCTTGTAGGATTCCTCATCCATCAATTTCCAATATAACGTGTAACGCTGATGGTGCAGCTCATAATACGGGATTAGGGTCACCTTGACATTGCCCGGTTGTCCCACCGCATCGGTTTCAAATGTCAACGGTGAGCCTTCCACCGGTTTGATCCATTGCTTGACGTCTTCCTTGGCAGCGACGAGGGTAGGGACCTCGATGAGCGGATGGTGATGCAGCTTCATATGGTCATCAAGAATGTCGGTTTCCGGAAAATTCTCAGTTCCGAGTGCTCCTGAGAGCGCAATGGGACCGTACCTAAACCCGACTTTGCAGGGATCGTCCTTGGAAGTATAGACGTGAAGCTCCATCGGAAGCGCAATCTCAATGACATCGCCGGCGGTCCATGCCCGTTCAATGGATAAATAGCCGCTCTCGGATCGGGAATACGTTTCCTTGCCGTTCACGACAGCCGTGACTGCTCCCGATACCCAATAAGGAATGCGGATGTGGAGCGTTACGACAGACTTGTCGGCTTCTTCAAAAATAAGCTTCGTGCGGTCCGTCCGCGGAAAATCGGTCTCCTGCCTGAGCTTGATATGCTTGTCCTCAAGCCGGATTTCAGAAGCGATGAACAGATTCACGTACAATTCGTCCTGCTCCCGGTAATAAATCTGTCTTGTATAACGAGCGGGATTCTCCATCCCAGTGCCGGTACAGCACCAGAAGGATTGATCCGGCGTGCAGTACACCTTGAAATGTCCAGGCTCCGTGGCTATAAAATAGGTTTTCATCCCGCTATCCGGATCTTGGGAGGCCAATATGTGATTGTACAGTGCATTCTCATAGAAATCCATATATTCGGCATCGTGGGACCAACGGAATAAATGCTCGCTAAGCTTTAACATGTTATAAGTGTTGCACGTTTCCAGCGTCTCGACACCGAGTTTCTCCGAATTGACCGGTCCGAAATGTTCGTTGTTGCTGTTGCCGCCAATGATGTAAGAACGGTTTCTCGTGACTTCGTTCCAGAAGAAAAGCGCCATTTTTTTATAAGTTTCATCCCCGGTAATCTCGTAAAGCTTGGCTGCCCCGATCACCTTCGGAATTTGCGTGTTGGCGTGTTTGCCCTCAAGCTCATCCACTCCTCTGGCCAGTGGCTCAAGGATAGCCTGATGGCAGAACCGGATCGCAAGCTCCAAATAGTCCTTGTTGCCTGTTATGAGATAGAGATCGGCCATCGCTTCGTTCATGCCGCCGTGCTCGCAGATGAGCATCCGTTGGAATTGCTCGTCATTCAGCTTGTCCGTGCCCTTCTTCGCCCAGTCTGACAGCTTGATCACAACCTCAAGGGCTTTCCCGTTCCCGGCCAGAAGATAAGCATCGATTAGTCCCGCATAGATCTTGTGGATACTGTACCATGGTACCCACTGACCCCCAAGACTGAAGTGTGCGACTTCAAAATCTCCCGCAAACGTCTTATCGAAGCACTCACGGGGAAAACCGCTGACATAGCCGTCCGGATCGTAGGACTGGATATGAGCAAGTTCATTTACCGCATATTCAAGCTTTTCCAGCAGCTTCCCGTCTCGAGTAACTGCATACATCGCGGAAACGGCCGACAGCCAGTGCCCAATGGAATGACCGGAAATTCCCCTGGATTCCCAACCTCCATAGCGCGGCTTCTTCGGGGTTTGGGAAACGGCTTCATAGCAAGGTGAAACAAGCCTGTCGATATCCAGATAAAGCAGATACTCGTTCCCCTTCTCCTGCGATGCTTTATATATTCCATCCAGCAGATTTACGTTTAGCATTGTTTTCATTATTTATGCCTCCTTCATATTGATTCCTGTTTCTGCAACCAGCTTGATTACGGCATCATACACTCTTCAGATTACCTTCAAACGACCGGGTTGGTAAATGGCAAAACGATCGAATTAGTGTAAAAAAGTCAGATCTATGTTAACAGTGTATTTCGTAACAACAGGCTTGTTATCGTGTAAATACCTTGTTATCATTAAAACAAGTGCACCACATTCAGGTGTCAAAAGGTAAGAAAAGCAACTATCGGGGCCTATGCGAAGAAGGGGCCCGGCTTTAGAAGTAGCTTTTCATGCCAATGGTGGTGATCAACCTTTGATGGTTCATACTTTTCAAGTAGAGAAGCCGCTGCAGCTGGTCATGACGGGTAAGTTCGTTGCTCCCTCCCCCGATTGGATGCACATGAGAAGAATGCTGATAGATTACGAGCTTTTCGTGCAGACCAAGGGGATTTTGTATATCGCGGATGAGCAGGAGATGCATGTCTTGCACGAAGGCGATTATATGCTCATGCCTCCTGGGATCAAGCAGTACGGCTATCGTGCATCGGACTGCAGTTTTTATTGGCTTCATTTTATGACAGAACAACAGGCGATCATGTCACAATTGGAAGAAGCTTATGAATGCCCCTCCGAATCCATCGCGATTCCAAGCAAGGGCACATTAAGCAACGCGGATAAGATCATTGTCATGATGAAACAACTGCAAGATTCGATTCGAAGTTATCAAGACCCGACGCTGAATAACTATTTGGTAACGAGTATTCTGTGCGAGCTAAGCAATCAAACTTTTAGAACCAGGAAAGCCTCTCAGCCAAAGTTGAAACAGCAGCAGCTATATAACGACATTGTTGACTACATCAAGTGGAACCGTGGTGAACAGCTTAAGACGTCACATATTGCGGAGCACTTCGGCTACAATGCTAAATATTTATCGCACCTTTTTTCCAAGATTGCCGGGGTACCGCTCAAACGGTATATTTTGCAGCAGAAGATTGAAGCCGCGTCCTTCCTGTTAACCGACACGAATATGACTGTCAATGAAATCGCGTTGCAGCTCGGTTTTCATGACAGCCAGCATTTCATGAAATTGTTCAAGCAGATGACGAATCTTACGCCGACCGGCTTCCGCAATGCAACTGCCAATCGATTATTGTTCTATAAGTGACCCTCCAGGGATGTAAACGGACAATAAACAAAAGCCAGTCTAACACATTAGTTTTGTGTTTTGACTGGCTTTTTATTTGATTACAGCACATAAATTATGCATAAATATGCATGCATGATTTATACGGTTGGACAAGAAAACGGCAGCGGGAATATCGCCGAGGCCGGCAACTGTTCCCTGTTTCTATAAAGTATCCGCTTGGATCTTTCCCGCCAGCAGCACTCTTGATTATTAAAAGAGTACATTAATCCAATATTTCCGGATGAGACCATTGAGAAGGTGTTAGCTTACCCGCGCTAGAACCAGCATCGACTGTGATTGCTGAACCACTAATGTAACGAGCCAAATCAGAGGCTAAAAATAATGCTAAATGTGCAACTTCCTTTGGATCGCCTAGTCTTCCATTCGGAGATAGTAACTTTGCGTATTGTTGAATAACTTCTTCAGGTGCATTCCCCCAAATTGAAGTCTTGATGGTCCCCGGACAAATTGCATTGACGGTAATGTTGTGAGGTGCATAATCGAGTGCCGCACTCTTTGTAAGACCTACAACGCCATGCTTGGCCGAAGTATAAATAGCCATAGAACTATTGCCTAACAAGCCAGCTAAAGAGGCAACATTGATTACGAATCCTGCTGATGCTTTAGACTTAAGAATCGCTTCGATTCCAAACTTCATACCCAGGAATACGCCTTTTAGGTCAATAGACGTTAACTTATCAAATTCGGATGTTGAATATTCATGAGTTGGCCTATTATCAGCGCTAATACCCGCATTATTTACAATACCGTCTAAACGGCCATAAGCTTCGACTGCAAAGTCAACCATTCCTCTTACTTCTTCTTCCTTGCTGACATCCGTCTTAAAGAAAGACGCCTCTCCACCTCTAGATTTAATTTCTTCAACTACCCTAGAGCCCTTTTCAGTATTGATATCGGACACAATGACCTTCATACCATTTTCCGCATAACACATCGCAATTGCCTTACCAAGACCATCGGAAGCGCCTGTAACAATTGCGACTTTGTCTTTTACACTAGAGAAATCTGTCATTTATAAATCCTCCTTATTAGATGTGAATGCATGAATCTGGGTATGGCTAAGGCTACTTGCTCTTATCTTAAGGTACTCCGTATTCCCTCTCTAACGTTTAAACGACTTTATTATAGTACTTGAACGACTTGAAGAGGCCTCTTCTTTGCCTCCTCGCGCATAACGGCGCAAAAAGTCGTTTGAACGTTATGGATGAGTCGTTTGATTGTTAGTTGTCCATGAGGCGTCGCTATAAAATGGAGTGGCAGCTAATAACCGAAGTTGAGGAGGAGTAGGCATGGCACATTTTCCAGAAGGTTTTTTATGGGGGGCATCCACTGCAGCGCATCAGGTGGAAGGCAATAATAGGAATTCTGATTTTTGGCTGATGGAAAACTTGGAGGGCTCGGTGTTCAAGGAACCGTCAGGCGACGCAGTAGACCATTATAACCGTTTTAAGAGTGATATTACTGAGATAGCTAATATGGGATTGAATTCCTATAGGTTCTCCATTGAATGGGCTCGAATCGAGTCGGAGGAGGGGCAATTCGAAGCGTCAGAAATTGAACATTATCGGGAAGTTCTACTTGCGTGTAGAGAAAATAATATAACTCCGATTGTGACTCTCCATCATTTCAGCTCTCCGCAATGGCTCATTCGGCTAGGAGGTTGGGAGTCGGCGGATACGCCTGCCCGATTTGCACGATATTGTACACATGTCATGCGTGAATTAGGCGAATTGATGCCATATGTATGTACGATTAATGAAGCGAATATCTCCATTGGAATCAAAAAAATCATAAAGCGTCACGAAGCCCAAGCGGGGGCACCAGGTGCACAGGTTGGCATGAATATGGACATGATGTCTCAAATGCAAAAATATTTTGGGGAGCTGAGCAAGGCTTTTGGTTTGCCTCCAACCGAGGTTCACTCGTTTCTGGCTCCACGCACGGATGAGGGCTTGGCCATCATTTTTCAAGCGCATATGGAAGCGAAAGCTGCAATTCGGCAGATTAGTCCGCATACACAAGTCGGAATCACCCTATCGCTATACGACATCCAGAGTACTCCTGGGGGAGAAGAGAAGGCGGCTTATGCAATGCAGGAGGAGTTCCTTCAATTCCTTCCTTATTTGAAGGACGATGATTTCTTCGGGTTGCAAAACTATACGCGGATGGTATATGGGCCTAATGGCATTCTGCCCGTGCCGGAAAGCGCAGAGACGACACAAATGGGGAACGAATTTTATCCGGAGGCGCTTGGAGCTGTTGTCCGATATGTTAGCGAGCATCTGAAAGTACCAATTATGATTACTGAAAATGGAATCGCAACGGATGATGATACACGTCGTGTTGCTTTTATCGATCGCGCCTTGAAAGGTGTCCATGATTGTATGGCGGACGGATTGCAGGTTTTGGGCTATATGCATTGGTCCTTGATGGATAATTTTGAGTGGCAGCTTGGGTTCTCTAAACGTTTTGGACTCATTGAGGTGGACCGTACGACTCAAGAGCGAACCGTTAAGCCTAGCGGCATTCATCTAGGAAACATCGCTAGAGAAAATGCGATCTAAGAAGAGGAGGAGGGAAAGATGGGTATGAAACTGCAAAATAAAGTAGCCATTGTAACAGGAGCTGCCTCAGGTGTTGGCAAAGCGATTGCGGAACTGTATGCGGAGGAAGGCGCCAAGGTCGTGGTAGCGGACCTGAATGAGGCCGCCATCTCAGCGGTTGTCGATGGTATTAACCAAAACGGAGGCACGGCCATCGGCGTTGCCGTAAACGTTATGAAGGAAGATGACATCCAAGTCATGGTAGACAAGGCTTCAGAAGCATTCGGAAGTGTCGATATTCTCGTGAACAATGCCGGGATCATGGACGGCTTCCGTTTGATCGAAACCATTGAAGATGATTTGTGGGAGCGGGTCCTCGCGATCAATTTGACCGGTCCCATGCGTGCCATTCGCAAGGCGCTTCCGTTCATGTTGAGGCAAGGAGCGGGCGTAATTGTAAATATTGCTTCGGCCGCTGGCATAACCGGAGGCAAAGGCGGGGTTGCTTACACCTCTTCGAAGCACGGTCTTGTGGGACTGACTAAGAATGTAGGCTATATGTACGCAAAATCCGGCATTCGTTGCAATGCGATCGCCCCAGGCGGCGTTAGAACAAGCATCATGAATTCGATGGGCAACATCGACATGGGGGGCATACAGGTGTTTCAGGAAGGAGCGGCAACGCAGCGACGCGACGCGGTCGACCCGATTGAGATTGCTGCTGTCGCTCTTTTCCTTGCATCCGAAGATTCAAGGTTTGTTAATGGGACCGTAATTGCGGCCGATGGCGGTTGGACGGCATATTAAGACAAACAAAGGACTGAGCGGGAGCGTGCCCGATCAGTCCTTTTCTTTCGTGCGAGAAGTCGTTTTAACGTTAATGGGAAGTCGTTTGATTGTTAGATAGACGAGAACATATCCATTATGATCAAGGTAAGACATTTGAGTATAAAACGGAAAGGAAGGGATTTTCAGATGGAAAAAGCCGTATCGGCGACTGTACCGCGGGTGGGAATCCAGTACAAGAAAAAGGAGAATCGGTACCGTAAATATTTGCCACTTCTGACCATGATGGCCCCAGGACTTCTTTACCTGTTGTTTAATAACTATCTCCCGATGCTCGGGATCGTAATTGCCTTCAAAAAAATAAATTTTGCTAAAGGCATTCTTGAGAGTGACTGGATTGGATTTAAAAACTTTGAGTATCTCTTTAAGACATCGGACGCTTTTATCATTACCCGAAATACGATTCTTTACAACCTATTGTTTATTGTTCTTGGAACCTTTTTGTCCTTTGCCTGTGCAATCTTGTTGAACGAGATCAAAAACAAAGTATTGCTTAAGTTTTATCAAAGCGTGATCACGTTGCCGCATCTGATTTCCATGGTCATTGTCAGCTATTTGGTATATGCCCTCCTAAGTGCGGATACGGGATTCATGAACCACACGGTACTCCCTTGGTTTGGAATAAAAGACGGCATTTCTTGGTACACTGAAGAAAAATATTGGCCTTGGATTCTAACGTTGGTTCACTTCTGGAAAAGTGTTGGTTATTCGAGCATTGTCTTCTTTGCTGCATTGCTTGGAATTGACGAAGAGTATTATGAAGCTGCGAGACTCGATGGCGCAAGCCGATTGCAGCAGATCCGCCATATTACCTTGCCGATTCTAACACCAGTCATCATCATGTTGACGCTGCTCAGTATCGGAAGAATTTTCTACTCAGATTTCGGCTTATTTTATCAGGTTCCTATGAATTCAGGAGCATTATTTAACACAACGGCTACGATCGATACGTATGTATTTAAAGGATTAACGGGCAATGGTGATATTGGCTTGTCCACAGCAGCAGGTGTATATCAATCTATCGTTGGATTTGTACTTGTTATGCTTGCCAACTATATGGTGCGACTATACAACAAAGATAACGCATTGTTCTAAGGAGGTAGACACACATGAAAAATGAAAGCAGAGGCTTGACGTGGTTCAGCCATATTATGATGTTCTTATTCACAGTCATTTGTATTCTCCCGTTCATACTGCTTGTTTCCGCTTCGTTAACGGATCAGAATGATATTATTGCACACGGTTATTCGTTCATCCCCCATACGTTTAGTACGGCTGCGTATGAATATTTGTACGAAAGAGGGGGGGATATCGCCCGTGCTTACGGAGTGACAGTCTTCGTTACGGTAGTCGGAACGGTATTAGGGGTAGCTATGACGGCGCTTCTGGCTTACCCGTTATCCAGAAGTGTGACCCCGCATCGCAATTTGATTATGTTTATCGTCTTCTTCACCATGTTATTCAATGGAGGATTGGTTCCCTCCTACTTGGTGTATACACAAATCTTCCATATTAAGAATACGATTTGGTCCTTGATTGTACCAGGGCTCCTGATGAACGGATTTTACATTATGTTGATGAGAACCTTCTTTCAGACGACGATTCCAGGTGCATTAATTGAATCCGCACAAATAGACGGAGCCGGAGAATACAGGACCTTTTGGTCAATCGTGCTTCCGCTGTCAACCCCCATATTGGCGACGATTGGTCTCTTTGAATGTATCATGTACTGGAATGATTGGCAGCTAGGCATGATCTATATTACCAACCCCAAACTTTTCAGTATACAAAATCTGCTTAATCGAATCATGCAGGATATTCAATTCATAACTACCAATATGACGAACAATACAGGCGATGCTATGCAACAAATGCCTACAGATGCTGTAAAAATGGCCATTGCAGTCATTGGGGTCCTCCCGATCTTGGTGGCGTACCCATTCTTCCAAAAATACTTTATTAAAGGAATTATGATTGGTGCTGTAAAAGGATAAAGCAAGCACTGACTGGATTTCTCCATATACGCAACGCCACAACTGACTTATTACGGTTGTGGCGTTGTCAGTTGTTATAAGCTTATGATAGATTTGAAATTTAAATTTAGATAACAAGAGGAGCCGAAACGACATGAATACTCCCGTATGGTACTGGAGACGAGCCCCATTGCGAGTCAAGTTAATCGTCAGCGTGCTTATAATGACGATGCCGCTGGTGGGGATGCTCTTATACAACAACTATTATGCGATTCATGTCGTTCGCGGTCAGGTTGCGGATTCCTATAAGAATATGTTGAACCTGTACACGAATCAAAGCGATTCCCAATTAGACGACATCGACTCTTATATGAGTACGGTGGCTGGTACCGGTTATGATTTGTTATCGCTTAGCCAGGCGGCAACGGATGGAGAGTATTACAGCTCTAAAATATATTTGTTTAACAAGTTAAGTAATGATATTAACTTATACGATCCGATAAGTTCTTTTTTTGTATATACGGCTCACAGGCAAGATTTTTTAAACATTTCTAAGAATGACCCTTCTGCCATTAAGGAAAAAGAGATTATTGAACATTATATGATTGATTATATTCATTCTGAGCAATTTTCGATGGGGAGTTCCTCTAAGGTTTGGAAATATGTCCGGATTAACCAAGATAATTACTTCATTGACATCGTGCGTTCGGGGGACACCTATCTTGGAGCTTTGATTAGTACTGATGAATTAGTAAAGCCCCTTCGTTCTCTTCAAATTGGAGAAGAGGGAGAGGTCTTATTAGCCAATATGCAAGGCGAACCTATTTCCGATTCAAAACTAGTAAGCGAATATGGGATTGACCTGCAACAGAAAGTAAACGAATATTATATTTCAGGCACTAAAAAGAAATTTCTTGTAGTTGGAGCTCCTTCTCATCGAGGGGACTTCAGTTTAATTGCATTGATACCCGATCAATATATTTTGGCCAAGCTGCCGTATCTTCAGTCCATCATTTGGTTCATCACCATCGCCGCGTTCCTCTTTATCCCCATCGGGCTCTATTCCATGAGGCAATCCATTTTGGTGCCCTTATATCGGTTGCTGCGCACCATGAAGAAGGTCCGGGAAGGAGACTGGAGCAGCAGGGTTGAGCTGAGCAATACTTCGGGGGAATTTCAACTGATGGGTGGGGCTTTTAATGCCATGATGTCCGAGGTGGAACGGCTCCGCATTAACGTCTACGAGGAGCAGCTGAATAAGCAAAAGGAGGAGTTGCAGCGGCTGCAGCTGCAGGTCAATCCTCATTTTTTCTTGAATACCCTTTATATTATTTATAATCTGGCCAAGATTAAGAATTATGAATTGATCTTGGAAATGGCGATGTCTTTAAGTGAATATTTCCGATATATGTTCAGAAGCAATACTTCTTTCGTACCGCTCAAAAATGAACTTGAACATACTCAGAATTATTTGAAGATCCAGCATATGCGATTTCCGAAAAAACTGAAGTGGACGGTCCATTCGCCGGATTATTTATCGGATGTCCCGATTCCTCCGCTAGTCATTCAATCTTTTGTCGAGAATTCAATTAAACATGCCGTCACATGGCCTCTGACCATTGACGTACAGATTGAATTTCTGATTGAAGAGCGCGGCTCCAGAATGAAAATAAGCATCAGAGATACAGGAGTTGGATTTAAGAGCGACGTGCTTGAAAAGCTGCAGGCAGGCGTAAGTGTGGAGAATGAACGGGGCGAATACACCGGGATCTGGAATGTGGAACGGCGATTACGTTTAATGTACGGTCAAGCCGCGTCCATTCAATATGATAACGATAAAGAAGCTCGCGGCGCGATAATCGATATTATTATTCCGACAAATCCGGGATTGGAGGGAAACCGATGAATTATCATCTGCTCATTGTAGACGACGAGGAACTCGCTATCGAAGGAGTGAAATCGGACATTGATGTGCAAAAGTTGGGCATCACCAAATTGCTTAATGCCATCGATATCCGAGAAGCCAAAGACTTGTTCGTAAGAGAAAAGATTGACATTCTGCTGTGCGATATTGAAATGCCTAACGGCAGCGGCTTTGATCTGCTTTCTTGGGTGAAAGAGTACTCTCCGAACACGGCGACGATCTTTTTTACCAGTCATGCCGATTTTAAATATGCCAAAGAAGCGTTGCAGTTAGGGGGTATTGATTACTTGCTCAAGCCTGTCCGAGCGGTCGATTTGGAAAACGCCATCCGCAAGGCACAGGCCGTTATAGATAGAAACAGTGAATTTAAAAGAAACAGCCAGTCCCATCAATTATGGCTCAAGCATCATTCCTTTATCATCGAACGGTTCTGGGTAGAACTGATTAACCATTCCATACCCAGCCAGCCGGCCGCGATCCGAGATCAAGTAGAACTCCATCATATTCCGATTTCCGAGGAATCGGTTTTTCTTCCCATTCTTATTTCGGTCCAGAGATGGAAAAAAGGGTTAAACCGAAGAGATGAGAAAATCCTGGAGTACGCTCTTAAAAATTCAGCTGAAGAAATCCTGATCGGCGATCGAGCTAACGGAATATGCTTTCAAGTGGATTGGGGAAAGCTTTTGATCATATTGGTCGCAAATCGAGGGACGAGTTGGGAGTATGAACCCCTTAGCAGGGCATGCCAACAATATATCGATTCTTGCAACGAATATTTTTACTGTGATCTCTCCTGTTATTTTGGACAATCCGTGGAAGCCTATCAGATGACAGAAATGGTTGCGGAATTACGGAGACGTGATCGAAACAATGTTGCCTTCGTGAATCAAGTCTTTCTTCAGCTTGATGGTGAGAACACGATTCCTCCTGCAAAGTTGCCCACATTGGGAGTAGTTGCGTCTCTTATGAAAACAGGCACTACGGATACAGTCATTCATGAAGTGGAATCGATTTTAGAGAGCCTAGTCAGTGGTCAAGGTATAGATGCCAAATTGTTGCATCAATTCAATCAAAATTTTACACAATTGGTGTTTTCATTTCTTAATTTGAGAGGCATTGAAGCCAATCAATTATTCGGAGATGAAGAGTCAAGACGCATTTCGGAGACGGCCGTGCGGTCCATAACGGACATGATGGCCTGGGTTCGTCATTCCGTGAGCAAAGCGATGAACCAAGCGGAAGAGGTTAAAGAGACAGAAAAGATTGTCCAGGTCGTCAAAATCTTTATCTCTCAAAACATAGATCAGGATATGACTCGCGAGATGATCGCGGACCAAGTTTTCCTGAATCCGGATTACTTAACGAGAATGTTCAAGAAAGAAACGGGCCATAACTTATTTGATTATATTGTTCTGGAAAAAGTCAAGGTGGCGAAGGAGTTATTGTCCCAGACGGACCGCTCGATAGGAGCCATCGCTTCTACTTTGGGCTATACCAATTTTTCGTATTTTACAAAGATGTTTAAAAAACATGTGGGGATCGGGCCATTGGAGTATAGAAGTCAATTCAGTAACATTCAATAAGTCGTTTTAACACTAATCTGAAGTCGTTTGAGTGATAGTCGGTACACGAAGAAGAACGATATGATGAAGGTGTAAATCCAAACAACTTATTGGGGGGCATACGATGAATAATAAAGCTAAACTAGCCACATTGTCGCTTGTTTCGGTTATGGTAACAGGGATGATTGCCGGGTGTTCGTCTTCGAAGAATGAAGGAGGCAATGGTTCTACTGCTGCTCCAGCTTCCAGCGCAAGCGCAAGTTCGAACAATGCAACGAAAGATCCGTATGAAATCGCAATTGCCATGCCGGCATTCGGAGCAGTTCCTAAGGATATGCAAGCCGTGCAAGATGAGATTAGCAAAATAACGAAAGCTAAAATCAACGCAACGGTAAAAATCATGCCCATCAGCATCGGGGCCTGGTCGCAACAAATGAATTTGATGACTTCTGGCCGTGAGAAGCTGGATCTGTTCTTTGAATTTGGTGCGGGGTATAGCCCGGATGTGGCGACTGGAAAAATAGTCGCGATCGACAATCTGTTGGACAAGTATGGTGAAGGCATCAAAAAACAGATCGATCCCGCCTATCTAAACAGCGTTAAAATTGAAGGGAAAACCTATGGCGTGCCTGTCTATAAGGATTACACGACTGGGGTTCCCGGGGTTCTTATGCGGAAAGATTTAGTGGAAAAGTACAAAATTAATGTAGCATCGATCAAGACGATTGATGACCTGGATCAAGTGTACAAGACAATTAAGGATAATGAGCCTACTATCGCTCCGCTCGGAGCCGGGTTATCCATGCCGTCGGATGTATATGTTTGGTATGATAAACTGGGGGACCGTTTGGGAGTTTTGCCTGGGTATGACAATGGTCTAAAGGTCGTGAACTTGTTTGAGACCAAAGAGTATGAAGATTATTTGAACAAGGTCCATAGTTGGGCTAAGGCGGGATATCTCAACAAGGATGCCGCTACAACGCAAGCTAACGGCTCGGATTTATTGAAAGCAGACAAGGCATTTTCTTATTTCATCGGCCTTAGACCTGGTAACTTGGAATCGGAAATCCGAGCGAATGGCAAAGAGCTCGTTTTTGCACCATTAATGCCTAATATTTATTCGACTACCTCCAATGCGCAAGGGGGGTTGTGGACCATATCCGCTAACACTACTAACCCTGAACGCGTCATGATGCTCATGAATCTGATGTACACGGATAAGGATCTTGCCAATTTGTTCATTTACGGCATTGAAGGGAAGCACTATGTGAAGGTGTCGGAGAATGCGATCGATTACCCGCCAGGCACCGATTCGAAGACGGTTGGATATTCGATTCAAAGTTGGATATATACGAATCCATCCCTCGCATATCTGATGAAGTCAGACTTACAGGAAATGTGGAAATTGACGGCACAAGCCAATCAAAAAGCAATCAAATCGAAAGCGCTCGGCTTCACATTCAATTCGGAGCCGGTCAAAAATGAGGTTATTGCTCTTAAAAATGTAACAGATCAGTATGCCAAGGGGTTGGAGTCAGGAACACTCGACCCGGCCGATAAGTTACCTGACTTCAGAGCCAAACTGAAAGCCGCGGGTATCGATAAGGTCATTGCGGAAAAACAGAAGCAACTTGACGCTTGGGCGGCTGCCAACAAAAAATAGGAAAGATCAAAACCGGGTTCCATTTTTTAATGGGCCTGGTTTTTTTATTCGGATATTTGATTCCAGATGGGAAGTCGTTACAACGGCATAGATAAGTCGTTTGAGTGTTAGTGTGCTCTTTAGATTGAGCTTATGATGATTGTAAATCCTTTAGTTTTTGAGAAGGGACAACTGTGCTTAGAGAAAATGGTAAACGAGCACGGGATACGGATTGATCGGAGTGCTAAACGAAAGGAAGGAAGAAAAAAATGGCTGAATCAACTATTCAATATTCAAACCCGGTAATCCCGGGCTTCCATCCCGACCCGAGTGTTTGTCGGGTAGGTTCAGATTTTTATCTGGTTACAAGTACGTTTGAATATTTTCCAGGTGTCCCGGTCTTCCATAGCCGTGATCTCGTTCACTGGAAGCAAATCGGACATTGCCTAACCCGCCAAAGCCAACTGGATCTAGAAGGCTGCAGAAGCTCAATGGGCATTTATGCGCCAACCATTCGCTTCCATAATGGCCGTTTCTATATGATTACGACGAATGTTAAAATGTTTCGCAATTTCTACGTTTGGGCGGAAAAGCCGGAGGGGCCATGGTCCGAGCCGATTTGGCCGGAATGGCCGAGTGTTGATCCATCTCTATTTTTTGATGAAGATGGGCGCGTCTATATTACAGGAACCGGCGGATTCTTTGGGGACGAGCCGAAGGGGATATATCAAGCCGAAATCGACCTGGAGTCCGGAAAACTGTTATCTGAACGACGTCTCATCTGGCAAGGCACGGGTGGTAAATCGGCGGAAGGCCCGCACCTGTATCGGATTAACGGGAAGTATTTTTTGATGATTGCAGAGGGAGGGACCGAGTACGGTCACATGGTTACGATCGCAAGGAGCGATTCGCCATACGGACCATTCGAAAGCAATCCTGACAATCCGATCCTGACTCACCGGAGTTCGGGCAGTTCCATCCAGGCAACGGGCCATGCGGATCTCGTCCAACTGGAGGATGGGAGCTGGTGGGCCGTTTTCCTGGGGATTCGTCCAGTATCCGTACCTTTCAGCGGGCGGCACCATCATTTAGGACGCGAGACGTTCCTAGCTCCGGTTACCTGGTCCGCGGACGGATGGCCGGTGATCGGGGATGGCGGCAAGATTGCGGAGAACATGGATGCAGGAACGCTTCCGCTTGTAGCCGATGAGTCACCTTCGACGGACGTTGATGATTTTAATTCGAACCGGCTGCAATTGGAGTGGAACTTCTTAAGAAATCCGCGGGACGAGGACTGGTCTCTGGAAGAAAGACCGGGCTGGTTGACCCTTCGCGGCTCAGCCGTAACCTTGAATGATACCGGTTCTCCGGCATTTGTCGGGCGGAGACAGCAGCATTTTCGATGCAGCGTTTCTACGCTAATGTCATTTGAACCCGTACATGAAGGCGAAGAAGCTGGGCTTACGGTCTATATGAATGAGCGGTTCCATTATGAAATAGCGCTTACCTGTGGAGCAGAAGGACGCCGCCAAGTGATTCTTCGCAGGCGAATCGGGTCGCTCTGGAAAGTGGAGCTGGAAGAAGAGTTTGAAGGCTCAGACATCATCTTCGGTTTGGAAGCGGAGCCAGCTAAATACTCGTTCTATTACTCTACCCCGAATGGGGAGCGTAAACCCTTTGGATCCGGCGAGTGCTCATTGCTCTCGACTGAAGTGGCCGGTGGTTTTACGGGTGTGTACTTTGGGCTGTACGCAACAGGGAACGGCAAATCGTGTACGGTTCCCGCATCGTTCGATTGGTTTCAATATACGCCTACTATGTGACGTGGCACATGAACTGCGTAAAAGATCGATTCCGGACTTTAATTATCAATCTTAGCTTTGGGAGGTTACCAAAATGTTGAAAGTAGTATCATTGCGAACGGAGTATCTGGAAAATCCCTTGGGATTGGATACGCAAAAGCCTCGTCTAGGTTGGAAACTTCGGAGTGATGGCAGAGACGTCATACAAACCGCATATCAAGTTCAAGGATCTGCAAACGAGAGCTTCACTAACATGATTTGGGACAGCGGCAAGGTTGAGATGGACAAATCGCAGGGCATTCTGTATGAGGGTCCGGAATTAAAATCGCTTGAACGGATCTATTGGCGAGTTAAAGTTTGGAGTAATCATGAAGGGGAGTCATCCTTCAGCGATCCCGTTTTCTTTGAAACTGGATTGCTGAACGCTTCGGATTGGAAGGCCCGTTGGATTGAACCGGAGAAAGAAGTGGACATTCACGCCTACAAGCCGGCTCCTTATATCCGGAAGGAATTCACCGTAAAGAAGGGCCTCAAATCGGCCAGAGCTTGCCTGACATCGAAGGGGTTGTACAGCTTTTATCTGAATGGAAGCGAGGGCACGGACCATCTGTTCACGCCCGGTTTCACTTCTTATTACAAACGCCTGCAATACCAAGTTTACGATGTAACGCCATTCTTGCAAGAAGGCTTCAATGCGCTAGGTGTCATTCTCGGGGACGGTTGGTGGAGAGGGGCTACGGGTGGAGCAAGTTTAAAGAACAATTTTGGCTATAAAGTAGCTTTTCTGGGGCAACTCGTGTTGGACTACGAAGATGGAAGCCGCGAGATCATCGGCAGTGACGACTCCTTTAAGACTTCCCGTGGGCCTTTGCTTAAATCGGACATGAAAGCTGGAGATCTTTATGATGCCAGAATCAACATAGAGGGATGGAATCAACCTTCCTATGACGATTCCTCCTGGGAGCCTGCCCAGCTCACAGCCGATGGATTCGACAACTTGATTGCTACTCGGAGTGTCGCGGTAAGAGAGAAAGAAAGATTTACGCCAAAAGTAATACGAACGCCAAATGGCGAAACGATTCTTGATTTGGGTCAAAACATCGCAGGTTGGGTAGAAATGAAGGTTCAAGGCGACGAAGGGACTGAGATTGTTCTAATCCATGGGGAAGCCTTAGATAAGCACGGAAACTTCACTCTACAAAATCTGGCGGATCATGGAACGCTGGAGGATTTCCAAGAGATCCGTTACATTACGGCTGGTAACGGTGAAGAGCGCTACCGTCCGCGGTTTTCGATCTTCGGCTTTCGCTACGTACTCGTTAAGAATTATCCAGGAGAGATTATACCCGAGAATTTTACTGCTGTGGCGGTGTATTCCGACTTGGACGAGACGGGGGATTTCACCTGTTCGAATCCATTAATTACCCAGTTGGTATCTAACTCCAAATGGAGCCAGAAGGGAAACTTTATGGAGGTGCCTACCGATTGCCCAACCCGGGAAAGAGCCGGATGGACAGGGGACGCACAAGTATTCTCTAGAACGGCGTCGGATTTCATGAACGTGTACCCTTTCTTTGAAAAGTGGATGGCCGACGTTGCGGCGGAACAATTCGCTGACGGTTCGGTCGGCAGTACAGTGCCAACCGTTATTGGGCATCACAGCATAGAGGAATGGGAAAGATTCATGGAGCAAAATAACAACCCAATGGTGGCCATGCGCAGGCCGAAACCTGGTACAGCCAGTATCCTTGACGGTTCTTCAGGCTGGGGCGATGCGGCTGTTATCATTCCATGGACGATGTATCTTTGTTATGGAGACAAGACTATTTTAGAGAAGCAGTTTGATTCAGCGAAGGCATGGGTCGATTACATGGCTGCCTGTGCGAAGAATGCGAATGAGCTATACCAAGATTCGCCTGCTTATCAACAATATACGGACGGGGAACTTGACGCTGATTACATCTGGGATACAAGGTTCCATTGGGGGGAGTGGCTTGAAACTGACACTGAGTTTGCTGATCTCATGGCAGTTTTGAGCAAAACCAAAGGAAACCATCCGGATGTATCAACCGCCTACTATGCCTATTCCACCCGATTGTTGGCTGAAATGGCATCTGTGCTGGGGAAGGCTGAGGAAGAAGCCAAGTACCAAGCACGTTATGAGAAAATTAGACGCGTATATAATCAATATTTTATTAAGGATGACGGCTATATATTGGAAGGCAGGCAGGCACCTAATGTCCGTACGTTAGCATTCGACTTGGCGTATGAAGATAAGAAACAAGCTATCGCCGACAGGCTGGCCCAGATGGTTGTAGAACAGGATTATCACTTGAATACTGGTTTCCTATCGACACCTTTCATCCTTCAGGTGTTGGCGGATTACGGACATGCGGATATCGCTTTCCGGTTGTTGGAGCAGGATACGTGTCCTTCGTGGCTGTATGCCGTTAGCAACGGTGCGACGACCATTTGGGAGAGTTGGAAAGGAATTAAGCCAGATGGCGAATTGTCAGGATCTCTGAATCACTATTCGTATGGCGCTGTTTGCGACTTCCTCTTCGCGGGTGTAACGGGAATTCGTCCCGTTTGGGAGACCCCTGGTTACAAGCACTTTATGTTGAAGCCAACAGTTGGAGGTACGCTCACGCAGGCGTCTGCAACGTATGAATCCCTCTATGGAACCATTAAATCGAGCTGGGAAAAAATGAATCAGGGCGTAACCTATCGTTTTGAGGTGCCGGTGAATACGACGGCGACGATCATGATTTCAGGCAATCAAGATGATCTTAAGGTAGTATCGGGCGAATTCCCGGATGCACGATATGAAGATGGACGAATTGTATGTAATGCGGGAAGCGGAGAATATCAATTTACAATTTTGGCAGGGAGAGTGGCTACACAATGAGAAGATGTATTGAGATAAATGATGCTTGGCGATTTATTCGGCAGAACGAAGAACAAGCTGAAAGTGAATTGTACGATGATAATCATTGGCATACTGTGAATATTCCCCATACATGGAACGCGATCGATGGAGCAAATGGCTATGAATATTATCAAGGTGCGTGTTGGTACAGAAAGGCTTTTACGGTTGAGCCATCATACGAGGGAAGTAGAGTGTTTATCGAGTTCAATGGATCTAACAGTATTACTGATGTATACGTAAATGGTCAGCATATGGGGCAGCACAAAGGCGGGTACTCCACCTTCAGGTTTGACATTACAGACGTCGTTAAACATGGAGCTGAAAATGTACTTGCGGTAAAAGTTGACAATACGGTTGTGGATGACGTTTATCCTCAGAAAGCGGACTTTACCTTCTACGGGGGGATTTACCGCGATGTGAAAATGGTTGTTACGTCATCTGTTCATTTTGATTTGATGGATTATGGTTCACAGGGCATATATATTGTTCAGGAAGAGGTATCTAAGGAAAGAGCCCAACTGAGCATTAGAACAAGACTTGTAAATGACAGTAATGAAGAGAAAAAAATTAGACTTTGGGCAGATATTTTCGATGCTGATAATCAAATTGTAACCTATGCCTCTAAGGAAGTTATACTGGCTGCAGGAGAAACCAAGACAGAAGAGCTGCCTTGCGTCATTGACAATCCAACACTATGGCATGGTAGAAAAAATCCGTATATGTACAGTGCCAACATTTCAATGATTAGCTTTAATGACACGATCGATGAATTATCGATTCCTTTTGGAGTAAGATACTTTCATGTTGATCCTGAAAAGGGTTTCTTCTTAAACGGCGAGCATCTGCCTTTGCATGGTGTATCCAGACACCAAGATAGAAAGGATATGGGCTGGGCCATTACGGAACAAGAGCAAGTCGAAGATATGGCATACATTCAAGAAATCGGAGCATCTTCCATTCGGTTAGCCCATTATCAGCACAGCCAATATTTTTATGATTTGTGTGACAAAGAAGGTATGGTGGTATGGGCTGAAATCCCCTTCATTTCGGTTATGTCGCAGAACGAATTGGAAGGGATCAATGCAAAACAGCAGATGGTAGAATTGATCAGACAGAACTATAATCATCCTTCCATCGTATTCTGGGGGATACAAAACGAAATTCAAATCGGTGGTGAACGACCGGAGGTCAGAAGACTCGTTAGAGAGTTACATGATTTGACGAAAAAAGAAGACCCGACTCGGCTAACGACGATGGCCAATGTTTTATTCGTCAATGAGGAAGATGAATATAACCGTATGACGGATGTAATTGGTTACAATAAATATTATGGTTGGTATCACGGTAAGACTGAGGATTTTGCGCCTTGGCTTGATAAGTTTCACAGCATTAACCCCGATGTGCCGTTGTGTATATCCGAATACGGGGCAGAAGGTATTGTCCAATACCACAGTACGGATCCAAAGGTAAAAGATTACACGGAAGAATATCACGCCCTGTTCCATGAGAAGGTTTGGAAGACCTTCGAGGAGAGACCTTTCCTTTGGGCTACTTATGTATGGAACATGTTTGATTTCGGAGCGAATATCAGAGATGAAGGTGGAGTCAAAGGAAGAAACAACAAGGGACTTGTCTCCTATGACAGAAAGATCAAGAAGGATGCCTTCTATATGTATAAGGCTCATTGGTCTAATGATAAATTTGTTCATATCACGAGTAAGCGCCATGTTGATAGAGCAGAGAACAGCATTCATGTTAAGGTGTATTCAAACTGCAAAGAAGTAACGCTATACGTAAATGGAAATGAATTTCAATCTAAAACAAATGATGATAAAGTCTTCATCTTCGAAAATGTATCCCTGGCTGAGGGCATGAATGAAATACGTGCAGTGGCTACTGAAGATAATGCTCAATACGTAGATATTGCAAAATTTAATAAGGTGGATGAACCGAATCCAAGTTATGAAGCCCCAGTAGAGGAAAAAGGCGGCGAAGTTACGAACTGGTTCCAAATGCCTGATTTGGATGGAGAAGAGATCGAGGAATTACAGTTTACGGACGATGTTTACTCCAGTCGTTGCACGTTTAAAGAACTTTTTGAGAATGAGGATGCGGAAGCGGTCTTAAATAAATATTTAGGAGAAAGTTTTAGAGCGCAACCAACGTATGGCATGACGCAAGGATTTAAGATCGATATGTTGGCGGAAATGGCGCCCGAGCACTTCACTGAAAAGCTGTTATATGCACTAAATAGAGAACTGACAAAAATCAAAAAAAACAAGTAATACTGATTTGCTGATTTAAACTTCCATTAAGAGTAACGAAAAAAGTCGGTAATTCCGGCTTTTTTTGCATTTTCTCCAAAGTAAGGTGCAAAGATGCTCACGATGGCTGAACCAATCGCCGAGCGGCCGGGTATCGGGATTCTATAAGCTTATCGCGCAAATTGTATTTATGAGTATAATGAGGATATATCTTTCCCAGACTTTACAGCGTATATAGTCATATATGATTTTCCATGGTTTGCGCCACTTAAATTAATCAATAATGAACGAAAGGGGCAAGAGAGATGGCAGTACAATCAAGATGGATGCCAATGATCGCATTGTTAACTGCAGGCGTACTGTTTGCCCTAACAGCGGCAGGATGTACAAGAGCTGGTTCGGGTAGTAGTGACACTGCAGCTGGAAATGCTTTTGGGAGTGAACAGAAAAAGGAAGTTAAGACCGTTAACATTCTAATGTTTAGCGATTATGGGAGAATGCCTGGGCCAGACGATAAGCAGATCAAATATGTTACTGAGAAGACAGGTATTGCAGTCAAAACAGAAACGCTGCCTTGGAATGGCGGTACTACCTTTACGAAAGGATTAAACGTTAAGATCGCAGCGAATGAACTTCCGGATTTGTTTTTGCCTTACGGGGTTGAAGATACGCTGCTAAAGCAAGGTACTTTGCTTGCCTTGGATGATCTGTTGCCAAAGTATGCGCCTACCTTGTGGAATGCAATTCCTCAGGATGTATGGGATAGCGTACGAGCCAACTCTCCAGATGGAAAAATCTATTTCATACCTAGAGTCAATTTGTTTCCAAGGTACAGTTCACTGATTCGCAAAGATTGGTTAGACAAGGTAAACATGAAGGTTCCGACAACGAAGGACGAATATGTTGCCGTCCTTAAGGCATTCCGCGATCAAGATCCCAATGGCAACGGCATCAAGGACGAGTTTCCGACAAGCGGTCGGGAACTGGGCCGTTGGATGGATGACTTGTTCTTGATGTATGGTACTGCAGTGGTAGAAGGCTACCCGGTGTGGGATTTATACAACAATGATCTTACATATTCGGCTGTAACGCCGAACATGAAAGAAGCCATTAAATTTGCCAGCGAACTTTACAAAGAAAAGTTGCTGGATAATGAAACTTTCTTGAATAAAGAACCAACATGGAAAGCAAAGATCCAGCAAGACAAGGTCGGAAACTGGTACCATGTTCCGAATGCGCTCAATCAAAACTTCTACGAGAATTTGTCTAAAGTTAATCCGAATGCCTATATTGTCGGTATGGCAGTGCCAAAGGTAGAAGGGTTTAATGGCTTTACTCCGATGCCGCGAATCAATAATTTGGAGTGGGCCATTCCCAAATCATCCAAAAACGCTGTGGAAGCAATGAAGCTTCTGGAGTTTTACGCGAAACCTGAGAATCGTGATTTTGCAACTTTTGGGATTGAAGGCGAGCATTATGAAGTGAAGGATGGCAAGAAAAAACGGTTACCATTAAGTCCGGACCAGACTTACTTATTCGATTTATTCCCGGTTACGACAACGGAGCAGATAACCAAAACGCTTAAGGATCAATATGAACCTAAGGTAGCTCAGATGATGATTGACGCGATGATGGTTGGGGAAAAAGACGGTAAGACGATCGCTGGCGATGGAATTCCTGTTTCGATCTATGACGGCTTCCCGGATATCAAATCGCACAAGCTTTATCAAGAATATATGTCGAAAATTATAGTCGGTGATTGGCCGATTGAAAAATTTGATGAATTCGTACAAAAATGGAAAAGCAGTGGCGGAGACGAAGTGACGAAGCGAGCGCGCGAGTGGTTTGCAAAGAAGAAATAAGGGGAAAGCAAAGCATGAATATATATAAGTTCAAAG
This sequence comes from Paenibacillus sp. J22FR5, assembly GCF_059691975.1. NCBI lineage: Bacteria > Bacillati > Bacillota > Bacilli > Caryophanales > Paenibacillaceae > Paenibacillus > Paenibacillus sp. J22FR5. Next base: position 69,110 of record NZ_JCAUAN010000025.1, on the reverse strand, counting down.
CGAAATTGATTTATTCAAATATCAAGACGAGATTAATTCTCATACTTACACTCGTCATTTGCTTGGCTATCGCTATAGTAGGAATTGTAATGTATAGTCTTGCTAAATATTCGCTTCTAGAGGAGATCAAGATTCCACACCAGCAGGTGCTGACATTCGTCCGGGATGATGTTGACAGGAAAATGGCCGATATCATTACAACTTCTATTTATGCGGTCCTCGACCCGCTGACCATTGATTTTTTGCGTTATGACAATCATAGAAGTATGGATACCATACTTGGGGTCGTATCAATGCTAGATACGTTGACTCAAAATAGTTCGATAATAGACAGTATCTATATCTATGATGAGAAAAATCGGCATGTTGTTGGCAGTTCGCCTTATGGTTTTAATTCCAGTATTGAAACATTCGGTGACAAAAGCTGGCTTTCTCTATTAACTCTAGCCGAGAAAGACACAAATAATTTGACATTCGTTAAAAGAATGAAGGACCAGGGCGAAGTTATAAGATTAATTAGAAGAATATACGAAGATAATAAAATAACAGGCTATCTGGTGATAAACCTTAAATCTTCAAAGTTATTTTCCCAAATGATTCCTGCTGAATCCAATAGGAATGAAGCAATTCGGATCATTCAAGACTCGAAAGGAGAAACTTTGTTTTCGGTTGGCGAAATCAATAAAGAGATTTCGAATCCTAGCCGATATTTTATAACCAAGATGACCTCCATATCAACGCAATGGAATTACATTTATGCAGTACCCCAAGAGCAAATTTTTGGGAAATTGAAATGGATTCGAACCATGACTTTCTTGGTGTCCGCTGTTACCATGTTGATTGGAATGATAATCATCTTCCAAATTAACCGTATCACGTTTAGACCCATTGAACGAATTATCAAAATGGTTCAGAACCATCGGAATGAGGCAATGGAGGTTGACTTGGCTCAATTGGAATCCTATGTCGGCAGGCTGCTTACTCAACTTACTTTCTTGCACGGCAGCAACAAAGAATTAAAAGCCAAATTTCTTCAGGATATGGTTTACGGAAGGCTAAGCCGCAAGGAATTTGATCGGAAGTGGCGATTGTTATATTCGGAATGGCGCTCCGACCTGCCCGTTTACGCAGTTATTGTCTCAGTGGATGCTTATTACAATTGGCTGAATGCCTACAAACAAGATGACCAGCTAGTGCTTAAGTTTGCGGTGGGCAATATTTTCGAGGAAATTCTTGGCGAGAGTTATAGAGTGCAGTTTGAAGATTTGACTCAGGACCGCAGTGCTCTCATTGTACAACCCCTGTCCTCAGATATCGAATTGCAAGTGCTGTATGATAAACTTCTTTACGCGATCGAAGTCACGAACCAGCTGTTAAAAATGCCGGTATCTGTCGGTGTTGGCGAACCGCTTCATCCTATCAACAGCAATCTAAGCATTCGCTACAAGCAAGTAGAAGGTTTGCTGATGGACCGCTTGTATGCCGGCTATAAGAAACTCCATGTCCCGGAGCAAGCCTTACAATACTCAGAAACGTCGGGCATTGGCTCTAAAAACGAAACAATCCATGAGATCGTGCAAGGAATTAGAGAAGGCAAAACGGAATATGTAAGCGGCGTCTTAGAGAAAATACGAATCGATTGGGAAACGGCTATGACAAAGCCTCCATACGTTTTTCGTTGGTATTCTAATCTAATTAAGGAAATGATAACAGAATTCAGAGACCAGGAAGATGAACAATTTCAGGAAATGATGGAATCATTGGATTCTCTTCAAACATTGTCATTTGCGGATTTGCATCAAATGGCTTGGGAGGAAGCCACGAAATTGGCAGAAGAGGTGAAGAAAAGAAAGCCAACGAAACATGATAACTACTTGAGGAAAATGATTGATTATATTCAAGAGAATTACCCGGAAAATATCGGCGTAGCTCAAGTAGCTGAGGCAGGAGGCATTAGTATGTCCCAGGCGAATAGTATCTTTAAACAAGAGACCGGAAATGCTATATATGATTATATAACGCATGTACGAATTGAGAAGGCGGAAGAATTACTCAAGAATACGAATTTGAAGGTAATCGAGATTTCGGAGAAAGTCGGATACGCGAGCGAAAACAGCTTTATTCGTAATTTTAAAAAAATCAAAGGGGTTACACCTGGCAAATTTAAAGAGTAAAAAGATTCAAATAAGAAGCGGAGAAGCCGAAAAAGCTCTCCGCTTCTTATTTTTTTATACACAAATCCAACAATTCATCCCTATATCCGCCTCTTTTACGGTAGTTTGCTGGATTCAGTGGTGGAATGTACAACTTCAATGTTGAGTCAACATACAGATACCCGTATTCTTGAGTCAAATCGAAGTGGAGGAGTCAGGTGGAGCTGAAGCCAATCACATTATCTAACAATTAAGAAGCAGATACAGGAGGGGAATAAATTGAAAGTAGTTGCATCTCATCGAATGAAGGTGTTTTGGCCGCTGTATATCATGGCCATACCGGGTATAGTTTTTCTCATCATTTTTAAGTACATTCCGCTTGCGGGTTCCGTTATCGCTTTTCAAAACTATTCTGTATTTAAAGGGTTTCTTGATAGCCCTTGGGTGGGCTTCAAAAATTTCGAAACCTTGTTCCATTATCCAGATTTCATCAGGGTATTTAGTAATACGCTGGTACTTGGCTTTCTGCGAATTGTGATCGTATTTCCAATCCCCGTTCTGTTGGCGCTCATGATCAATGAAATTCGGAAATCGGCCCTGAAGAAAGGGATTCAAACGGCTCTATATGTGCCACATTTTCTATCATGGGTCATCGTATCTGGCATTGTATTTGATATGTTTTCACTAAGCGGATTGTTTAACGTCGTGATCGGGTGGTTTCACCATGATCCTACCTTGGTTATGCAGGAAAGTTCCTATTTTCGTATTGTTTATGTGTTTACTTCTATCTGGAAAGATGCGGGGTGGGGAACTGTTGTTTATATGGCAGCCATCAGTTCAATTGACCCTCAGTTGTACGAATCAGCGATGATCGACGGAGCATCTCGGTTCAAGCAAATCCGGCACATTACATTTCCGCTGCTGCTGCCTACCGTACTGGTTTTGCTATTACTCGAAATCGGTAATTTCTTGGATTTGGGCTTTGACCAAGTATTCAATCTACAGACGCCAATGACGTATAGCGTAGGGGATATCTTAGATACGTACGTATTCCGGACAGGCATTCAGCAAGCGCAGTATAGCTTCGCGACAGCCGTCGGTTTATTCCAATCGTTAATTGGATTTATTCTGGTATTCACTTTCAATAAGTTGTCAAGAAAAGTTTCAGACGGGGGGTTATGGTAAGTATGCTTGAATCCAGAGGGGAAAAATTATTCGGTTCAGTTGTTACTGTCATCCTCCTGCTTGTATCCTTTATCGCGATTATTCCGCTGCTTTCCGTACTCTCGACCTCATTCAGTTCTAAACGGATGGTGGATATGAATCTGGTCACAATTTGGCCGAAGGAATTTACGTTGGCTTCCTGGGATTTTATGATGTATCGTCCCGACCTATGGAAGTCGTTCTTCTTGACGCTGGGCTCAACGGTGATTGGTACAATTCTGGCGCTGCTTGTCACGGCCCTTCTTGCTTACCCGCTGTCGAAAACGGAGTTTCGCTGGGGCCTCGTCATTATGATCGGTGTCGTGATTGCGATGATCTTCAAGGCGCCCATTGTTCCTTATTTTCTGACAGTACGAGGTATCGGGCTTTACAATAACCCATTAGTGTTAATCGTACCTCATATTCTAAATCCATTTAATTTGATCATTATGCGCACATTCTTCAAACAGTTTTCCAAGGAGTTGGAGGAAGCCGCATTTATAGAGGGCTGCGGATATTTCCGAATGCTGTTCCAATTTGTACTTCCGCTTTCCAAGGCTGTGCTAGCCACTTTGGCCTTATTCTACGGTGTTGTGTTATGGAACCAGTTCCAGCATCCGCTGATGTTCTTGCAGGACACGAATCTATTCCCGCTGCAAATCAAGATTCGGCAATTCATCACTGATGATAACATCTTGGTTACGGGAGCCGTCTCTACAGCTAATTTAGCGTATAATGAGCGCACACTCCGGGCGACAACCGTTATTTTTGCCATGATTCCTGTTGTGGCGGTATATCCCTTCTTGCAAAAATACTTCGTTAAAGGGGCTATGCTCGGTTCTGTGAAAGGGTAATCTCACATTGGTTTTACGGCTCTTTGAGTCTTAGAACATATTTGATTTCAAAAATTAGGGGGAAACAAGGAATGGTCATCAAAAAGCTTGGGGTACTTGCAGCAGTCAGTGCTATTGCTTTTACAGTAGTGACAGGCTGTACTAGCAAAACGAATTCTTCCGAAGGTGCAAGTTCTTCATCGGCTGCGCCGAACCAAGGGGCATCTTCGAAAGCGGAAGAAAATGTTGATATTGAAGTTTGGGGAACCAACATCGGCTATAAACCGATCACCAAAGGCAGCAAACTGTATGAATTGTACAAGGAGAAGTTGGGTGTGGGCGTCATCAATCCGTATGTGGAATGGAACGGAGGCACCAACTACTTAAACCAGTTGAACCTGAAGATCGCATCCGGCGAATTACCTGATTTGTTTCTGCCTTATCAGGGCATAGAAAATAACTTGGCCAAAAACGGCGCTATCGCCGATCTGACCGACCTGCTGCCCAAATATGCGCCGAACTTATTGCAAGCTATTCCGAAGGAAGTTTGGGATATCGTCAAGGCCAACGACCCTACCGGTCAGGGGAGAATCTATTATATCCCCGGTATGGTGGACTACGGAAGATACGGCGGCATGATCCGTCAGGATTGGCTAGACAAGCTGGGTTTGCCGATGCCGAAGACGCAGGAGGATTACGTAAAAGTTCTGGAAGCATTCCGGGACAAGGATCCCAATGGCAACGGACAGAAGGATGAGCTTCCAACTGGCGGCCGTCAAGAGGCTCGCTGGATGGATCATCTGTTTGCCATGTACGGTGTAGCCATGTTCGAAGGTTATCCGGATTGGGACATATATGACGGCAAGCTAACTTATTCCGCGGTAACACCTAATATGAAAGCCTCCTTGGAGTTCATCGCCAAGCTGTATAAAGACGGATTAATAGATAAGGAAACGCTTCTGAACGACAAAGCCAAGTGGGACGGCAAGGTTGGGGCCAACAAAGCCGGTAACTACTTCCATTGGGTAGAGCAACTCCCTCTTTATTTGGATAGTTTGCAAAAGAACAGCGGTGTGAAGGGCCAATTCTCTACACTCCCTATACAGGAAGTCCCAGGCTACAAGGGCTTCTATACCTGGAAGAGGATGACGCCTCCGGCATGGGTCGTCAAGAACAACAAAGACCAGACGAAGCTGATGGCCACCTTGAAGCTGCTGAACAACATGTACGACAAGAAAAATTGGAAGGATCTGTATCTTGGCGTGGAAGGCATGCACTATACGATGAAGGACGGCAAAGCCGTCAAACTTCCGGATGACAAGAGCAGCCAGGAGAACCTAATTCTTAATCCAGCTTCAGGTCTAGCGACACTTGATTTTACAACCGATCTCCTCAAGAGTACTGCATCGGCAGACACGATGTGGGAGATTGACCAGACCGTCCGCAATATGCAGGAAGCACAAAAATATGCTAAGACCATTGCTGGAGATGGTATGCCGGCCAGCGTCTATGAAGGTTTCCCAGATATCCAAAATCGCACACTCTATATTGAGTACGCGAGTAAAATCATTACTGGCCAATACCCAATCAGCAAGTTCGATGAATTCGTAGAGAAATGGAATAAATCGGGCGGCGGAGAGGTTACGAAACGCGCGCAAGAATGGTATGCCAAAGTGAAAAAATAAATGTTGAACGTTAATATCCGCTCGGCTTCTTTCGGAAGTCGAGCGGATATTTCAATCCAAGCTTAGGTATCGAATGATCGAAACTGAGCTGAAATAGGGGGCTACAATGAGTAATCGCATTAAGGAAGTACTTGAGGGTCAAGAACAAAATTATATCCTACCTTTTCTTTGGCAGCATGGTGAGGAAGAACAGGTGATACGTGAAGAGATTGCCCGTGTTCATGAAGCTGGCATCGGAGCCGTTTGCATCGAAGCTCGTCCTCATCCTGATTTTCTAGGACCGAAATGGTGGACGGATATGGACATTATTATGGATGAAGCTCGGAATCGCGGCATGAAGGTATGGCTTCTCGATGACGATCATTTTCCGACTGGTCATGCGGCGGGGAAAGTAAAGGAGGCTCCGGAAGAGCTTCATCGCAAGTTTTTGGGTGAACGTTATATCGATACCATCGGTCCTGCTCAAGGAACGTCTCTACTTCTGGATACCTTGCTGATGCGTGGGCTTAGGCCGACCATCTCACAGCCCGAAAAAGCGAGTGGAAAGAATAAACTAATCTCCGTTGTCGCGGTCCGCCGACATCCATCTAATGGAACATTACTAAGTGATTGTATCGACATCACTGATCTTGTGAATGACGGTATTCTGTATTGGGATATCCCTGAAGGGTATTGGCGCGTATTTATTATTTCAGAAAATAAGGATGGCGGCAGCCAGCAGCAGGATGATTATTTGAACCCGCTAGATCGGGATTCCGTTCGTATTCTGCTCGATACAGTGTATGAGGCTGTGTATGAGCGCTACAAGTCCGACTTCGGAAAGACATTTGCCGGGTTCTTCTCAGATGAGCCTGGATTTTATAATGATAAGACAACTTTTGACTTCAATTCAAAACCTGGAAAACAAGGAGTGCCGCTTCCATGGAGCAGTGAAATGCTGGCCTTGCTTGAGCAGGCATTGGGTGAGGACTACCGTAAGCACCTCTATCTTCTCTGGCAGGATGGGGGAGAACAGTCCAATATCGTACGGTATGCCTATATGAATATTGTCAGCAAGCTTTACGCGGACAACTTTTGCAGTCAAATCGGAGAGTGGTGCAGAAACCGCGGGGTAGCATACATCGGACATGTCCTCGAAGACAACAACGTGCACGCAAGGCTTGGCTCTGGCGCCGGACACTTCTTCCGTTCCCTATGGGGACAAGACATGTCGGGCCTCGATGTGGTATTGTGGCAGATCGTCCCCGGTTTCGATGAGTTGTCTTATAGCAAGCCGGGAGGGGATACGGATAGCGAATTTTTCCACTATGGCCTCGGTAAGCTTGGTGTATCGCTTGGACATATCGATCCGAAGAAACAAGGCCGGACGATGTGTGAAGTGTATGGGGCTTATGGCTGGGCAGAAGGCTTGAAGCTAATGAAATGGCTCACAGACCACATGTTAGTTCGCGGCGTCAATTATTTTGTCCCGCATGCCTTTACCCAGAAAGCTTTTCCGGATCCGGATTGTCCGCCGCATATGTATGCGGGCGGGAAAAATCCGCAATACCGCTATTACAAGCATTTAAATCAATATATGAATCGGATCAGTCACCTGATTTCTGGCGGAAGACACGTGGCGTCTGCGGGCGTCGTGTATCACGCTGAGGCCGAATGGTCCGGGGAAGCGATGTATTTTCATAAGCCCGTGAAGCAATTGATGCAGCATCAGATCGACTGCGATGTGCTTCCAATCGATATTCTTCTGGATGCAGCAAGCGTGATAAACAATAAGCTGCATGTCAATAATGAAGATTTCCAGTGCCTTATCGTACCCTATACAGAAGCGATTCCGGCAGCGATGATTCGGCGTTTGGTGGCGTTTTCCGAACAAGGGCTAGCCGTTCGCTTTGTCGGAGGGCTGCCGACACGATCGAGCGAGGGCACCGAAGTTTCCGCCGAACTAGCTTGCCTTGCCGAACACCGGAATGTGAAGGTTGTTGCTTTAGACGATCTGGCGCAAGAACTGATTGCAGACGGACATTATGAGATAAGCGTTGACGCACACGAACCGTATCTTCGAAACTACCACTATGTTCATGACGGTTTGGATGTTTATATGTTCTTTAACGAACATTCGCATCAAACCATTCGTAGGAAAATTGCATTGCCTGTTCAAGGTGATGTATATGCCTATGATGCATTCTTGAATCGGTTGACTAGTTTACATGTAACTCGGGAGAACGGTGCGAATGTGGTGGAGGTTGTTCTTCATCCGTATGAGTCCATCGTATTGCTTCATGGTACTGCCCTTGAAGGTTATGATGCGTTGTCATCGTATATTGCTGGGTCGGAACTTGAACTGAAAGGCGAATGGATCGTATCCACTTCTGAGGCTGAACATTATCCACATTTTAAAGAATGGGGAGGACTGGCTAATTTAACGAATATGAGTAGGCCTGATTATTTGCCTCGATTTACAGGCACCTTCCGTTATGAGACGGAGTTTGAATGGAATGAATCTACAGACCAGGCTCTTTTAGACTTGGGTGAGGTCTATGAAACCGCACAAGTATGGATAAACGGTGAGGAAGCAGGAGTGCGCATCTGTCCGCCTTACCGCGTTGAGATCAATGGCCTGATCAATAAGGGTAAAAACAAGTTAGTTGTCGAAGTTACGAATACGCTGGTGAAAGAACAACCCGATTTCTTGTCGGCATTTGCGCAGCAAGAACCGAGTGGGCTCCTTGGACCCGTACGAGTGATCCGATTATGATACCTACAGGATTGGAGTAGAAAACGATGAAGACACGCAAAGGGCACGACTGGAGAACGGATCAATTTCGTCTTGGTGCATGCTATTATCCGGAACAATGGCCGGAGCGTTTGTGGGAGGACGATTACCGGCGGATGAAAGAGATCGGCTTTTCGATCGTACGTTTGGCGGAGTTTGCTTGGTCGATTTTTGAACCGGAGGAAGGACGGTTCGAGTTCGACTTGTTTGACCGTGCAATTGACCTCGCACATAAACAAGATATTCTCGTCATTCTGGGAACGCCGACTGCGACCCCGCCTGCTTGGCTAACAGCCAAGTATCCGGAGGTGTTGAACGCAAAGCAGGACGGCACTGTGCTCCATCATGGTCAGCGCCGGCATTACAATTATAATGCTCCGATTTATCGTCAACTTAGTGCACGGATCGTCACACAGATGGCGGAGCACTATAACGATCATCCAGCGGTGATCGGTTGGCAGATCGATAATGAACTCAACTGTGAGGTTAATTCCTTTTATGCTGAGGCTGATCACGAAGCATTCCGGACGTGGTTGCAAGAGAAATACAATAATCTCCACGCTTTGAATCAAGCATGGGGCACTGTGTTCTGGAATCAAACCTATACGGAATGGGCGCAGGTTTATTTGACCAGGCCGACACCAAGCAATTCGCCAAATCCGCATCAAGCGCTTGACGAGAAGCGCTTTTTCTCACACAGTGCTATCAGCTTTGCTAAGCTGCAAGCGGACATCCTGCGGGAGAAGGCACCTAATCAATGGGTCACTACGAACGGCATGTTCGGTCATTTGGACAGCCACAGGATGATGGACGAAACGTTGGATGTGTTCGCTTACGACTCGTATCCGAACTTCAGCACCATTTTACCGGATAAAGGTGAACGGCCGCTCTTGGACCGCAAATGGAGTCTGAACCTTAGCGCAGCACGAGACATTTCTCCGAATTTTATTGTAATGGAGCAACAAGCCGGTCCTGGTGGTTGGGTTAACCGGATCGAAATGCCTTCACCCAAACCGGGACAGATGCGCCTTTGGACGTATCAATCCATTGCGCACGGAGCCGATATGTTGCTTTATTTTCGTTGGAGGACTGCGACGAGTGGAACGGAAATTTATTGGCATGGTATTAACGATTACCATAACCGACCAAATCGTCGTGTTGAGGAAGCACGAAGTATTGGTGGAGAATTGAAAGAAATCGGCAGCCTGTTGCTGGGTTCAACGTTTAAAGCTGATATAGCGATACTGAAGGACTACGACAACGAGTGGGACGGTGAGCTGGATGTTTGGCACGGTCCGCTTTCCGGGAAAAGCATTCTCGGGTGGTACAAGGCGTTACAGCGCCACCATATCCCGGTTGACACCAAGTACGTGCGCTCTTCGACGACTGTGAACGATTTGTCTAAGTACCGAGTGTTGATTTATCCGCATCCGGCCATTATGCCGGAGTCAACAGCGGAGCTGCTGAAGCGGTACGTCGAGGGTGGGGGGAAACTTGTGTTAGGCTGTAGGAGCGGCTATAAAGATGTTACAGGGCAATGTTACATGCAGCCGTTTCCAGGACCGCTTGCCGACTTATGCGGTATCGAGGTGGAAGACTTTACGCTAATCGGTCCGATGCAGCAAGCACCGGACATATGTTGGCAGAATGGTGTCGTTCATCGGGGGGATTCTTTCGTAGATATCCTTCGTGCCACGTCGGATAACGCTGAGGTTCTCGCCTCGTATAAATCGGATTATTATGAGGGAAAGCCAGCTCTCGTAAGGTGCTCTTACAATGAAGGGTTAGTGTATTACTACGGAAGCTCCTTCACTGAAGATGCGGCAGGTGCACTTATTAACGAGTTATCGCTTCTATCTCCGGCCGAGGAATGGGCAGAGTTGCCTGAGGATGTAGAACTGGCGATTCGTACGCATGAAGGTAAACAAGAAAGTTATGCTTTTTTACTGAACTACGCTCATGAAGAAAGAAAGGTTACCTTTTTGAATCCTCAACATAATCTGCTCACAGATTCTATTATGCAAGGTTCCATCATGATGCAGCCTTACGATGTATATGTAATCAAACTCTAATGATAAAGGGGAGCAGCCTGCCAACGGCTGCTCCCGATCTTTTCCAAGTGTAATACTTAGGCGAACAGAAGAGGCTATGAATATGATAGAGATATAGGAGATTTCAGATGAATACCATTGTGAATCCAATATTACGCGGCTTTAACCCCGATCCCTCCATCATTCGTGTCGGTGATGATTATTATTTGGCGACATCCACCTTTGAGTGGTTTCCCGGCATCCAGATTCACCATTCCAGAGATTTAGTTAACTGGAGGCTCCTGACCCATCCATTAAATCGAACCTCTCAGCTAGATATGCTAGGAAATGTGAATTCGGGCGGAGTCTGGGCGCCTTGTTTAAGTTATGATAACGGAATATTTTATTTGATCTACACAGATGTGAAGTCTCGAAAAGGGGCTTTCAAGGATACCCATAATTATTTGGTAACCGCAACGAACATTCATGGGCCGTGGGCGGAACCAGTGTATTTAAACAGCAGCGGATTCGATCCTTCTTTGTTCCATGACGACAACGGTCGCAAATGGCTGCTCAACATGGTCTGGGATTTCCGCAAGGGGCGAAATAAGTTCGGCGGCATTGTGATTCAAGAATACTCGGTCGATGAAAATAAAGTAATTGGCCCTGTGTCCACTATCTTCCAAGGGACGGAACTCGGGTTCACGGAAGGTCCGCATTTATACAAACGGAATGGCTACTACTATTTGATGACAGCGGAAGGCGGGACGAAATACGAGCATGCCGTCACGATGGCACGTTCAGCCTCCATACTTGGTCCGTACGAGATAGATCCCAATAACCCGATGTTGACAAGCTATGGAGCACCGGATTTACTTCTTCAGAAGGCGGGCCACGGTTCCTTGGTCGAAACTCAAACCGGAGAATGGTATTTGGCTCATCTATGCGCGAGACCTACTGAAGAGCATTATTGTACGTTGGGGAGGGAGACGGCTCTTCAAAAATGTATCTGGGATGTTAATGGCTGGTTGCGATTGGATGGAGGAGGAAATCGTCCATTGGTGGAAGTAAAAGCTCCCCAACTTCCGGTTTACCCATTTGAAGCAGAAGCGGAGAAGGATGATTTTGATGAGCCCCAGCTAGGTTTGCAGTGGAACACCCTTCGGATTCCGCCCAACCCAAGTTGGCTCTCCTTGCAGGAACGAAAAGGGTATTTGCGCCTGCGGGGGATGGAGTCGCTGAGCTCATGGCATCGACAAAGTCTCGTGGCGCGCAGACAGCAGTCGTTTACGTTCGAGGCCGAAACCCAACTTGAATTTGAGCCGGAGCATTTTCAGCAAATGGCTGGCTTAATCCTTTATTACGATACGGACGATTATGTATATTTGCGGATTACGCGGGAGGAAAAATCGGGCAAGGTTCTTGGGATCATCCAGACAGTTCAAGGACAATATGACGAGCTGCTTGAGGACGAAGTGTCGATTCCCGAAGCTGTTCCAATAAGGCTAAAAGCGACAATTAATCGGGAAAAGCTGCAATTTGCTTACGCTATTGAGGGACCAAATTGGCATGCGGTAGGCCCTGAAATTAATATCCGCCATCTTTCGGATGATGCCGCGTTTCCACTGCGCTTTACAGGCACCTTCGTTGGCCTATGCGTTCAAGACTTGAGTGGCGCCCGATTACATGCAGATTTTGACTATTTTATTTATAGAGAATTAGATTAATCTTTATTGCAGATGGGTATAGTCAAAAGAGATTTTTGAAGTAATAGTGATGTATAGAAGTCAAACACTGAGTATTGAGGCTCAATATATGAAATAGGATCAGCTACTAAGGGAGCTGTTCATTTGTTTTATTAAACTGTAGGGCAACAGAGCTTGGTGGTAACCAGAAATGTTGTTAGATGAGAAGATAACTATATAAATGGCTGTCCTCTACACAATATGGAGGTCAATATGAGATACAGAAACTTACCAGACACGGAGTTAATGCCATCCGTCATTTGCCTCGGCACATCGAATTTCGGCGAAGCCGTGAGCAGCGAAACTTCCTTTGAACTGATGGACCGTTTTTTGGACAGGGGAGGAAATTTTCTCGATACGGCCAAAGTATACTCCGATTGGGTGCCAGGCGAGCGAAGCCGCAGCGAAAAGCTTATCGGGCAATGGTTGAGGTCGCGCAATAACCGCAGCCGTATCGTTCTCGCCACCAAAGGGGCACACCCTGAATTGGAGACGATGCATATGCCACGCTTAAGCACGGAAGACATTAATTACGACGTGGAACAGAGCCTCCGCCATTTGCAAACGGATTATATCGATCTGTACTGGCTGCATCGGGATGACCCTCAACGGCCGGTCGAAGACATTATCGATACGATGAATACGTTGGTGCAACAGGGGAAAATCCGATATTTCGGATGCTCGAATTGGCGGTCGGAACGAATGGAAGCCGCACAGCAATATTCGGTAAGCAAAGGAATGCAAGGGTTTGCCGCCAGCCAAACCAAATGGAGCCTTGCTTCGTATTCTCCCGGAAGCGATCCCACTACGGTGACGTTGGATGAAAATGAGCTTGCCTATCACGAACGTACGGGGATGCCTGCGATCCCTTATAATTCACAGGCATCCGGTTTTTTCAGCGGCCGATACAAAAGCGAAATGCTACTTGAGCCAAGTCCTGAAAATAAAAACGTATGGAAGATTTGTAATGAGAAAAATTTGCATAAACTGAAGTGTGTCGAATCGATCGCTCAACGGCTGGATCTTACGATGACCCAGGTATCTCTCGGTTACTTACTTGCGCATCCGTTTCCTGTCTTTCCGATTTCCGGCTGCAAAAATAGCAGACAACTGGAGGATTCGTGTGCCGCAGGCGACGTTCTGCTTGACGATCAGGCCTTTGCTGAGATGAGAGGTATCAATTAAAAAAAAACGAGGCAACCGTGGACTGATCGGCCGCCTCGTTTTGCTATAGGGAAGGCCATGTATTTTCATACAAAGTATCAGGAAATACGGATAACGATGCGATTCAGCACCGTCGTCATATGCTCGGTCGTGATCGACCAATGTGAGGCAGTCCAGTACTTCTCTTTATTTTTGATGCAGATGATTTGCATGCGTGCTTGACACCAAGATCTTCGGCGATTTGGTTCGATACCGGACGGGATTCGATTACCTCTTTCCAATTCATGTGGGTCACCTCCCTCCCAACGTACTCTAAAAGCGTAGGAATGCCGGTATTTTATCTAATTTGAACTTGGTGAACTTACGGACTCTTGCAATTGCCCTGACTCCCGGCGCCGCCGACTCATGAATACCAAGGACAATGCAATTACCGTGAGGATAATCCCAAGCACTCGAAATCCTTCGAAGCTGAAAGTACCTCCCATTACGATGCCTATCAACAATGATGAGAGAATGGTTCCCAGGTATCTTGATGTATTAAATATTCCGGATGCTACACCTATAATTTCTTTTGGAGAACTTTTGAACATGGCCGCTTGCATACCGACATTGTTCAACCCGTTGCTAATACCGAATGCAGCTAAAGCCAAACATACACTGATAACCGGTGAAGTTTGATTCAATGTCACGATCCACACTGACCCCAATGTCATCAGTATTCCGGACACGAGCAATGCCGGCCTGGGTCCTGATTTATCGATCCATCGGCCTGCTATTGGAGAAGTAACGAGCGAGCACAAGCCTAAGCTTAGCATGAGAATCCCTGTATGGAACTCGCTGACATGACGTACCGTTTGCAAGTAGGACGGGAGCCCGAAAAAGAGCGAGTAATAAAGTACGTTAACGAGCATGAATTCGACATTAACCCAAGTCATCGCAGGATATTTGGCGAATGTGCGCAAAGGAATAAAGGGTGACTTCGCTTTTAACTCATGTCGTACGAAAGCCACAAGTAGCACGAGGCCTATCAGCCCGACAATAACATTGCTTAATGAGATTTGCCCAGATGCTTTTGCTGATAGTAATCCAACGAGCAGGGCAACCAGACCCACTGTGAATAGCAGGATCCCTGAAACATCAATCAAATCAAACCATTTACGAAAGGACATGCCCAGTGCAACGGATGATGACGGTTCGTCCTTAGGGATATGCCTCCAAGATAATAGAAAGCTCACCACCACGAACGGAATATTGACGAAAAAGATAGCAGGCCAGCCCCACCAGTGAATGATGACCCCGCCAATAAAGGGTCCAATCGCTGCCGCTCCGGATAGGAATATGGACAAAACAGACAGCGCAGTCGCTTGTTTCTCCGTAATATGAATTCGCACAATGGCCATTCCAACTGCAACCATCATGCTTGTTCCGATGGATTGCACAATGCGGAACACGATGAGCCACCCAAAATTTGGCGATAGTGGAGCTAATAATGATGCAACGAAGGCTACAACAAGCCCGGTAAGAAATATCTTCCTGCGACCGAATAAATCGCTGGCCTTTCCCATGACGGGTTGAGCGATGCTACTTGCAATGTAGAAAGAAAAAATAATCCAGGAAACACCTGTAAAGTCAAGTTGGAACACATTTTGCAGCCTTGGAATAGCAACAGAAACCATCGAAGAATTTAATGGGTTCAATAGTATCCCAAGGCCAACGGAAATCATCAACCACCTGCTGCGAGCATTCATTTTTGGTCACCCCCAAAGTGTATTGATGTCATCGTACTTGAAATCGGTTATTTATTCCAACGCATTTTATGTTATGATTTCATTGACTTGAAGGAATGAATGGAGGGTGCGAAGTGGAACTTCTTCAACTGCAATATTTTCTCGCGGTAGCTCGATTGGAACATGTGACCGAAGCTGCACGAAGTCTGCACGTTACGCAATCGTCACTAAGCAAGACGATTCAACGCTTGGAGGAGGATTTAGGGGTCCCTCTATTCGATCGAATAGGGAGGAAGCTGCGATTGAATGAGTTCGGAAGCAGATTCCTTCGCCGTGCAGAAAGGGCCTTGTTTGAATTGGAACAGGGGAAGCAGGAGATTAGCGATTTATCCAGTCCAGAACATGGCATACTTGAATTGGCGGTGACCACCGCAAGCACGTTACCAAATATCCTTCGAGAGTTTCGGAAAAAGTGGCCCGATATCCAATTTCATGTGCAAATGCTGACCACGCAGGAAATGGTTACGCTTCTTGATAGAGGAGAGGTCGATTTCTGCTTGTCCTCACCTCCTATACAAGGGGAGGACATTGAATGTCAAATCGTGTTCATCGACTCGATCCTTGTTGCTGTTCCAAAGGGGCATCGGTTGGCTGACCGAAGTAGCGTATCCTTGACAGAACTCAGGGATGAATGGTTTGTCGGTGTAAAGAGAGGCTATGGTACTCGCGATCTAGTGGACTCTATATGCAAATCGGTTGGATTTGTACCTAAATATGTGTATGAGGGAGATGAACCTGCAAGGCTATTGACTCTTGTGGAAGCAGAAATTGGCATTGCTTTCATACCAAGTACGGCAAGGTATTCACATGAACATATCAAATATCTCCAAGTAGAAAATCGCGAATTGGTTCGGGAAATAGCTTTATTATGGCACAGGAGTCGGTACATATCGCGGGCTGCAATGGAATTCCGTGAGGTAGTTGTACGATATTTTGGGTCGATATCCAAACTGACAATTTAGTCATGCTGCACCACTAAAACAACGATTAATGCAAAAGAATCAATCCTTCGGCAGGTGCTGAAGGGCTTTTTGTTTTGTTCAATATGGCATTCCGCTATGGGAGCTAAAATTGTTCAAAGCTTCGAATGAACAAGCGCAGAAACTGCTTGATGATCGCCTTGAACATTTCCATAATCGGTACTGTTTTATGTGGCTTATAATCAAGTAGGTTTACTTTCTGAATCCGTTTGTGCAAATCATCATCTAAGCCTCTACGTCCCTCAATCCACATGGCACGTTTTCCATCCGGATGCCAGGACATCGGTGAGTGATAAAACCAATTCTCATCTGTCGAAAGTTGTATGCCTTGATATCCGGGTTCGTTCATAGAACGATCAATGTCAATTAATACAGGGCCAATGTCACCGCTTCGGAAAGTGCGTACGCCAGCTGAAAAAAATACAGAATGCCATTAATCCCTGCACCGGCATAAGCGGTTCTAGGCAGGATTCCGAATATGGCCGTGATGAGGTCGGCGGAATAATATGGTGTATCCGCTTGCAAAACTATATAATTTGGAAAAATATTACTCAATGGGACGTTTTTAAGTTCTATCAATGTCATTTTTAAGGTAAACTAGAAGCCCTTCCAGCCGCCTCTTCTTATGAATGATTTTTTGAAAATCCCCAACATTGCCCTTGTAAAAACTTAAAAATGACCCTTTGAGTTATGAGCTTCCGCCAAGTATAGTATCTTGTAATCGCATACATGTATTGCTAAAGCTACTTCGGTAGCGTTGATGCACCACGGCATGTACAATGATATGTAATGTCGTTAAACCGAGGAAGGTTGTACATGGGACACAACAAATGGATCCAAAATGCCATTACCAAGATAAAAAATATGAAGCTCCAAAGCAAATTTATGGCAGGCTACCTCATTGCGTGCGCGTTTCCGTTACTGGTGGTTAGCAGCATCATCTACAGTCAATCGGCAGCCGGATTGGAGGACTCATCACAGGAGTTCGCTGCCCTGTACACGTCTCAGATCGAGAATTCCTTAAATGAACTCATGAAAGAATATGACAAAGTAACCAAGTCCGTACTCGTCGATAATGATCTTATTTCCAAAGTTGGAGAAGGACCAAATATGTCCATGAATGAGTACATCCTTCAGAAGTTATCGGTCCAGCGAGTACTGATGCGGGTCGCTTTGCTCAAGTCTGAAATTAATAATGTCATGCTGATCAGTCGGGATAATAGCGTCTATCAATATACGAATACAAGCAGCACGGTGAATGAGAGCGCCTTGTTGTCTCAAACATGGTACAAACAAGCACGCAGCTCGGGGGATACTTTGTTCATCACGGGTTTGCATGACCGATCTTACTACGAGGATAAAGGCCAGGGGGCTTTAGTTACGGTGGGCCGGGTATTACTCAGCTCCGAAGGGGCATTTGCAGGGGTGCTTCTCATCGACCTGGATCCGTTCACACTGATGGAGTTAAACCATGAGTTTGTCTTGACGCGGGACAAATATGGCATGAGTGTAATCATCTCTAAGCTTTCAGGCGAAACCGTCTATCATTCGGATGCCGCCAGCGGTCGAGTGCCCTGGATGCAAGTGCTGGAAGCGGGAAATGATTATACCAAAGACGTGAGCAATAGTGACCGAATCGTCATTTCAGGGAGTACCCAATTGGGAAATCTGGTGATTAAAACGGAGATTCCCCGTGAGAAATTGCTGCATAAGATTACTAGGATTAAGCTCGTTACGATCATTTTAATTATTTTAGGCTTTATCATCACGACATTGATTTCCTTCGCATTAAGCTTAAGGATTACCAAGCCAATTAAAGCGCTGCGCCGCAGTATGAAGCATGCGGAAACGGGGCAATACTTGCCAATCGAAAGTATTCAGGTCAATGATGAGATCGGAAGCTTGGTTCATAGCTACAACAAAATGATTGTCGTTATTCGAACACTTATTGAAGACGTTTACATCGCGGAAATCAAACAACGGAAAGCCAAGTTCCTTGCCCTACAGAATCAGATTAACCCCCACATGCTATACAATACGTTAGAATCGATCCGGATGAAGGCGCTGGTGAAGGAGGAAGAAGAGATCGCCGGTATGATCAAGATTTTGGCGAGAATGTTCCGATTGACCTTAGGCAAAGATGGCAGACAGCATTCGATCAAGCACGAAATCGATTATACCGTTAATTATTTGCAACTTCAGAATATACGTTTTGACGATAGTTTTCGGCTCGACGTCCGAATGCCTGAAGAGATGCAGCAGTGCAGCATTATTCCTCTTGTCTTTCAACCTATTGTGGAGAACAGCATCATTCATGGCTTTAAAGGCTATGAAGGAAGCATGCATATCATAATTGAGGGCACGTGGACGGCGGACGGCGGGATTCTGATTCGAATTATGGATGATGGCATTGGTATATCTACCGACAAGCAGGAAGAACTGCGTACTGTTCTAGAGGATGCGGTGTCGGACAAATATAAACTGGAGGAGACGGACAAATCGGAAGGTGAAGGATTAGGTCTGAAAAATATTGCAGAACGCATCACCTTGCATTACGGGGACATGTATAAATTAACAGTTCGTTCGGGCGATGTTAAAGGAATGACGGTTGAGATTCTCATCCCCAAATACTAAGAGATGGTTGTAGTCAGACAGTCTGGAAGGGGAGGTGCCTGGGATGAAAGTAGTTGTGGTCGATGACGAGAAAGGGATTGTAGACGGTCTCCAAAAAATGATAGGACGCTATATCCCGGAATGTGAGATTGCCGGAGTGGCCTACAACGGCTTAGAAGGAGCTAAACTGATTCAAGAGCGTCAGCCGGATATTGTCATTACGGATATACGGATGCCTCAGGCAGACGGGCTGGATATGATCCAGATGCTGAAGGAGAACGGCTGCCAGGCCAAATTTATTATTTTGAGCGGGTATGCGGACTTCGAATATGCGCGGCGAGGCATGCAGTTGGGGGTTAAATTCTACCTCAATAAACCAGTGGAAGAAGAGGAACTTCGTGATTGTGTCTGTAAGGTCATGGACGTGATACGAGAGGAACGAGCTAAGCTCCAAGAGGTGGACGAGCTGAAACAAGAAGTGAATAGCCGTATGATGGAAAGCGCTTTACGGGACATCATTGAAGGAGGCAGTGACCAAACGGTACATGCGGAAGAGCTGCTCCAGACCGCTCGTATTCCGATGGATCGTACGCATTTTGTGTGTGCTTTACTAGAATTTGAAAGCAGTCTGGGCGAGTTGATGGAAAGTGGCCTTGATCCTGTATTTCGCCACATAGATCGCACGTTGGGGGAGTATCGAGGGGTATTTCGCTTCCGATATCTAGGCGCTCAAGTGGCGGTCGTTGCTACACATGATAGAGCGATCAAGTATGGGGATTTCGTCCGTGCCATTCAGCGGCTCAAAGATACCCTATTTCGCGAGTTGAAACTATCCGTCACAGTCGGGATCGGTACAGTGAAGGATAATGCCGCGGGAATCAGCGTTTCCTTTGAAGAAGCTCGCCACTCACTCAGCTACAAAATTATTAAAGGCGCGGGTGTCGTCATTGCATATCCGGATATCATGACCCTGTCAGGTAAGCGGCAAGCCGTTCCGGAAGAGATGATTAACAAACTGGAAGCCAGCCTTGATAACATGGATGAAGAGGCTTGTGTGGGCACGATTCGTGAGATCTTTCAGTGGCTGGAGAAGGAGAGAGAGTTGAACCCGGTTGACCTCCAACTGCAGTGCTTAAGCATTCTTTTGTCCAGTGCTCGAAAACTTTCCATGGAGCAGGTGCAGCAAAATGACTTTTTGGGACGCCATCTCCTTATCCTAGATGGGCTCTCGCGGTATCGGACATTGGAGCGTATGGAGACTTGGATGCTTCAAATGATTAAGGGGATTATCGCTTTTAAATTGGCGCATAATATCTCGAAGAAAAAGGATGTAATTGCCGAGATCAAGGACTACGTGTCGAAGCACTACGCCGAATCGATAAGCTTAGCGGAGCTGTCCGCCCGTTTCTTTATCAATCCTTATTATTTGAGCCAGCTCTTCAAACAGAAGACGGGAGATACCTATCTGACCTTTCTCGCCCAGACGCGGATCAACAAGTCCAAAGAATTGTTGGAGAAGACAGATTTAAAGGTGTATGAGATCTGCCAAATGGTTGGATATTCTGATACGCAATACTTTGCCAGGCTGTTCGAAAAACTAACGGGCTGCAAGCCTAGTGAATATCGCAAGAATCCCCCAAGTGTTTAACCGTGAGAAGTCCTTTCGCCGTTTCTAAGGTGGAAGGACTTTTGTCATATCTATAAAATGACCCTGTCGAAACTTAAAAACGTCCCTTTGAGCGACAGCCCCTCGGAGAGTACACTACTTGTAAGCGAATACAACAACTAGACGCGGGGGGAGTTAAATTGAGAGGAAGCTATGTTCAACAAATGAAGGTGTTCTGGCCGCTTTATGTGATGGCCATTCCAGGTATTATTTTTCTCATCATTTTCAAGTACATTCCGTTATTAGGCTCGGTGATCGCCTTTAAGGATTATTCGGTGTTCAAAGGGTTTATCGATAGTCCGTGGGTTGGCTTTAAGCATTTTGAGAAGCTTCTCGATTATCCGGATTTCGTCCGTGTGTTTGGAAATACGTTGATACTAGGGTTTCTGAAAATCGTACTGGTTTTTCCGATTCCGATTCTGCTGGCGCTGATGATTAACGAAATTCGAAAATCTGCGCTAAAGAAAGGTATTCAGACCGCGCTGTTCATCCCTCACTTTTTATCGTGGGTCATCGTGTCCGGCATTGTGTTTGACGTCTTCTCCTTAAGCGGATTGTTCAACGTAGTCGTGGGATGGTTCGGGCATGAGCCAATTTTGGCCATGCAAGACAGCGCTTACTTCCGACCGGTCTATGTGCTGACTGCCATTTGGCGGGATGCTGGGTGGGGAACCGTCGTGTATATGGCCGCGATCAGCGCCATCGACCCGCAGTTATATGAATCGGCCATGATGGACGGTGCATCTCGATTCAAGCAGATTCGTCATATTACGTTTCCACTGCTTCTGCCTACGGTACTGGTTCTGTTTTTACTGGAAATCGGAAACTTCTTGGACTTGGGTTTCGATCAAGTGTTCAATCTCTTGACACCAATGACATACAGCGTAGGGGATATCCTCGATACGTATGTGTTCCGAACAGGTATCCAACAGGCACAATATAGCTTTGCTACCGCAGTTGGTTTGTTCCAGTCGGTTATCGGTTTTATTCTGGTCTATATCTTTAATCGGTTGTCGAAAAAAGTTTCAGATGGGGGGGTGTGGTAGATATGTTTGAATCCAGAGGAGAAAAAGCTTTCGTAGCAGGCATCACGACCCTTCTTCTGCTGTTATCGTTCATAGCGATTGTGCCGCTGCTGTCCGTACTCTCCATTTCTTTTAGTTCAAAAAGTGCTGTTGTGCAAAACCTGGTGTCTATCTGGCCGAAGGAGTTCACATTGGATTCTTGGGGCTATATTATTGACCGTCCTGATTTGTGGAAGTCATTCTTCCTCACACTAGGTTCAACCGTGATTGGTACGGCTTTGGCTCTATTCATTACAGCCTTGCTCGCTTATCCGCTTTCGAAGCCGGAGTTCCGCTGGGGCTCCGTGATCATGGTTGGTGTGGTCATCGCGATGATTTTCAAGGCTCCGATCATTCCTTATTTCCTTACTGTACGAGGAATTGGCTTGTATGATAATCCGTTGATTTTGATCGTTCCTCATATTCTGAACCCATTTAATCTGATCATCATGAGGAGCTTTTTCAAGGAGTTCTCAAAGGAACTCGAGGAAGCGGCTTTGATCGAAGGCTGCGGTTACTTTCGAATGCTATTCCAATTCGTCCTTCCGTTGTCCAAGGCAGTTCTTGCTACACTAGCACTATTCTACGCGGTGGTCATTTGGAACCAGTTTCAGACGCCATTATTATTTCTCCAAAATACGGACTGGTTCCCGTTACAGATGAAGATCCGCCAGTTTATCACGGATGATAATATTATTATGCCGGGTACTGCTTCAATGGTTGAGTTTAATTTTAACGAACGAACGTTAAGGTCGGCAACCGTTATCTTCGCCATCATTCCGATCATTGCTGTTTATCCGTTCTTGCAAAGGTATTTCGTCAAAGGAGCCATGATCGGCTCTGTTAAAGGGTAATTTCGTTCTGGTTTTAAGGCATAATGAGCCTAAAACATATAATGTCGATTTCAAGGGGGAAACATGGCATGGCTATCAAAAAATTAGGAGTACTAGCACTAACAGGTGCACTTGCGGCAACAGTCTTCACAGGCTGCAGCAGCAATACGGACAAATCCGCTGCTTCTCCATCTCCTGCTCCAGGACAGAGCGCTGCTCCTAAGGTAGAGGAAATCGTTGATCTTGAAGTGTGGAATACCAATACGGGCTTTAAACCGATTACCAAGGGTAGCAAGTTATATGATTTTTATAAGGAAAAGCTTGGCGTTGGCGTCATTCAACCGTATGTGGAATGGAACGGAGGCACCAACTACCTGAACCAGTTGAATCTGAAGATTGCTGCAAATGAAATGCCAGACTTGTTCACACCTCTGCAGGGCATCGAAGACAGCTTAGCTAAAAACGGTGCAATCGTCGATTTGACGGACCTATTGCCGAAGTACGCACCGAATGTCATGCAGGTCATTCCGAAGGAAGTATGGGACGTGGTCAAAGCGAACGATCCTACCGGACAAGGGAAAATTTATTATATTCCTGGTGTGCTGGACTATGGCAGAGAAGCTGGTTTGATTCGTAAAGATTGGCTCGACAAGTTGGGGCTGCAAATGCCGAAGACACAAGAGGATTACGTGAAGGTTCTTGAGGCTTTCCGGGATAAGGATCCGAACGGCAACGGGCAAAAGGATGAGATCCCAACCGGCGGCCGGGAGGCAGCAGCTTGGATGGATCATTTATTCGCGATGTACGGTGTAGCCATGTTCGAAGGCAAGCCAGATTGGGATGTGTACGATGGCAAGCTGACTTACTCTGCGGTTACCCCAAATATGAAAGCTTCTTTGGAGTTCATCGCCAAGCTGTATAAAGACGGATTAATGGATAAGGAATCACTCTTGAACAATAAGGCGAAGTGGGAAGGTAAGAATGACTCTAACCTCGTCGGGAATTACTTCCACTGGGAAGAGACAGTCTTCGAGCGCTTAGAAAATATTAATAAAAATAAAGGCGTGAAAGGTGATTACTCCGTCCTTCCTATTCCAGAGGTTCCAGGCTTCAAAGGCTTCTATACCTTGAAGAAGATGCAGCCCCCGGTCTGGGTTGTGAAGAATAACAAGGATCAGAAGAAGCTCATGGCGACTTTGAAGTTGTTGAACAACATGTATGACAAGAAGAATTGGAATACACTTTTCCTTGGTGTAGAGGGCATGCACTATGCGATGAAGGACGGTAAAGCAACTAAGCTTCCGGAAGACAAAAGTACACAAGAGAATCTTGCCATTAACCCATATCTTTTTGTAGCTACCGCAGATTTCTCAGCAGAGCTATATAAAAACACGTCGTCGGAGGATAGAAAATGGGCCGTGGATCAAGGTATCCGTAATATCACGGAAGCTCAGAAATACGTCAAAACCATTGCTGGTGACGGTATGCCAACAAGTGTCTATGATGGCTTCGCCGACATCAACAATCGTACGCTATATGTGGAATATGCAACTAAGATTATTCTTGGGCAGTATCCGATCAGCAAATTCGATGAATTCGTAGACAAGTGGTATAAATCAGGCGGTGAAGAGGTCACAAAGCGTGCCAGAGATTGGTATGCGAAGGTGAAGAAATAGTCTGCCAGTAATTGCAGTGAAAAGGAAGGGAGCTGCTGGGTCAACAAGCGGCTCCCTTCTCTTATGTAGCAGAGAGATTTATCACTATTATAGAGGTGAATAAAATGATTTATGTAGGAACAAATTACCATCCCCATGATTGGCCACGCGAACGATGGCCGGTGGATATCCAATTGATGAAGGAGTCGGGATTCAATCTCGTACGTCTCGGGCATCTATGCTGGGACAGCTTCGAACCTTCGGAGGGCAACTACAATTTCGCATGGTTCGATGAGGTCATGGACCTATTCGCAGAAGCAGGGTTCAAAGTGGTTCTCGATATTGCAACTCGTCCAGCACCGACTTGGCTGCACAAAAAATATCCGGTCATCCAGCTCGCCGACCGGAATCGGAGTCCGCTCTTGGCGGTGCACCGTTATATGGAAGATGTAGGAAACCCTGTATTTCAAGAATACGCATACCGATTTGCCGAGACGTTGACCAAGCGGTATGCGGGACATTCGGCTCTACATGCTTTCGGTTTGTGCAATGAGGTAGGCAGCGGCATCCCGACATTCTCGGAAGAAGCGTGCCAGAGATATAGGCAGTGGTTGAAGGACAAGTACGGCAGCGTGGAGGAATTGAATATTGCCTGGGCTGCACAAAGATGGTCACGTAAGCTTAACAGCTTCGAGGATGCGGAGTTTCCGGTTGCTGGGGATATAAACGGAGCACCAGAAAGAATGCTGGATATGCGGAGGTTCTTTTCCGACGAGCAGTTAACCTATCTTCAAGGCTTAAGTGATATTGTTCGGAAGTATGCTCCAGATGCACGGGAAACGACGAACCACTGGGGAGAAAATCCTGTGCTCGGTTTCGACTATTTGAAAGCCTACAACCAAATCTTTGATTTGCCGGGAATCGGCTTCTATCCAGGAGTTAATCCAGAAGACCGCAATGCGTTGTTCGGCGCTTGTCTTACAATGATCCACCGAATTAGTGAAAAAGATGAGCCGATTTGGTGTCTGGAATTCCAAACGGGTTCCTTCGGTGCCTATGCGCCTCCGAAAGGTGTTCTTCGCATGTATGCGTATTTATCCTTGTTATTCCGCTCGGAAGCGATATGCGCTTGGACATGGAGATCGATGTTGGGCGGAGAAGAACAGTATCTATTTGGGCTGCTGGATCATGACGGTCTGCCTGGAAGAAAATTGGATGAATTCCGTCAATTCGCACATGAAATGGAGAAGCTGAAATCGATCGGATTGCCTTATCTGCCAAAGCCTGAAATTGCGCTTGCTTATTCCTTTGAATCGTTTAAAGTGTCCGAAAATCAAAAAGGATATTACAAAACGACGTATCTCGAGCAAATGATGCAGACGTTTCTAGCGCTTGGCGAGGATAATGTGGACTGTAACATCGTTAACCTGCGCCATATCGAGAAGGATTATAAGCTTTTGCTAGTTCCTGGCCACTGTATCATGGACGAGGCTTCTGCTCAGACGATCAGAGCATTTGTTGAAAAAGGCGGAACGGTCATTATGACAGCTTATTCAGCCAAAGTGGATGAGCACAACACGGTATTCGGCACGACGATGCCTGGCAGGCTTAGCGATGTGTTCGGTATTCGCGCTAACGCGTTCGAACGCCCAGTCTATCATTATTCCGATTCGAATGAAGGTGGACTTCAAAAGCAGAAAATGAATATTCGGCGTGAAACACCGAAAATTAAGATACATGATCGCATTTTAGATTTTCCAATGGATTACTACGAAATTATTGAGCCTTCTACGGCGGAAGTTTTAGCTACATTCACCAATCTGGAGGGTGAGTTGCCCGCGGTTAGCGTCAATACCTACGGAAAAGGGAAAGCGGTCTATGTAGCTGTGCCTGCTCAAATTGATCTTATGCAAGCATTATTGAACCAGATCTACGCAGAACTCTATATTAAAAAAGGTCCGGAAACACCGCGCGGCGTAACCGCACGGGATGTCGGCGACAGTGTCCTGTATGTAAATACGACATCTTCGGAGCAATATATATCCCTTCCCGTATCGGGAGAGAGCATGATATCGGGACGCATGTACGAGACCACTCTGCAGTTGGATCCGTATGGGGTGGAAGTCATTGTGAGGAAGGATACGAACGATGGCGCATAAAGGGCGAGACTGGAGAACGGAGCAATTTCGTCTAGGCGTATGCTACTACCCGGAGCAATGGCCGGAAAATCTATGGGAAGAAGATTACAGACGAATGAAGGAGCTCGGCTTCTCAGTCGTCCGTGTGGCCGAATTCGCTTGGTCGATCTTCGAACCGGAGGAGGGGCGTTTCGAGTTTGATCTGTTCGATAGGGCGATCGATCTCGCGCACCAATACGGCTTGCTTGTCATAATGAGCACGCCGACCGCAACCCCGCCAGCCTGGCTGACAGCCAAGTACCCGGAGGTATTAAATGCTAAACAGGACGGAACCGTGTACCAACATGGTCAACGCCGTCATTTCAACTATAATGCACCGATCTATCGCGAGCTTTGTGCGCGGATCGTAACGCAGATGGCAGAACATTACAAAGACCATCCTGCCGTCGTTGGCTGGCAGATCGATAATGAACTGAATTGTGAGGTTAACAGTTTTTATTCAAAAGCAGATCACGATGCATTCAGAGTCTGGCTGCAGGAGAAGTACGGTAATTTGCACGCCTTGAATCAGGCATGGGGCGCGGTGTTTTGGAATCAGACCTATAGCGATTGGTCACAGGTTCATTTGACCAGACCGACACCCAGCAATTCGCCGAACCCGCATCAAGCGCTCGATGAGAAGCGATTCTTCTCGGATAGTGTCATCTCCTATGCGAAGCTTCAATCGGATATTCTGCGAGAGAAAGCGCCGAACCAATGGGTCACGACGAACGGCATGTTCGGTCACTTGGACAGCCATCAAATGATGGACGATACGTTGGATGTGTTCGCTTACGACTCCTATCCGAACTTCAGCACCATCTTGCCTGATAAAGGCGACCGGCCGCTGCTGGACCGCAAGTGGAGCCTGAATCTCAGTGCGGCCCGTGATGTTTCATCCAATTTCATCGTCATGGAGCAGCAGGCTGGTCCGGGCGGTTGGGTGAACCGGATCGAGATGCCATCGCCGAAGCCAGGCCAGATGCGGCTCTGGACGTATCAATCCATTGCACACGGCGCGGACATGCTGCTCTATTTTCGCTGGCGGACGGCGACCATGGGAACGGAGATTTACTGGCATGGTCTAAACGATTACCATAACCGGCCGAATCGCCGCATCGAGGAGGCCGGCCGTATCGGCGGCGAGCTAAAGCGCATCGGAGGGCAGTTGCTAGGCTCCACGTATCAAGCAGAGGTCGCCATCCTGAAGGATTACGACAATGAATGGGACGGAGAATTGGATGTTTGGCACGGACCATTGACGGGTAAAAGCATTAGCGGATGGTTCAAGGCATTGCAGCGCCGCCATATCCCAGCGGACACGAAGTATATCCGTTCTTCTACAAAGCTGGAGGATTTGGCCAACTACCGTGTACTCATCTATCCGCATCCGGCCATTATGCCGGAGTCAACTGCTGAGCTACTGAAAAGCTACGTCGAAAGCGGAGGGACGCTCATTCTCGGTTGCAGAAGCGGCTATAAGGATGTGACGGGCCAGTGTTATATGCAGCCGTTCCCAGGACCGCTTGCCGACTTGTGCGGTATCGAGGTGGAGGACTTTACGCTGATTGGGCCGGTGCAGCAGGCACCTGATTTACATTGGGAAGGTGGCAAAATCCTTCAGGGAGATGCGTTCGTAGACATTCTGCGCGTCACGTCGGACAGCGCTGAAGTTTTGGCTTCGTATGCCTCTGATTATTATGCGGGCAAACCGGCTCTTGTACGGAACATGCGGGGTAAAGGGATCGCCTATTACTACGGCAGTGCCTTTACCGAAGAAGCGGCAGGTGCACTGATAGACGTTATGGGCTTGATATCCCCGGCAGCGAAATGGGCTGAGCTGCCTGAAGACGTAGAGCTGGCAATTCGCGCGAATGAAAGTACAGATAAACGATATGCATTTCTGCTGAATTATGCTCACGAAGAGCGGTTGGTCACCTTCCTAATCCCGCGACGTGATCTGCTCACAGACGCTGTCCTCCACGGAGTATTCGTGATGAAGCCTTTCGAGGTATGCGTTATCGAGCTCTAACGATCCTATTTTAGCGACAAGGGATGTGAAAAGATGGATAAAATCAATCGAGAAGAATTAGTGCGACGCCACAACCCCGTTGTCAGGGGTTTTGACAAATTTGCCTCACTAACGGTGGGAAACGGGAATTACGCCTTCACCGTTGATGCAACCGGTCTGCAGTCATTTCCCGAGCTCTACGAGAATGGAGGAGTTGAGCTTGGTCATCAGTCCAATTGGGGCTGGCACACGTCTCCCAATCCACTGGGCTACGATGTGGAGAATTTTCCGAAAACTTACTATAACACGTTTAATGGGAGATCAGTCGGATTTCCCTATATGCCGCGCGAAGAGACCAGCGAGGAATACAGATGGCTGCGGATGAACCCCCACCGCCTGCATTTGGGAGCGGTTCAATTTCACCTTACACTACCTTCAGGCGAACCGGTAGTGCCAGAGAACTTACAGGAGATCGAACAAACACTGGACCTGTGGACAGGTGTGATCTCCAGCAGCTTCTCTTTATCCGGCGAAACTGCCTCTGTACTGACTTGCTGCCATCCGAATGAAGATACTCTAGCGATCCGGGTAAAATCTAGTCTCTTGTCGTCAGGTCAGCTAAGACTGGCCTTGCGCTTTCCCTATGGGTCAGCATCCTTCGGCGGGTCAGGTGCAGTTTGGGACCGTCCGGAAGCACACCGGACTGAGATCGTGGCATCAACAGACCACTCTGTCCGTTTAAGACGATCGTTGGATGAGGATGGCTATTTTGTCACCGCCGGGTGGTCAAATGGCACACTCGAATGCGATTCATCGGCCCCTCATCTCTTAACGCTTACTTCAGAGATTGACGAGGTAGAGTTTGTGATTCGTTACTCTAAAGAGGAACTGGCAGCTACACTTCCTGATTTCGAGGATGTCTTATCACGTTCTAAGAATCATTGGCCTGTTTTTTGGAACATCGGTGGGGCTGTAGAACTGGCCGGGAGTCAGGACGTTCGCGCCAGTGAGCTTGAACGGCGGATTGTGCTTTCGCAATATTTGACCGCCGTGCAGTCGTCCGGATCGCTTCCGCCTCAGGAGACGGGCTTGACGATGAACAGCTGGGCCGGTAAATTCCATCTCGAGATGCATTGGTGGCATTCCGTGCATTTTGCGCTATGGAACCGTCCTGAGCTGTTGGAGAATAACTTGGGCTGGTATCATACAATTCTCCACAAAGCGCAGGAGTTGGCTCATTCTCAAGGGTATGAGGGAGCTCGCTGGCCAAAGTGCGTAACGGAGGAGGGCATCAATGCGCCCTGCTTTATCGAGCCGTTTCTCATTTGGCAGCAGCCGCACCCGATCTACTTTGCTGAATTACTTTACTCTGTACGAAACAACCGTGATACGCTGGAAAGATATCAAGATATCGTATTCCAAAGTGCGGAGTTTATGGCTTCCTTTGCAGAATGGGATGACGAGGGTAAGCGTTATGTTTTGGGACCACCGCTTGCACCAGCGCAAGAGATCTATGATCAGGCCGTTACGATGAATCCGACCTTTGAGCTTGCTTACTGGGCTTTCGGCTTATACACGGCGATCCGTTGGAGGGAAAGGCTCGGCTTAACACGTGTAGAAAAATGGGATCGCGTGCTGGAACACCTGTCTCCGCTTCCCGTATCCGACGGTCTGTATGTAGCAGCCGAAACGGCTCCCGATACGTTCAGCAGCTTGGCTGGAATCGACGACCATCCGACGATGCTTGCTCCGTTTGGCATCTTGCCCGGTTTGATGACAGATACGGAAACCATGCGGCGAACACTGAAGGAAGTCATCCGAGTCTGGCATTGGAAGGATACGTGGGGCTGGGACTATCCGATGATGGCGATGACGGCAGCAAGGCTTGGAGAAGGCGAGCTTGCCGTCGATCTTCTCCTGATCGATCAGACGAAGAATACCTATTTGCCGAACGGCCATAACTTTCAGACCAGCAGGCTGCCGATCTATCTGCCCGGCAATGGTGGCTTATTGACGGCTGTTGCCATGATGGCAGGCGGTTGGTTGGGGGAGGACGATACGGCCGCACCAGGATTTCCACAGGATGGGACATGGACGGTCCGCTGCGAGGGAATTAATAAAATGCTTTAAGTTAGAATTTCAGATCTAACAGGTTATGGTCCTTTAACCGCAATTTACGAAACTTGGTCAAGGAACTCGGTTCAATCACTGCTTCTTCAGGCGAATGTAACTAAGTAAGCTTGGTATAGGAAAACTCAAAAAACGGAGAACGCGTCGTATACGCGGCTCCGTTTTTTAGTGATTTCAGTCTTTTGTCATTTTAGGTGCTATGATCCGGCAGCAATGAGCTGACAATCAAAGATAACGTCTGCTTATATACCGTATAGGCTGCTTGTACATCTCCCAAGTGCCCACCCATGTACAGATGAATAGCGCCGTGGAGCGAGGCCCAGCATATACGCACAACAGATTCGGCATCATAATGGGCTGGAATCAGTCCTTGCTCTTGCGCTTTGCTAATCGCCATTACAAATTGCCTCATGGCTGTTAAAGTGCCATGCATGCTTTCTTCATCCGGTTTGAAATCGGCAAAGGCTCCTCCGAACATCAACTTATAATAACCGGAGTAATGCTGCCCGAATTGCCAAAAGGCTTCGCCTAAATTCAGTAAGTGCTGTACGGGATCATTCGTCTGCGGCGTCCCCTCGAACTCGTTAGCGAGAAGCTTACAACCTTCCAAGTACAACTGCTGTGCCAAACCCTCTTTATTGACAAACAAGCTATAAATAATTTTTGTAGAGCAATCCATTTCCTGGGCTACTCTACGTACCGTAACGGCTTCCGGGCCCTCTTCTTGCAAGAGCGTTGCCGCCACATCAACAACCAGCTTGCGGAGATTTTCATTATTTTGCAAGCGAGCTTCTTTGTAGGTTTTCAATATTCGTGTGTTCGTATTGGAAGGGATATTTTGGTCGCTCATACTCATCACCTTAGGTTATCGTGTTTTTGTCAGGAAACAAAGTTTCTGACTCTCTTACCAGAAATTCTAAACAGTTGTTAGAGAGATGTCAATGAGACCGAGAATGTGGGAAAAGCGCATGTTGACTTTCCCAAAAAGGCAGGTTACAATGAATCTCAAATGAAACACTGTTACCTAAAAGGTATGTCGATTCTTAACTTCCCTTGGGAATTGGGGAGTACTTCTGACTAACTGGTAACATTGTTTCTAAATTATAACGTAGTAACTAAAAGGAGAGTAGAGTTATGACAATTCAAGGGAAATGGGCGCTTGTCACGGGAGCTTCTTCCGGTATTGGAGAGCAATTCGCTAGACAACTGGCCAAACAAGGCAGCCACTTGGTACTCGTGGCTAGATCAACGAGTAAGCTTGAGAGCCTGGCAGATGAGCTTAGAAAGAAGTATGGCATCAAAGCCGAGGTTATCTCTATGGATCTGTCGAAAGAGGGCGCACCCAGCGAGTTATATCGGCAATGTGAACTTTTGAAAGTGGATATCGAACTGCTAATCAATAATGCAGGCTTTGCTACACATGGTTTGTTCGAGCAAGTGTCAGGTGAGCGTCAACATGAAGAAGTTATGCTCAATGTCGCTGCTGTTGTAGATATGACGCACTTGTTCTTGCCAAACATGTTGCGCAAAAACTCAGGAGCAGTTATTAATGTGGCTTCAACCGCCGGATTTCAACCGCTTCCCTTTATGGCAGTATATGGGGCGACGAAAGCTTTCGTCCTGTCGTTTACGCAAGCGTTATGGTGGGAAAACCGCGACCGCGGTATCAAATTCTTCGCACTTTGTCCCGGTTCGACGGACACCAGCTTCTTTAATGTTGTAGGAACGGAAGAAGCCTCTGTCGGAAAGAAAGATACGCCGGAAAGAGTCGTAGAGGTTGCACTTCGTGCGTTAAAGGAAGGGAAAATATACGTCGTTCCGGGTGTGCAGAATTATATCGGGGCGCAGTTATCGCGATTCATGACACGCAAGCAAGGTCTTCGACTTGTTGGAGGCATGCTTCGTCCACGCGGAGGATCCGGCAATAATAATAATTATAAGAATACAAGTAATCAATCTGATCTTGCAGGGAGGACAATTCGATGAAAGCAATACAACTGACAAATGGCTTCGGCTTTGAGGAACTGACCTTGGTGGAACACGACATACCAACGCCGGGTCCGCAGGAGGTGCTGATCCGCATGAGGGCAGCTTCTCTTAATTACCGGGATCTAGTGATCCTCAACGGATTAATGCCGATTGAAATCAAATTCCCCTTCATTCCATTATCAGACGGAGCGGGAGAAATTGTAGCCGTTGGCCAAGGAGTAACAAGGTTTCAGGTCGGACACCGAGTAGCGGGTAATTTGCAACAGCGATTTATTGCCGGCAACCCAAGACCGGGGGTATTAGAAGACAGTCTGGGAGGTCCGCTGAACGGAGTAGCGGCTGAGTACGTCGTTCTACATGAAGACGGAATCGTCCATATTCCCGATCACCTCTCTTATGAGGAGGCCTCCACCTTGCCGATAGCAGCATTGACCGCATGGAGCATGCTAATCGAATACGGTGGTTTGCAAGCGGGGGATACCGTGCTGCTGCAAGGAACAGGCGGGGTTTCTATCTTCGGGCTTCAATTCGCTCTTATGGCTGGAGCACGAGCCATCATCACATCGAGCAGCAACGCCAAGCTGGAACGAGCAAAAGCTCTCGGCGCATGGCAAACGATCAACTATTCGGAAGTTCCCGATTGGGATAAGGCAGCGTTAGAACTGACTGGCGGCGTCGATCACGTTCTGGATGTTGGAGGAGCGGCTACGATGGTAAAATCCATAAATGCGCTTCGCATTGGAGGGACCTTGAGTATGGTCGGGTTCTTATCGGGCTTGACCATTCCGGATTACGATGTCACCGGCATCTTGCAGAAAGCCGCAACGATTCGCGGCAGTCAAGTCGGGAACCGGGATCACTTTGAAAAGATGAATCGAGCAATTGCCCATCATCGTTTACATCCCGTCATCGACCGTGTATTCCCTTTGGAGCGAATTAGAGAAGCATACGCGCTCATAGCTGAAGGAAAGCAATATTTCGGTAAAATCGTAGTCCAAATTTAAAATCTCACTTACATGCTGTAGGAGGCGCCATAGAATGTCCAAAACACCAGTTCGCTCCGTTAAATTAATTGAAGGAGTGAATCAACCTAAAGGCTCACCACGTATATTACGCAGATTGGGGCTGTCGCTGCTTGCGGTGCTCCTCCTTGGAGTCATCGTTTTCTTGCTTATTCCTTCACCCATCGCACCAGTAAAATGGTTAGCGCCGACGGCTCCCTCTTTTCAGGAAGCGGGACCTTGGAAACAGAACAACAAACTTAGCGCTGCTCAGCTAATCACAGATGCCCCCCAATTTCCGGAATTCATTACATTCGATAAAGATGGTCAACTATATACAGGAGATTCGGACGGGAAGATTTATAAGGTTCCTTTCGATGCAGAGGGCAATCCGCAAAAGGCCCTGATGTTTGCAAATACGAAGGGAACGCCCAATGGGCTTAAATTCGACGCCAAAGGCGATTTGATCGTTACGGATATCAAGAGGGGACTGCTGTCTATAAACCCATCCGGGAGTATAGAAGTATTGGCCGATCAAGTGGACGGCAAGCCGATCTATTTAGCTAACGAGCTTGATATTGCCCGGGACGGATCCATTTATTTTTCCGATACCTCGAATTATGGACGCGTGACATTCAGAGAAATTGCCGAGAACAAACCGCATGGACGTTTGCTGAAGTACGATCCAATGACCAAACAGACAACAGTTCTGCTGGAAGGCCTCTATTTTGCGAACGGGGTTGCCTTGTCTGCGGATGAAGATTTTGTGCTTGTGGCGGAATCCTATCATTATCAGTTGACTAGGTACTGGCTTAAGGGACCAAAGAAGGGGACATCTGATATTTTCGTGGACAATCTCGCAGGCTTTCCAGACAATATTACACGTGATGAGAAAGGCCATTTCTGGGTCGGGATCTTCACGACTCGCATTTCTTTTGTAGATCAGATGCATCGCAGCCCGTGGTTGGCCGGTATTATGGCCAAATTTCCGGAGTCGCTGCTTAGCGGTGCAAGCGCACCAGCGAAGCATGGGCTTGCTGTGGAGCTCAGTTCGCAAGGGCAGCTTATTGAAAGCTGGCACGATCCGGAAGGCTCACTGTATGGTGTAACTACGGCTGCGAGCCATAACGGATATTTATATATAGGAACGGCGCCTGGAGGTAGCCGAGGTGTCCGTCGCGTGCTTCTAACCAAATGATGTTGGAATGGGAGAGTGCGAAAAATCCGCTCGACGGAGGAACGGTGAAATATTACGCTGGAGGCACCTATCAGGAGAAAACGCAGAACACGGGCTTGACGGAGACGGTTGTATTTCAGTAGTACAAATCGAAACTTTTATTTGAATCTTGAAACAATAGCCCGCATCCAATTGGATGCGGGCTGCAACGTTTGCGCTGAGGTAGTTGGAGTCGTCAAGTTCATGCGACACTTCTACCCCTTCGGTTCTTTATTCCGATAATGCTGAGGTGCGACACCTGCGATCTTTTTAAACATCCTGCTGAAGTAAAAAGGATCTGGATAGCCGACTTCATCGGCAATTTCCTGAACACTTTTAGCTGTATTGCGCAGCAAGTGTTTGGCACGTTGGGTTCTTAGCTGATGGATGTAGTTGTGGATGTTCGTTCCCGTATATTTTTTAAACACCTGACACAGATATTCGTATTTTCGATCCAGTATCCGCTCTAGCGTTTCTTTGGAAATGTCCGACTCATAAAAATTGTTCAAATGGTTGACTAGCTCGCGGAATGTGAGGTAAGAAGTGGGGAAAGCCGTGTCCAAATGGCTTTGCTTTAGAAAATTATTCGCCATAAGCCGGAGTATTTCGCCAAGCAATAGGGTGGCATGAAATCGAAAATAGCCCTGCGGTTGTTTCATAGTCTCCACTAGCTCTTCAAACAAGCCGAGAAGCTTATAACGCTCTAAGGAACGAAACTGACGTGGCACGACAAGTAAATCCTCATGAAGGATTTCTGTGGTTCTAAGCTCCGTCCGTTCGGCATGGACAATATTAAGCTCGGATGCCCGATCCAGTACGAATTCATTAAGGCTGGGATCACAGGAAAATTGCACCCAAAAAAATTGGCCCTGTCGTTCATTGAGATTCCATCCGGAATGTGTCTCCCAAGGCATCATAAGCAGTGACTCGCCAGCTTGCAAGGTCATACGCGTTTCGTCAGTCTGCAAATGCACCGTTCCGTCGGCAATGACGATTAGCTCGTAATAGGGATTGTGATGCTGGCCGAAGAAATGGCGGTTATTCGCATCAAAAAGGTCCGCCTATTTGACGTCCAGCGTGGATAATCGAGAAAGAGAGTAGTGCATGGCATGACATCCCCCGATG
Organism: Paenibacillus sp. J22FR5; assembly: GCF_059691975.1. Lineage (NCBI taxonomy): Bacteria > Bacillati > Bacillota > Bacilli > Caryophanales > Paenibacillaceae > Paenibacillus > Paenibacillus sp. J22FR5. The sequence continues at coordinate 33,277 of NZ_JCAUAN010000025.1, read as the reverse complement.
TTTTTTCTTTTGAAAACAAAACTATGTACATGGCACTATGAAGGAACGGCTCCTATACTAAAGTCATCACCATTATATCAAACAACGGAGGTTTTCACATTGCATACAAGTATTTTGAATGAACAAGAATACTATCGCATCGTATACGGGGGATGGCTGGGGAAAAATATCGGGGGGACGCTTGGGGCACCAGTCGAAGGTAAGAAAGAGCTGCTTGAATTGACCTTTTATCCGGAGCTGCCGGACGGTCCACTAGAGAACGATGACTTGGATCTGCAATTGGTGTGGCTGCACGCCTTAGAGCAATATGGTTCGGGATTGACTGCCCGCGAGCTTGGGCAAGAATGGTTGGAGCATATCTTTTTCCCGTTTGATGAATATGGTTATGCCCTGACGAATCTCCGTAGAGGTCTTCTCCCGCCGGTTGCCGGTTGGTTCAACAATCCATTCAATAACTGTATGGGCTCACCAATTCGTTCCGAAATTTGGGCAATGGTGGCACCTGGAGCGCCGAAAACTGCGGCTCACTATGCGTATCGTGATGCGATTGTAGACCATGCCGGAGGGGAAGGGGTCTATGGTGAGATGTTTTTTACTGCTTTGGAAAGCGCTATTTTCTTTGAGAAAGACCGGTCTCGGTTGATCGAGATTGGAATGAACTATATTCCTGAGAATTGCCGCACCGCCAAAGCGCTGAAAGATCTGCTCCGTTGGCATCAGGAAGGGAAGAGCTGGACAGAAACGCGTATGCTCATTCTGGAGCACCATGGCAGCGACAACTTTACAGATGCTCCGCAAAATATTGCATTTACGATCCTCGGATGGTTGTATGGTGAAGATTTTGAAGACGCCATATTGAAAGCCGTCAACTGCGGTTACGATACGGATTGTACCGCAGCAACGCTGGGTGCGATATTGGGAATGCTGCTTGGACCGGAAGGCTTGCCTGACAAATGGGTGAAGCCGGTTGGTGACCGAGTCGTTGTCAGTCCTCCAATCAAAGGATTCCCAGCACCTAAGAACTTGGATGAGCTGACCCGCCGCACGATCCGCATGGGCAAACAGATTCTTGCCGCTTGGGATACGGGGATTTTGGTGCATCCCGACCTTCCTACTTCTTGGAACCGATCGGTGGCTGAGGGAGAAGCGGATGAAACGATAAGGGAGCTTTGGGAGAGAAAGGTAACGTCCAATCTTTACTTGCTGCCGCAGGGAACGCAAAGCTGTCCGGAAGCCGAGTTAGAAATCGATTTCGGACTTGATGGCCCAGCCATCGGAGCGAGTCAAAGGAAGGCACTGCAGTTTACACTGACGAACCGTTCACTTACTCCATTGTATGGAAACATTGCATTGGAGCTGCCTTCAGGATGGGAGGGACCGAAAACGCTTGAGATTAGCCTGCTGCCAAACGAATCCTTCCGGTGGGATACGGAAATTCTGGCTGGAGCGGTTGAAGCTGCATGGCATGAGCTAGCTTTTCGCTGGACGCGAACTCATGACCATGCGGTATGGGCCGTTCAGAAAGTACCTTTCACATTAGTCAGCTCATCCAAATGGATCGTCTGGGGACCAGAAAGCAGCGTGGGAAAAGAGATTTATGTCCCAGGGAATCGAGTGGAATGGGAGAAGGTTCTTGGGTTAAATTCTGTTGGTTTGATGGCAGACGGTATGTACCGGGCACAAACGATACTCACCAACCCGATCGAACGCAAGCTTCGACTCATTGCAGCTGCGAATAGTCCCGTTACGCTGAAGTTGAACGGACAGATTGTGATTGCGTGCAAAGAAACGTTGGAATTCATGCCGGCGTATCATCGTGCCCCTGATCAACAATCGGTGGAGTTAACTTTATCAGCCGGAACTCATTTAATGGAAGTGGAAGCTTTCAGAGATGGCTCTCCTCTTGAGGTGTATATCTTGCCGGTTGCACTTAAAGACACAACATCACCTGGTCCTTACTATTACTACACGGATATACTGTTGGGGTGAAGTATGAGAATCGATGCGCATCAGCATTATTGGCAAACAGCGCGTGGAGACTACGGTTGGCTGACTCCGGAACAGGGAATTTTATATGCGGACTATATGCCGGAGCAGCTGCATGAAATTCTGGCAGGTTATGGCTTCGAACGTACGATTGTCGTGCAAGCTGCGCCCACGCTGGAAGAGACTGAATTCATGCTGTCACTATATGAAAAGTATGACAGCATTGCCGGGGTGGTCGGCTGGCTGGATCTGAGTTCGCCGGAGTTTGGGGAGCAATATGCCAAATTCCGCAAGCACAAAGGCTTTGTCGGTTTTCGACCGATGCTGCAGAACTTTCTTTGTAATTTATTTTCATAAGAGAAACCAGCAAACCTTTGAGCTTGAGGTTGCTGGTTTTTTGTGTGTTTTATTGCGCAAGCCATTCTTGATATCACCTAAATATGAGGAGTGAAAGCCTCTAGGATGCCTATAAAAGTTGTAAAGAAATTGAAAGTCAGTACACGAGCATTTTGAAATCTTTCTATGAATGGGATCGCTTACAATAGCCGTACCAAATATAAGGAAGATAATGGAGGGCGTATGAGGAAGAAATTTGTATTCATTTCCGCCGGATCGGCAGCAGTGGTGCTCGTTGGAGTCGGATTGGCATTCATGCTGACGAAACCGCAAGTCAAAGAAGTATCGAATTCTGGTATGACGATTAACTACAACAGTATTCCCAATTATTACACAGAAAAATTTCGTCCGCAGTATCATTTATCCCCTGTATCGGGCAACATGAGCGATCCGAATGGGATGGTCTATTTTGAGGGTGAATATCACCAGTTCTATCAAAATAGTGGTCAATGGGGGCATGCTGTAAGTAAAGATCTGATTCATTGGGAGCACCTTCCTGTTGCGATTACTCGCGACTCTCTGGGTGACATTTGGTCCGGCAGCACGGTTGTAGACGAGAAGGATACGAGTGGATTTTTTGGCGGAAAGTCAGGTTTGGTAGCGATATTCACCCATTTTAAAAACGGCCCCCTGTCGCAGTCGCAGAGCATTGCCTACAGTTCGGATAAGGGAAGGACTTGGACCAAATATGCGGGCAATCCGGTTATTCCGAATCCGGGTCTGAAGGATTTCAGAGACCCGAAAGTACGTTGGTACGAGCCGACCCACTCTTGGGTGATGATCGTTTCCGTAGATAACCGAGTACGCTTCTATACGTCACCAGATCTGAAAAGTTGGGAGATGACAGGCGAATTCGGTCAGGATCAAGGTTCTCATGCAGCAGTCTGGGAGTGTCCTGATTTATTCGAGCTGCCTGTTGAAGGTACCAACAAGAAAAAGTGGGTACTTACCGTCAGCATAGGCAGCAACGACTCGACAAAGGGTTCAACCGCTCAATATTTCGTCGGTTCCTTCGACGGAAAAACATTCAAGAACGACAATAAGCCATCAGATGCGCTGTGGACGGATTACGGTAAGGATTTCTACGCTGCGGTATCCTATTCGGATATTCCGCTTGAAGACGGACGCAGAATCTGGGTGGGGTGGATGTCCAATTGGCGCTATCCGTTCGCCATGCCTACCGGTCAATGGAAGGGCAATATGTCCATCAACCGTGAGCTGAAGCTTAGAGATATTCCAGGACAGGGCTTGCGCATGGTCCAATTGCCGGTCAAAGAACTAGATGCTTTACGAGGCAAGCCGACGATCGTATCGAAGAAGCAATTGACACCAGGAGCGGGTAATCCATTTGCGGGAATGAAGGGCACTTCCTACGAGCTGGATAGTGAAATTACCGTGCAAATGGATGCTGCTTTCAATTTGAAGCTAAGAAAGGGAAGTAAGCAGGAGACCGTTATTCACTATGATGCCAAAACCTCACAGCTTTCATTAGACCGGGCGGAATCCGGGATTACCTCGTTCGAGAAAGGATTCGCGGAGAAAATGTCGGCTCCGTTTCCGTTGAAGGACAACAAGATCAAGCTTCGTATCTATGTAGACGAATCCAGCGTTGAAGTGTTTGCTGGCGATGGCGAGGCCGTGATTTCTTCGATCATTTTCCCTGATCCTACAAGCAATGGTCTGGAACTGGAGGCGACCGACGGTACGATCATCTTGAATCATGCTGATGTGTATCCGCTGCGGACGATATGGCGCGATGAAGATCCGAACGGCCGGAAGCCGCTGCGGATTGCATTTAACAAAGGCATACTTAATCTTCCTGTTGGAGGCACAGAGCAAATCGAAGCATCAGTTATACCGTTAAGTTCCCTGCAGACATTGAAGTGGGAGTCCAGCGATACTTCAGTTGCAACAGTGAAAGCCACATCAGCTGGTGCTGAGGTAACTGGCGTGAAAGATGGGGACGCCGAGATCAAAGCAATCAGTCAGGATGGCAGCGTAGTGTCAAGCATCAATGTGTATGTCACCCATAAAGCCAAACCTTAGAATATTGCAAATGATAAACTGAGCATTTTGAAATTAGTCTAAGGCCTTTTTTGATATATTCGAAATGCAAACGCTTTCCATAAAGAAATCAAGATGTCGCATTCATGGGGGTCTACGGTGAATAGAAGATGGATTGGATTTACGGTTATTATCACAATGGCGTTGCTGCTGGTTCCAACTGCTGCGATTCTTTCCTATGCGGAGCAAGCGCCAACGTCAGCGAAAACATATGCCTACACGGATGCTCCAAGACCGGAGGGAGGGATTCTCATTTCTGCGAAGGACTATCTGAAGGACAGCGGAGCCGCAGTTCGTATTCTTCCTGAATGGAAGGGTCGCAAGGACGTACTGGAATGGAAGGAAGGCGGTGCCGCTGCATGGGAATTCTCGGTGCCTGAGGACAATACATTCGAGTTAATGGCAGGTTATTTCCCAATTGAAGGCAGTGGTCAAGACGTGGAATTTCAAATGACGCTTGATGGCAAAACGCTTACGTCGAATGATACGCCTCTGAAGCTGAGTCGTGCATGGCGTGATGAGGAGGGACCGCTGAAAACCAATAACGGCAACGACCTGCGGCCCAAGCAAACGGAAGCCGGCATTTGGCTGAATACGAAGATTGAGAATCCAGATAACCTTGCCGCAGCGCCATTGCAGCTTGATTTGAAGGCGGGGAAGCATCTACTGCGACTTGAAAGCACAAGAGAAGGCGCTGTGCTCGACTACATGGCGCTGCAAAAGGTGCAAATGCCCCAAACCTATGAACAATACCGTGCTAGTCAAGGCGCTGAGGCGGTCAACACTCAGTCTTTACATGAAATTACCGCCACCATTCAAGCGGAGCAAACCTATTTGAAATCGGAATCAAGCATATTCCCGACAACCGATCGCACGAGCCCGCTGACAACGCCTTATCATCCGACCAAACTTAAAATGAACACGGTTGGCGGAGAGGGTTGGGACATGACGGGCCAATGGGTTTCATGGAAGGTGGATGTTCCTGAAGATGGATGGTACAAAATCGGTCTGCGGTACCATCAGCAGAAGCTGAAAGGAGCGTTCGTCTCCCGGAACATTTACCTTGACGGTTCCATTCCTTTCCGTGAAATGGAGAACGTCCGGTTCCCTTATCTGTTGGATTGGGCAGTGAAGGAGTTAGGCGAAGAGACCGGTAAGCCCTACTTATTCCATCTGACGAAAGGCGTTCATGAACTCAAGATGGAAGTGACGCTCGGTGATTTGGCTCCATCGCTGACTAAGGTCCAGAACATCGTCTACGAGCTAAACAGTTTGTATCGCAAAATATTGATGATTACTGGCGGAAAGCCTGATGCTTACCGGGATTACGAGCTTCAAAAAAGCATTCCTGATTTATTGCCTACTTTGGAAGCGCTACAAAAAGAAATGAAGTTGCAGTCCGATTTGCTCGAGAAGCTAACTGGGCAGCAAAATTCGGGTTCCCGGGCATTGAAAGTGCTGCTGAGTCAAATGGCGAGCTTTCAGGATCGTCCGGATCAGATTCCGGTCCGACTTGAAAGTTTGAAGAACAATTCGACGGCGTTGGCCGACTGGATGCTGGAAGTGAGATATCAGCCGCTAGAGCTGGATTACCTCTATGCAGCCGGGGCAGACGCTGAGCGGCCTAAGGCTGAGGCTACCCTGTTGCAAAAAAGCATCCATGAAATCAGAGCATTCGCAGGATCATTCTTTGAAAATTATGACAACATCGGTCAAGACGAGAGTGGCAGCAGCGATCACACGATTAATGTATGGGTCGGTCTTGGCAGAGATCAAGCGTATGTTGTCAAGCGACTGATCGATGAATCTTTTACACCAGAAACAGGTATACACGTTAATTTGAATCTGGTCAAAAAATCGCTGGTCGTTGCGACGATGGCCAATCAAGGACCTGACATCAACTTGTTCACCAGAAGGGGCGAAGCGATGGATTTGGCCATCCGCGGGGCGTTAAGTCCGCTGGATACGCTCACTGGCTTCAATGATGTCCAAAAACAATACATGAGGGCAGCATTTGTGCCTTATGAATACCAGGGACACACCTATGCAATTCCCGATGAGCAGGATTTCTTCATGATGTTTTACCGCAAGGATATATTGAAAGATCTCGGTCTGAACCCGCCTCAAACCTGGGAGGAACTGCTAAAGATCGCTCCAAAGCTGCAAAATAACAATCTGCAGGTCGGACTTCCCTATGAGAACCTGGATGCTCAGCAGCTCAAGGACCGTGGTATTGGCATGTTGAATCTGTTCCCCAGCTTACTGATGCAAAATGGGGTTAGCGTATACAACGCAGCGCACGACGGAACCAATTTTGATCAACCTGCAGCCTACCAAGCTTTCAAGCAATGGACGGATTTCTATAAGCTTTACAATTATCCGCTCTACAAGAATGATTTCTTCCGATTCCGAACCGGAGAAATGCCGCTGCTCGTCTCTTCTTACAAGCTGTATAACCAGCTCAAGGTAGCGGCCCCGGAAATAGCGGGCCAGTGGAAAATGATGGAGATTCCAGGTATGAAGCAGCCAGATGGCACCATTAAGCATACGTCCGGAGCGACTGGAACGTCAGGTATCATACTCAAAACTGCCAAGGATCAAGAAGCGGCGTGGGCCTTCATGAAGTGGTGGAACAGAGCGGACATTCAAGGCAGCTTCTCCAGGGAACTGGAGAATGAAACCGGGATGTTCGAGCGCAGAACACCAGCCAATCAGGAAGCCTTGCGCTTAACGAACTGGAGTACGAAGGAGCAGGCTCTACTATCCGAACAATGGAAGCAAGTCGAAGAAATTCCCGAACTGCCCGGAAGTTACTTTACTTCACGCAATATTGACAACGCATTCCGAAGAGTCATTTTGGAGTGGGAGAATGAGCGGGAAAGCCTCTACTATTGGAATAAACAAATCAATGAAGAAATTAAACGTAAGCGTTTCGAGTTTGGAGTGAAATCATGAAGATGAACCTGACGACGACTTTTAAGAAACATAGAGAAAGCTATCTGCTGATGTTGCCGTATATGATCTTTTTCATCTTGTTCACGATTCTTCCTGTTATTCTGTCGATGGCTCTTGGCTTCACTTACTTCAATATGATTGAACCTCCGAGATTTATTGGATGGTACAACTACATTCGGATGTTTCTGGACGACGATGTCTTCATCATTGCTGTAAAAAATACACTCTTATTCGCTTTTGTTACCGGACCTATCGGCTATTTTCTTAGTTTCCTGGTGGCTTGGATGATCAATGACATGTCCAGAACAATGAGATCTGTTGCCACGACAATTTTCTATTTGCCAGCTATTGCTGGTGCCTCTGTGTATCCGATGTGGTTTCTGATCTTTAGTCCTGATGAGTATGGGTATGTGAACTCGTTCTTGATTAAATATGGGTTTATCAACGACCCGATCGCTTGGCTCCTGGATCCTAAGTATATGATAGCGGTGCTTATGTTTATTCAGCTGTGGATGAGTCTTGGGATCAGCTTCCTTGCTTTCATAGCTGGATTGCAGACGATCGATAGAAGCTTGTACGAAGCTGGCATGATGGACGGAATCAAGAATCGATTTCAAGAGCTTTGGTATATTACGCTTCCGTCCATGATCCCGCAGCTTGTGTTCGGTGTCGTGATGCAGATTATTACGGCATTCAGCGTCGGGGACGTGTCGATTAATTTAGCCGGGTTTCCAAGTACGGAATATAAAGCAGAGACGATGGTTACCCACCTGATGGATTACGGTTCCATCCGTTACGAAATGGGCTATGCATCGGCTATCGCTGTCGTCCTGTTCCTTATGATGGTGCTTTCAAACCGGCTTGCTACGAAATTGCTGGGTAAAGTGGGCACGTAACAACAATGATTGAAAGGAGGATCTACATTGGTGATCAATTTAAAAAGTAAAACAGGCGACAAGGCGCGCCGTTCCATGATTGGCAACATGATGGTGTATGGATTGATCGGCTTGCTTGCTTGCGTCTCGATGCTCCCATTGGTCTATGCACTGGTCAACTCGTTGAAGCCGATTGATGAGCTGCTGCAATTTCCGCCTCGATTCATCGTTGTGAGACCGACGCTCGACAGCTATAAGGATTTGTTTCAGCTCGTCTCCAGCTTATGGGTACCATTATCCCGATACATGTTTAATACATTGTTCGTGACAATGCTGGGAACATTAGGCCATGTGTTGTTCGCATCAATGGCTGCTTATCCGCTGGCTAAGCACGGTTTTCCCGGAAAAAAGCCGCTGTTTGCGGCCATTGTCATGGCGTTAATGTTCGTTCCTTCCGTTACGTTTATGCCGCTTTTTATTCTTATGACGAAGTTGAACTTGGTGAATACGTACTGGGCTTTAATCTTTCCTTGGGTGGGGTCATCACTGGGGCTCTTCCTAATGAAGCAGTTTATTGAACAGATTCCTGATCAAATCCTGGAAGCTGCGCGCATCGATGGCTCGAGCGAGTTTCGGACTTTTTTTACGATTATTCTGCCGAATGCTTTGCCGGCCATTATGACCGTGATCCTCTTCCAGTTTAACCAAATGTGGAACTACACGCAGTCTGATCTCGTTTTTAGCGAATCGCTGAAGATGGTGCGAACGGCTTTTGAACAAATTGCCCAAGAGAATTCGATTGTGAGAATGGGACCGGGTTCTGCTGCTACAGTCATGCTCATGCTGCCGCCGATTTTGTTATTCGTATTGCTCCAGCGCAAAGTTGTGGAAACCATGACGTTCGCCGGGATCAAATGACAGGAGGAGCTATGAAAATGAGGAACTTTATAGCCGCAGTTGCTGCATGTCTCTTACTAGCTCTGAATCCTGTCCGAACCTATGCGGAAGGTCCTTATCAAGCTTATGTTTACGATGAGTGGGACCATGCAAAAGCTGCGCCCAACAGCTATTTGCCTAGTGGCGTGTACTCGGGTCTTGACAGCGGCGTCGGTTCTTTCAATGATCCGCAGGATTTATTTGTAGACAGCAAAGGATTCGTCTACGTTGCTGATACAGGCAACAACAGGATTGTAAAACTGAATGATCAGTTTCAGAAGGTGGACATTATCGACAAGCTGATGTGGAACGGAAAGGAGACCGCCTTGTCTGGTCCTAGCGGTATATTCATGGGGGCAGACGGTCTCCTCGTTATTGCTGATAAAGGGAATGGGCGGGTACTTCTTGTTAATAGCAGCAAACAGGTACAGCTCGTGATTGAGAAACCAAGTCATCCGCTGATCCCCAAGGAGTTCAAGTTCAAACCTATCAAGGTTTCGGCTGATGAAGCAGGGCGCATCTATGTGTTGTCAGAGGGACAATTCTTTGGGCTCATGCAATTCGACAGCACGGGACAATTTACTGGATATTTTGGAAGTAACAAAGTGGAGGTCACACCGGCGGTTGTTCTGGAAAAGTTCTGGAAAAGCATGTTGACGAAGGACCAAAGGGACTCCATGGCCAAATTGCTGCCGATTGAATACTCGAACATGGACCTTGGACCCGATGGATTCGTTTACACGACGACGATTGTCTCTGAGAATTCAAGGGAAGAGATCAAGAAGTTAAACCCACTCGGCAACAATGTATTGGTAGGGAAAAAGGGAGCGCTGGATTTTGGAGATAAGGAAATTCCCATGAAGAAATCCGTTAAGCAGGATACAGCTTTCGTTGATCTTGCGGTCGATCGCGATGGCATCATTGCTGGTCTGGACCGGACTCGCGGTCGTGTCTTCGAATATGATCAGGATGGCAATCTCCTTGCGGTATTTGGCGCGCTCGGGAACCAGCAAGGGACGTTTCTTCAACCAAATGCCGTCGCTTTTCTGAACGATTCCATTCTGGTGCTGGATTCCGGCAAACGAAACATCACTCAATTCGCCTTGACTGAATACGGCCGTCAGGTTCGTAAGGCGGTCATTCTCTACAACCAGGGTCTGTACGAAGAAGCAGCGAGCATCTGGCGAAATGTAGCGAAGCGGAATATGCACAGCGATATAGCTAATGTTGGGATTGCCAAATCATTAGAAAAGAATGGTGATTACGAGAGCGCGCTTTATTACTATAAGCAGGGAGCCGACAGAGCGGGATTTTCCAATAACTTTTCACAAATGCGCATCGCAGCGGTACGTATGAATTTGCCGCTTGTGATGTCTCTCCTCGCTGCGTCAGTCGTTGGTTTGTATAGTTACCGAGCGTTCCGCTTGGTGTATACCCATAGAGGAAGGAGGAAGCGGATGTGAATATCGCGACCCTATATCGGCGAGGCATCAAGTTGAATCCCGCTAAGCAAGGAAGCAAATTGAATCCCTTTAACACTCTGTTTCATCCTTTCGATAGCTTCTACGCTGTCAAGGAAGAAGGAAAAGGTTCATTGTTTGCAGTCGCTGTGATCGTGCTTGTTTTCTTCCTCTCCTCCATATTTGAAAGGCAAAACACAGGTTACGCATTCAATATGAATAACCTGGATGAGCTGAATGTTTGGCTGGTTGCGTCCAAGACGATTGCGCTTTATGCACTGTGGGTGCTTAGTAACTGGGTGGTCGCAACCTGGATGGATGGAGAGGGGAAAGCCTCCCACATCATGATCGTCAGTGCTTATGCCATCATGCCTTATGTCATCTCGCTCATCGTCACTACTTTGCTTAGTAATATCATGCTGGTGGAAGAAGGCGTCTTTCTTCATTACATAACGGTTTTGGCGATTCTATGGAGCAGCGTGCTGATGTTGATTGGTCTGTTGACCGTTCATGATTACGGTTTTGTCAGAAACCTGCAATCGATTGCGCTTACGCTTGCTGCAATGGCAATCATTGTATTTTTGGTTATCTTATTCTACACCTTGTTTCAACAGGCATACGTCTTTGTGACGACAATCTATAACGAAGTCTTGTTCCGTCTTTAATCAAATGAATGAAGGCTGCTCAAAGATATTAGAGAGGAAGGGCACAGTATGAAATTAAGGTTATTGGTGACCGTCCTTACGGTTTGCGCTCTCGCCCTAACCTCTTCCCATACGCTATATGGCGAATCAAGCCTATCTAAGCAGACAGATCAGGAGTCTGCTCCGGTCGCTGAGCCATCCAGATCAGCTGTCACAGCGGGCTTCGTGCGTACAGCGCAGAATAGTAAGCTTGCACTCGACTTCAATTCGGAAACGGCTGAGGTTGCGGTAACCGATTTGTCCTCCGGCTTCGTCTGGCGAAGCAATCCGGAGGATCGGGCTAATGACACGATGGCCAAGGGTGTTAAAAAGATGGATCTCAATGCCCAGTTGCTGGTCGACTACATCGATCAGCTTAATAAACCATTTCAGCTTAACAGCTTTGTCGGGAGTGTTCAGGAGAAAACCTTCACCTGGAAGCAAATTCAGGGGGGGGTTGAAGTTATCTACGATTTTAAGAAAGCAGGACTCTCGATCCCATTACGGTATACACTGCGAGATGATGCTTTGGTAGCGACGATTGACACGGAACGAATAGAGCAGCGGGATAAGTTTCGTATTGTGAATCTCAGTTTGCTACCTTTCTTCGGTGCAGGCAGCCTAAAGGATAACGGGTATTTGTTCGTACCTGACGGCAGCGGAGCATTAATTAACTTTAATAATAACAAGACCTTATACAAGAGCTACAACGAGCGTGTATACGGTAGAGACCAGGCACTCTCCACGACCGAGCAGACGAATGTAAAAGAAGATATCCGCCTGCCCGTATTCGGTCTAAAGAATAAGGACAGCGCTTTTCTCGCCGTCATTCATCAAGGAGCTTACCAAGCCGGCATCACGGCTGAGGTCAGCGGTAAGAACAATCCATACAATTCGGTGTTCAGTTATTTAAATATGACGGAATTTGAAACCAATGTATTGATGGAAGGCAGTCCTAATGAGAAGCAGGTTGTTAGAGCTTCCGCATCGGATGCGGGACATCAGCCTTTGGAACTCAGATACTATTTCCTGAGCGGCGCCAAAGCGGATTACTCGGGCATGGCGGAACGCTATCGGAAGTATTTGGTGGAAGATCAAGGCGTGAAGCCAATGTCTTCAACAGATTTAAAGGGTATTAACCCACAGACGGATCAAATCCCATTGCTGGTGGATTTCCTGGGAGGCATCAAAAAACGCACTACCTTTCTTGGAATTCCTTACCAAACTGTAGAACCGCTTACCTCCTTTAACGACGTTCGCACCGCAGCCAATCAATTAAAGGATAACGGTATGGATAACCTGCATATCCGCTACGAAGGTTGGTTAAGCGGTGGCATGAAGGATAAAATTCCGGTGAGTGTGGACGCAGAGAGTAAGCTAGGCGGTAATCAGGGCTTCAAGTCTCTGCTAAAGGATTTGGAGCAGAAAAACATAGCTTTCTACCCTGCCATCGATCCTGTCTTTTATTACAAAGGTGGAAATGGGTTCTACAAATTCTTTGATGTTAGCAAAAGCATTACAAGGGCACCTGCGCTCATGTATAAGTACAGCACTAGCACTGGTGTGAAGAATACATCGGTGGAGCCTTGGTACCTGCTTAAGCCGGAATCCGTGAAGCAAGCGTTGGAACGATTCAGTGCTTCGGCAGCCAAAAATGGCGTGAAAAGAATTGCGATGCAAAGCATCGGTTCTACCCTATATTCAGACTTCAGACGCGACATGTTAGCCAAGAACAGCACCGGTCAACTGTGGAAGGAGGGGCTCCAAGCAGCATCTTCCCAAATAGGAGGAATTATGTTTGATCACGCGGATGCCTATGCATTCCCTTTCGCAGAAAGCGTAACCGATGTGCCACTGTCTGCAAGCGATTTTGACAGCGAAGACGGATCCATTCCTTTTTACAGCATGGCTGTCAGCGGGTTGATCCCAGCGTTCTCTGAGCCGATTAATTTGTCTAGCAATCCTGAACAATATGTACTCAAGCTGATCGAGACGGGTACCTATCCCTCGTACCGATTTATCGGCGAGGATGGCAACAAGCTGAAGGGCACAGACGATGACGACTTGTTCAGCGCAGAATTTCATCAATGGCAAGACGACGTACGCAAGCAATTCGAGCAAATCAACAAGGCACTCATGCCTGTCCGAGGGCAAGTGATTAGCCATCATGATCGAATAGCAAAAGGGGTATACCGCACGACATATGGGAACGGTAAGTCGGTTCTGATCAACTACACAGACAAATCAGTGACCGTTGGTCAGGATTATATAGAAGCGAATGGTTATTTACTGCAATAAGGAGGATACGTATGATCCGCAGTCTGAAAGCGATGCCTTATACGAGAAAAAAACAACTATACGGATTCCTATTCGTGCTCCCGTGGATCATTGGATTTATTGTCTTCTTTGCGGATCCTCTGCTGACATCTTTCAAGTATTCTTTTCAGAATCTGGAGATGACGCCAGAGGGACTGAAGGGTACCTTCATCGGACTCGACAATTTCCGGTATGCCATATTCAAGGATCCTGAATTTATCCGCAAAGCAGCAGACTCTTTTATCAATATCCTTTATGGCGTGCCGCTCATTCTCGTGTACAGCCTGTTCGTATCGGTGCTGCTGAAAAACAAATTTAGGGGAAGAGGTCTTATGCGAGCGATCTCTTTCCTCCCGGTTATTATCGCCTCCGGCGTATTGATGGAGATTCTGAAGGAAGACGTCTTCTCACAGGGAATACGGGGCAACGTACAAAGCGTCTATCTATTCGGCGGTGGAGGTATTAACGGGATACTGACAGAGCTTGGTCTAGGACCCAAGCTGATCGATGTCATTAATAACGTCATCAGCCGTATTTTCGATCTCACATGGCGTTCCGGTGTTCAGGTCCTGCTATTTCTAGCTGGTCTTCATGCGATTCCAGGACATTTGTATGAAGCATCCTCCATCGAAGGAGCGAGATCATGGGAGCAATTCTGGAAAATTACGCTGCCAATGCTGACACCCATGATGCTCCTCAATGTGGTGTATACCATCATTGATACATTCACGGATTACGGCAACGCGGTTGTGTTGATGATATACAATACCGCATTTTCTCAGGTCCGTTTTGGCTACAGCAGTGCTCTTGCCTGGTTATATTGTCTGGGAATTGCCATTTTTCTTGGTATTGTCTATACGCTGCTAAAGAAAAGAATTATTTATTTAGAGGATTAAACGGAAAGCGGTGAACGAACTTGAGTTTACGGAATTATGTACCTAGGACGAAACAATTGCGCAAGCTGACGGTTGCATTCCTGCGTTTCGCCGTCTTGGCTTTGCTTGCCTATCAGCTTCTTTACCCACTGCTTTATATGCTCAGCATGTCGCTGAGAGTGCCAGCAGAATCAATGGATCCCAGTGTCATCTGGATACCTAAGACACTTACGCTCAGCAACTTTAAAGATACGCTGCGAGTCATGGATTTCTGGGGCGCATTTAAGAACAGTTTATTCATTGGAGGCGGAAGCGGTCTGCTGGATGTGCTGGCCTGTGCATTCGTGGCGTACGGCTTCGCCCGATTTCAGTTTCCTTTCTCTAACTTCTTGTTCTCCCTAGTGCTGCTGACATTGATTGTACCGGTTCAAACCATCATTCTCCCTTTGTATGCAGATATGAAATATTTCGATGCTTTCGGAATCATGAAGCTGCTGCATGCGGTAACAGGAGGCCCTGAGCATGTTAGCTTGGTAGGCAATTATTTTGCCTTCTACTTACCTTCCATGTTCGGCATGGGGCTTCGCTCTGGCCTATACATCTTTATTTTTCGGCAGTTTTTCAAAGGGATGCCCGTTGAACTGGAAGATGCTGCTTATGTGGACGGGTATGGTCCTTTCAAAACCTTCTTCCGCATCATGCTGCCGAACGCCAAAAATGCCATTATTACGGTCTTTCTGTTCTCCTTCGTCTGGCACTGGAACGAATTTTACTTATCCAATCTTTTTCTTGGCAATTTGAAAAAGAATTTCGCGATCGCTCTATCTTCGCTACGGGTTGATCTACAATCCGTCGTTAATGTGCAGACGATCAGCGATCCGCTTGTGATTATGACCCGCATTCAAGCCGGTGCGCTGCTCTCTATTTTACCGCTGATTGTTCTGTTCTTGATCACGCAGAAGTATTTTACTGACAGTATTGAGCATGTAGGTATTAAGTAAGTCAGAGGGAAAAAGCCGTATGAAAGGTGGCGATGCTTAGCAGGCTACGACATTAATCGGTTGTGTGAAGTTGGTTGTGAATGTTTTTCAAGGGTGTCATTACATTTTATTAGGAGGTTTTTATCAATGAAGAAAACTCACAAATCTAAAGCGGTTGCATTCATGAGCGTATCCGTGCTGGCTATGATGGCAACGGGTTGCGGGGAAGCAAGCACCCCGGCAAGTAAAGAAACATCTGCTCCTGCCGCAAGCGCAGCTGCTCCTAACACACCTGCTGCAAGCAAGGCGCCTAAAGACGGCAATATTACGATCTTGTATCACACAACGAAGGAAAAATATGCAGAAGACAAGAAAAATAATCCGAATGCTTATGATGCCGTATGGGAAACTATTCCGCAATTCGAGAAAGCTTACGGTGGTAAAGTTACAGTTGTTGCCGTTCCTTGGGGTGATCAGAAATCAACATTAATCTCCATGGTTAACGCCGGCGATCGTGTGGATGTGGCGCAAGCCAATGACCAGAATTTCCCGGTATATCCGCTTAAAAAAATTGTGCAGCCGATCAATAAATATATTGATTTGAGCGGACCCACATGGAATAAGGCTGTAACTAAAACATTTACTTTCGGTGGAAATCCTTATGCGGCTGGGGCTACAGCGGCTCCAATTGTGATCTACTATAACAAGACCATGTTCAAGAACAACGGTGTAAAAACGCCGACTGAATATTTGAATGAAGGCAACTGGACATGGGAAACATTCCGTAAAGTGGCCAAAGATTTAACGGTAGATACGAACGGTGACAACAAGCCTGATCAATTTGGCTTTGGCTGGTGGGATGCTGGCTATCCTCTTTTCGTTGGCTCCAACGGCAAGACGCTGCTTAACTTTAGTGATGACGGCAAAATCTCAACCAATTACGATTCCGATAACGTAAAAGAAGCTATCCAATTCACACAAGATGCGCTTCTCAAGGATAAATTCGTCGATAAAGACAAAGAAGGCGACTATTTCATCGGTGAATTCAAGAACGGCAAACTGGCAATGACCGCAGAGTATGGTTTGTCAGGCTTCACGGCTTTCAAAAGCGACTATGAGCTTGACTTCGTTCCAGTTCCTACAGGACCAAAAGGTACGAAGGATGTAGGACCAGGCGGATTGTCCGGGTGGGCAATTCCAACGGCCTCCAAAAATCCAGAAGGCGCAGCGGCTTTCATTACGATGGCGGCAGAAAATGAACTGAAAGTAGCGACAGATGCGAATGTAAAAGCCTACGGCAAAGATAAGGTTGACCAAATCAACAAATTGGTAGACAAAATTTTGTTCACGCCGATCGGTGTGGAAAAATACTGGGACGCTAATGGAGCTGTACTGACAGGCATTAAAGATGGTTCTCCGGTAGGGACTTTCTCCGCCAATGCGAAGAACATTTTAGAAGAAGGTATTAAGATAACACTTACACAGTAATAGATTCACGATGAAGAATGGGAATGGTCTCCTTTTAGACGAAGGCAGCAGCCTGAAATGCGTTTATTTGAGGCCATTCCCTTTTAAATTAGGTAAATATATGAATTAAGGGAGAGAAATGATGTCTGAAATAACTTTCAAAAGAAAATTACGAGGAGATGAGTAGAAATGAAATTAGGGTTGAAATGGATGATGAGTATATGCTTAACGCTTATTGTTGCAACTACATCAACGCTAGGCGTTACGACAGCTTACGCTTCAAGCTTTAACTCGAATATGTCGGGCTATACGCCTATATCTGGTAACTGGTCTATTCAGTCAGGTAGTGGAATAAAGGGAGTAAGCGCAGCGAATACGAATGCATTTGCCATGTCGACGACGACAGCAGGAACTAATTTTGTTTATGAGGCTGATGTGACGGTAGACAGCGCCTCTGCATTCGGCGTAGGTTCTATTGTCTTCCGAGCCAGCGAAGACGGTACCAAAGGGTACGTGGTCAGCGTTGATCCGAATCTCGATCGTGTAAGGCTTTTCGACTATGCGACCGGCTCCGATGTGGGGACACCGTATGCGACAACCATTCAGACAGGAACTGCTTATCATCTGAAGATCATAGCTGACGGACCTCAAATCAAAGTATATCTAGGCAGCGTGCTGGCCATTTCGGTTAGTGACACGAAGTATGCCACTGGGAACCTGGGCTACCATGTGTACAACGGAACGGCTTACTTCCAGAATGCCTATCAGTATGAAACGACGACGAATGTAACAGGCTGGAATGTGGCATCAGGCACATGGTCGTCTACGACGCAAGGCTGGAGAGGGACGGGTGCCAGCGGGCAAAATGCGTATGCGGTTTCATCTACGAGCTCAGATAATTTTACGTATGAAGCGGATGTGCTTATTGAAGACACATACGCGGTGTCTACGCTGCTTTTCCGTGCGAATTCCAGTGCAACACAGGGATACGGCCTGCAGATGGATCCGAATCTGGACAGACTCCGTCTGTTCAATATCAGCGGTGATGTAACGCTCGGTACGCAACCAGTAACCCTGGATACCGGCAAAGTTTATCATATAACGGTGAAAGCTGAAGGCCCTGTGATCAAGGTTTATTTGCAAACGAATTACTTGCAGGCGGATGGCTATGATCCGATCATGACGGTTACGAATTCGGTTTATTCGTCAGGCTATGTCGGGCTGAATGTCTTTAACGGCAGCGCGAAGTTCCAGAAAATTCTGATCAGCGACATGAATACGAATTTAGCTGGATGGACGACACTTAATGGAAGCTGGACTCCGCATCTGGACGGCGTGAAAGCTGTAAGCACCGGGGCGGCTGACACGTTCCGAATTGCAGCGAACACCGCTTCCGATTTCGTGCTTGAAGGCGATTTGAAAGTGGATGCCGGTTCGCCTTTCGCAACAGCAGGGCTTCTGTTCCGCACAAATGCAAGCGCTTCCAGTGGTTATGTACTCAACATTGATCCTAACCAGGATCAAATCCGCTTATTCAAAGCGGGCAGCGGAACGACAATTGCGACATCAGCGCGTTCAATCGATACCGGTAAAACGTACCATGTTGAGATTACCGCAAGCGGTTCATCCATCAAAGTTTATGTGGACGGATATGCGACCTTGGCGATCAATGCCACTGACAGCAGCTATTCGAGCGGACAAATTGGTCTGAATACGTACAATGGAACGGCTTACTTTCAGAATGTGACTTTGACCGATTTAAGCACATATTCGAATGAAATGTACCGTCCTGGGTTTCATTATACACAGGAAGCCAGCAAAGCTAGTGATCCGAATGGACTCGTCTATTACGCAGGGGAATACCATCTGTTTCATCAAGACGAAGGTCGCTGGGGACATGCGGTAAGCACCGATCTTACACATTGGAAGCGTCTTCCAATTGCGCTCCCATTTAATGATTTAGGCAATGCCTGGTCAGGTTCGGCGGTCGTGGATACGAACAATGTGACAGGGTTGTTTGGCGGCAGCTCGGGTCTAGTTGCATTCTATACGAATTTTGACCCCGATAAAGTCGGAGGAAATCAGAAAATTAGTCTCGCCTACAGCACCGACAAAGGGAGAACTTGGCTGCAGTATTCAGGTAATCCGATTGTGCAAAATCCCGGCGGCGTGAACGGTGGATGGGACTTTCGTGACCCTAAGGTTGTTTGGGATAGCGACCACAATGAATGGGTAATGGTGGTATCCGGCGGGGACAATATCCGTTTCTACACGTCCACCAATCTGCTCACCTGGACATACACAAGTTCATTTGGTTTTGGCGCCTATTTGCACGGAGGTACATGGGAATGCCCTGATTTCTTCCAGCTTGGGGTAGATGCGGGGGCGACGAACAAGAAATGGGTCCTTGCCATTAGTACGGGTCCTGCGACGCAAACGAATGGATCCTCGTCTGAATATTTCGTAGGTTCCTTCGACGGCTCGACGTTTACCAGTGATAATTCGGCCAGCACCGTACTAAGAAGCGAATATGGCAAAGATATGTATGCCGCTGTGACCTTCTCGGACATTCCATCAAATGCCCGCCATATTGAGATCGGCTGGATGAGCAACTGGGATAACCCTTTCAGTGAACCTACGTTCCCGTTTCGCGGTCAATTATCGATCCCGCGTGAGCTTACACTGGTAACGTATCCGGAAGGCGTGCGGCTTGCCCAGAAACCAGTTACAGAAATGAATAATCTGCGCGGCACAGCCACTACATTTAACAACGTAACCGTAACACCGACGAGCGCGAATTTGTTGTCTGGCTTGTCCGGCAACGCTTACGAAATTGAGGCTGATTTCCTAATTCCTACATCGGGTGCAGCCTCTGAGTTCGGGCTTAGTCTTCGCGAGCTTGGCAGTCAAAAAACAGTTGTAGGTTATCAGCCGCCTGCTTCTAAAATGTTCGTGGACCGCGTGAATGCCGGCCGGACCGATTTCACAGCTAATTTTGCTTCGCGAAATGATGTAGTCGTCAGCCCAGTTAGCAATCATGTGAACATGCACATTTATGTGGATGAATCTTCTATTGAGGTATTCGGCAATGACGGCAAGGTCGTCTTCTCCGATATGATCTTACCTGATTCAGCCCGTGATGGCTTGAATTTCTATTCGACAGGCGGCAACGTGACAGTAGTCACCATGAATGTGTATCCGCTTGCCAATACATGGCGGACTGATCCGACAAGCGGAACCGTTCCACAAAAAGTGGTGATGGATAAACCCAAAATGGAAATCGGCGTTGGTTCGACACAGCAGCTTTACACGGCTGTATTGCCGCGTACCGCGACGAACAAGAATTTGACTTGGAGCAGCAGCAATACGTCAATTGCGACTGTATCCACTGTGGATGCACGCAGTGCCAATATAACCGGTGTCAGTCCTGGACGCGCCGTCATTACGGCAACGACACAGTCCGGTTCGATTATCGGTACTACGGTCGTCCAGGTTGGTCCTGCATTCAGCACGAATTTGGCAGGATGGACTTCGACCAACCAAGCGCAAAGGATTCCGACGGCTGATGGGATTGCAGGTTATTTTGATCTGGATAGCAACTATATGTCGACGGTAACAGGGAGTAACTTTACTTATGAAGCTGATATGAAGCTTGATGCTCAGGGCGGAGCGGGCTCTTTGATCTTCCGAGGCGATGCAAGCGGTTCGAATGGCTATTACTTCAATGTGGATCCGAGTCTGAAAACACTTCGTTTGCTTTACAAGCTAAACGGCAGCTTTACCAGTTCGCAAATTATTGCGGATGTACCGATGCTGCTGCAGCAAGGTAAAACCTATCACGTGAAAATTGTGACTAGTGGGACGAACATCAAAGTTTACTTTGACGGTAGTACGGCACCGGTTATCAATGTCAATGACACACATTTCAACAGTGGGAATTTCGGTCTCAATCTGTTTGGAGGCAGAGCTTATTATCAAAATGTGACCTGGTTTGCAGGTTAAGGTAGCTTCGAAAAAAATCACATGTGAGAATCAGAGGAAATCGAAATAATCACCGAGTGACTTTTGCTAGGATAAGGTTGTGTATGACATTTTAAGAGAAGCGGGTGCGTTGATATGAAAATCGGTTTTATTGGTTGTGGGGTCATTTCCAGTGCACATTTGGAAGGTCTTAAGAAATTAAGGGATGATAACAGGAAGACGTTTGAATTGAAGGCTGTTTGCGATTTGAAGCTTACTAGAGCGGAGGCTTTCGCCACTGAAGTGGAGAAGCAATTGGGGAAGCGACCCAATGTGTATACGGATTATCGCCACATGCTTGAGAAAGAACATCTGGATGCAGTCTCCGTATTACTTGATCATGATCTGCATCATACGGTGACAGAGGATTGTTTCGCATCCGGAGTCCACGTCCAAATGCAAAAGCCGCTTGCCATTTCTCCGTTGTTCGGTAGAAAAATGCTGGCTGATGCGAAAAAATATAACAAAGTGTTAACTCTAGCAGAACCCAGTGTATTGGGAGCTGGAAATGTTGCTATGGCCCGGGCTGTCAAAGACGGTTTGATTGGGGACGTATATATGATCATGGACTACGCAACAGTTACACTTGGACGAACGTTTTTTGCGGGTACCCCTTGGCGTCATTTGAAGGGCCGAGCAGGTGCCGGGTGGATAAATGACCATGGTGTTCATCGAACTCATTTTTTCACAGAAATCAATGGCCCAATCCAAGAAGTATTCGCCTACACACGAATTTTCGAGAAGGAATTAAGTAATGGTGAAAGCACGATTTATCCAACTGGAGAAGATACATCTGTTACTGTGTTCCGATTTGAGAATGGAGGTCTGGGTCATTGGATGTGCAGCACAGCTGCGCATGGAGAGAAAGCAGGAGGGGTCTGGGTCTATGGAAGCAAAGGTTGCTTACGACCCGGTCAATATGCGGCACTTGAAGATAGCCGTGTCGTTTCCTTATCAGAACTCATCAAGCATTATGCCTTTGATGTTGTAGAAGACCCCTTTGCCCATTCTTATGTGGAATTATGGGAGGCAATTGTGGATCAAAAGCAGCCCATCTCTAGCGCAGAGAGAGGTCTCGAAGCATTGAGTGTTGTATATGCTGCCTTGGAATCCGCAACGATAGGCCAACCAGTCCATGTCAAAGAGATCATTCTTGGAGAAAAACATGCTTATGAAGATTCAGTGATTAAAGAAATGCAGGAAAATCGCTGAACAGTAATTGCAAGGCTTCAATCATCTAAACGGATTAGGATGTAGGGAATATTAAAATATAGACTGCAATCACTCTTCCTTCTTAGGTGAATGCAGTCTTTTATTATTTGTGATTTTTGGACGATTTGAGGAGGAACGTACCGGCAGCTTAGAAAAACGAGCCTACCACAATTGGAAAACAAGTCTAACTTCAGATTTACGTAATTAAATTATAATATTTTCTGGTTGGGCTTGTATTTGTACGACAGCTTGACTAAAAAATCAAGAGATGACTTATTTTTGGTCAAAACGAAGTCCATATGTGGGATATAACATAACTCAGGAGCCTTGGTATCCCTATGTGGAGAAGAATTTGAAATCATCCTTTATATGCCTGTGAACGGTGTAAGTGTACAGCCGATTTACTTCAAAATTAGGAATGTTTAAACGATAGAGGCTCCCACGGGAGCCTCTATTTTTTAAACCAATACTACGATCGCATGGTCATGCAAATTAATTTGCAATTAACTGCCAAAGCTGGTTGGTACCCCCGTTATCGGTCCATTGCACGATAGAACCGCCGTCATTGACCGAACCTTGGTAGACATCCAACACCTTGCCGCTATTGCGGTTTACAATTTTATAATAATTGCCGGATGGTACTAATGACCACAGAAATTCATTTGAACCCTTATCATTCCATTGCAGGACAGTCGCACCGTCCGCGGTTGAAGACTGGGACACTGACAGTGCTTTGCCAGTTTTCACATTAAACAGTTTTTTGTACCCGCTTCCAGCATCTATAATCTGCCACTTTTCAGGACTAGTCCCATCATATGTCCATTGTATCGCAGTAGCCCCGTCTGCTGTATTGCCTCCGCCTATTGCCAATACTTTTCCACTTTTCACATTGACTAGTCTGTATGAACCTGTTGCAGACGGCGCGTACATGTCTGCATATGTGATGGAATTCTTATGACCGAAGTCTCCTCCACTCGGTATGAATAATCGGCCATTACTTAATTGCAAAATTTCGCGATTATAAGCAGCCCCGATCGGTGTCCCCATTGCTTCCCAAGTTCCCGTTCCATCATTATTGGTATTCATGTAAATATCCTTACTTGCATAGGAGTTCGCAACAATTCTTCCGTCACTTAATACTGTCACATATGGACTTCCTGAATTGCCGAGGAAGTAGGAAGTGGGGACGTTATTCCAACCTGTTTCAGCATTGGTATTGATCTTGTAAGCACATGGGTAAGCGCCATTACTTAGACCAACTTCGAATGTCATGATAAAGTTTCCATTAGACATTTTTGCAACAATCGGCATCCCCGGACGTGTAACAGAATCCGGCCAAACCACATCATCAACCACAGAGCTCCAATTCACACCGTCTGTCGTTGTCTGATGAACTAGTTTTTGCGCATGCGCTGGATCACGTTCATCCGAGTAATACACAATAAGTTTATTGTTTTCAACAAGTAACCAAGGTTCCCAGACGGGATCCGCACCGATTGCATTTGCACCGGCTGTCGTAATCAGGCTGACAAATGTCCATGTCCTTCCAAGATCAGTGCTTTTGTACATTTCCAATTTGGTTGCTGACAAATCACTCGGAGTTGCATCTCCAACAGCAATTAATGTACCTGCAGTCAAACTGCCTATGGTTTGAGGCATCTCGAACAGCTGCGGGCAATTCTGCATTCCCCAGCCAGACCCATCCACTGTATTGGAGACATCTCCCACTTTTGCCCAAGATTGTCCGTTATCTGTGCTTTCGAATATCGGGAATGTCGGTATACCAGTCGTTCTGTTTTCCCAGGTGGTATACATTTTCCCATTGTTGACCCCGCTGTGTGTGAACTGAACGGTTCTAGGGGATAATACACCGTAAGCTGGTGCATCACTGGGAGGTGTATACATCGTTGAAGGACCATAGGCACTGACGGATGACGTCATAGCACCTAACATTGCGAGGAATAGGAGTAACGTAACCACAGTTCGTTTTACATTTTTTTTCATGACGTTGCACTCTCCATTTTTCTGATTATTAAAGTTGGTTATCATACCCAGCCTTTCTCAAACATGTCACCTACTGTGCAAATTCATTCCCTCCTTAATTATTAGTTAAGCGCTTACAATAATAATGATAAGCTACTCTTGGTAATTGAAAAATGTAATCGCATGACTGAATGATAGAATCTTTTTACTTCAAACACACAAATCAGAGTCGGATTAGTCACCATAACATATGAATTCCAAAGTCGCTGTATATAGGGGCCCATCGCTTCTTTATATAATAAAGAATATAAAATTTTAGGGAGTCCGGGAGAATAATACTCCGGACTCCCTTACTTAATTGTCTTTATTAAACAGATATATAGAGATTGACCCAGGGTGTATTATTGGACTTGTACTAACTGCCATTGCTGGTCGAGCGAACCAGTGTCGCTCCATTGAACGACTTGGGCGCCGTCTTGCGTGGAACCTCCAAGAACAGACAGTAATTTGCCGCTATTGAGGTCTATGATCTTGTAATAGGAACCTGCCGGCACGAGTGTCCATTTTTGGTCGTTGCCGTTGTTCTCTACCCACTGCACGGCGTTTGCTCCGTCGGCAGTGCCTTTTGCCCAAATCGAGAGTGCCTGGCCGCTGTTCTTGTTAAGCAACGTCTTGTAACCGCTACCAACGTCAGTTACATGCCAAAGTTGATTGGCCCCACCGTTATCGGTCCATTGTATGACGTTGGCTCCGTCTTGCAGGTTGGCTTGGTTAACGTCCAGCACTTTTCCGCTTTTTCGGTTCACGAGTTTGTAATAGGAACCAACAGAGTAGCCTAAATCCTCATCTCCGTAAGTGATGGTATTCGGGGTTGTGTTCCAAAATCCATCAACCGACATAATGAGTACCCTGCCTGTAGCAGGAACGAATTGCAGCATGCGGCTGTAGCCCGCTGGCAAGTTGGTATGAACAGGTGTCCATGCTCCCACGCCATTGTTAGTGTTGATTCGAATATCTCCGGATCCGCCAGAGTTGTAAGCCAGTCTTCCGTTAGGCAACGATATGAGGAAAGGGTTTCCACCATTATCGATCGTTGTTCCAGCGTTTGTCGGATTCCACGATTCTGGGTCAGTGGTAACTTTGAAGTTGTTAGGTGTTCCGGATAAACCAACCATTTCATAGGTCATCATGTACTGACCGTTGGCCATTTTTACAACAGTAGCCATGCCGGGACGTAGAGCAGAATTCGTTAATGCCACGTCATCCACTACCGGTCCCCAGTTTAGGCCGTCCGTCGATGTTTGATGGACAAGCTTTTGGTCATGATTCACTTTATCCCGCTCGTCGGAGTAATAAACAATCAGTTTATTGTTCGCCACCAGCAGGTTCGGCTCCCAAACTGGCGTCGTTGCCTGACCAGAAATCCACTGGCCACCGCCCAAAGCGACCTCGCTGACATAAGTCCATGTCTGTCCATCATCATTGCTCTTGTACAATACAACCGCGGTTGCGGTCAAATCGGAAGGAGAAGCTATGCCGGCGAGCAGAATTGTTCCGGCCGGCATGTTGCCGATTGCCTGAGGCAATACATAGAAGAATGGGTTGGTCCAGTTGATCCACCCTTGTCTTGGACCCGTATACGGAACGGAAGAAGTCTGCGACCAGGTCTGGCCAATATTTGTGCTTGAGTAGATTGGAAAGTTCTGAGTTGTTGCCGGTTGGCTGTTGTCTTCGAAGCTTGCCAGCAATTTGCCGCTAGGCGTTACCACTGATTTCACATACGTGACGCAATAAGCTCTTGAGCAATTTCCTGACGGCGAATAAAGCGTCGAAGGCCCGTAAGCGCTTGCAGTTAGCGGCAAAACCAGACACAAACCTAACAGGGATGCCGCAACGGAAAGCATGGTTTTTCTTACTTTGTTCATCATTACTTATTTCCTCCTATACTTTCATAAAATGTGGTACGAGATTATGATAACGTTTTCGACATATTTCTTACATGTAAACGCTTTACTATTTTTTTGTAATCTTTTTACTATCTCTTGGTAAGTAACAATTTTTAATGAAATTGTAATCGAATCACATGCTCATCGTTCCGGGTAAACGGTTACAAGAAATTAGATTTTCTTCCACATATGATACAATAATTCTATTTGTTCGGGGGAACCATAGCGCTGATGTGATCTGTACATTCTGTCACAGGCGATCTCGAACAACAATGGCAATTGGTCAAAGTGCAATAAGCTGACTGAGGTAAAAAGATTCTATCTTTTAGTAAAGCGATTACATTTTTCGACAACCTAAAACATCGTATTATAGAGCATGTAAGCGGTTAACTAGATCGTAGGGAGGCAAAGTAAATGAAAAAGAAAATGTTCAGTAAGATGGCAAGTTTAAGTTTGGCTACTGTTCTCATGGTGACGACTGCCGCATGCGGAAGTACGAAAACGGATAGCGGGCAACCGGTAGTCTCAAATTCGCCTAAGACTACGGCCACTGCTGCGGCTGAGAAAATCAAGATTTCGATGTGGTCGCAGTTTTCCGATCCGAACTCCAAGGATGGTGGATTCATTGGCTTCTATAAAGCGTTGGATGCAACAAAGGCCAAGTTTCCTAATGTAGAAATCGAGCATACGGGGATCGGTGCAGAAGCCTATAAAACGAAGATCAAAACGGCTTCAGCAGCAAATGAATTGCCCGACATTTTCTTCTCATGGGGCGGAGGCTTCGCGCAGCCATTCGTTGCAGGAAATCGCATTTTACCGTTGCAGGATCTTGTAAAAGACGGAACTATAGACAAGCTGGTGCCAGGAACGACGGACAACTTCACATTCGACAATAAGCTTTACGGGCTTCCGACGAATATCGCAACCGCAAACCTTTATATCAATACTGAGCTGTTCCAAGCCGCAGGCGCTAAAGTTCCTACTACTTGGGAGGACCTGTTAGCTGACATTAATGCTCTAAAGGCCAAAAACATTACGCCTATCGCACTAGGGGCAAAAGACAGATGGCCAGCGATGTTCTGGAACTCCATTTTGGACATCCGCATGGGGGGAACAGCTGCCGTCAATGCAGCACTAAATAAGACAGGCTCCTTCGATACGCCGGAATTCCAGGCAGCCAGCCGCAAGTACAAAGAGCTGATTGACGCCAAGGCATTCGGGGAAAATTCGCTAGGAACTTCCTATGACGAGTCGATCAATATGTTCTTAACTGGCAAAGCCGCTATCTTGTACATGGGCGCTTGGGTGAACGGACAGATCAATGCACCGGATTCTGCGGTGAAAGGGAAGGTCGAAGTCGTGAAATTCCCGACGATTTCAGGTGGGAAAGGCAATGCCGATGAATGGCATGGCGGTTCCGGCGAAACTTTCTTTATTAATAAAGACGTAAAAAATAAAGATCGCGTGTTGGAAGTTTACAAGTATTTCATGGAGACGATGGCGAAGGAAGTCTACCTTGCTGGTTCCGGTTCCTCCGCATGGAAAGGCGATCTTGGCGACACTTCGAAGGTCGATCCGCTTGCTGTCAAAATTGGTCAACTCTCAGCGAAAGCGACAGGTTTCTCTTACTGGTGGGATCAGATGTTGTCTGGTAATGATACGGAGTCTATGTTCGGTTCACTGATGAAATTCACAGCTGGAAAGATATCGCCTGAGGACTTCAATAAAGAACTGCAAAGTAAAATCAATCCTGGCAAATAGAGACGAAAGATATCTAATCGAAGAAACTGGCGGAAAGCAAATTCCGCCAGTTTGATTAGGGGGAGGGAGAACCATGCAACAAGTGTTTGGCGATAAGAAAGCCATAGCCGTCTTCGTACTTCCTGCGCTAGTCTTGTTCATACTAGTAGGTTTTATCCCGATTGTTCAATCCGTTTATTACAGCATGTTGGATTGGAACGGAATCGGAAAAGGGAAATTTGTGGGATTGGCTTTGTATAAAGATCTGTTCGTTACCGATACGTACGATATGCAATTTCTTCACTCTGTTTGGAATACGGTTTATTTGGCTATTTTGTCAGTGGGCTTGCAAATCCCTTTCGCGTTCCTGCTTGCCCTAATTCTGGCCAGAGGCATTAAAGGGGAGAAGTTTTATCGGACGTTATTCTTTATCCCCGTCACGATTTCTTCCGCCGTCATCGGACTCATGTTCTTATCCATTTTGAACCCGAACTACGGTGTATTGAATGCCATATTGGCGCAAATAGGACTGGAAGGATGGAAGAACGATTGGCTTACGAATGATAAAACGGCTTTATCGAGCATCATGCTGCCTGCCGTGTGGCAGTGGGTTGGTTATTACATGCTTCTGATGTATGCGGCTATAAAAGGTATTTCCGAAGAAATGTTTGACGCTGCCAAAATCGATGGGGCGTCCAGATGGCGCACAACGGTTTCCATCGTGATTCCATTCATAACGCCAATTATCAAGGTTTGTATCGTTTTTGCCATTATTGGCTCGTTGAAATTTTTCGATTTGACTTTTATCATGACGAACGGCACCGCGGCACCGGCGACGGATGTACCCAGCACGCTGATGTACACAACGATCTTTAAGAGAAATATGTATGGGTATGGAAGTGCAATGGCCGTCTTTATGGTGGTGGAATGTCTTGTTATTTATATGGGGCTGCAGTGGTTGTTTCGAGTACGAGGAGAGGAGAATGGCAAGTGATACTGACTCGAAAATGGTTTAACATGAAGCTTGTTCTTCAACTCTTTCTCATCGTTTTCGCCATCATTCAATTTTATCCGCTGTTTTGGCTGGTCTTAACCTCATTCAAATCCAATCTTGAAATAACCGGAAGCAATGTGATGGGACTGCCGTCCACGTGGAGGTTTGAAAACTATAAATACGTGTTTGTTGGCTCCAAGCTTGGCAGGAATTTTTTGAACAGTTTATTATACACGGGAATTACAGTAATCGCCTCGGGGTTGTTAGCTTCGATGGTGTCGTACGCCGTTACCCGGATGAGATGGAAGTTTAGCAAAATCGTACTTGCCTTATTTATGTCCGGGCTAATGATTCCGGTACATGCTACCTTACTGCCTATATTTCTCATCTTAAAACAAACCCATTTGTTAAATACGCCATGGGCGTTGATAATCCCTTATACGGTGAACGCCATTCCTCCCGCTATGTTCATTATGATTGGATTTTTTACGAGCCTTCCTCGGGAATTGGAAGAAGCTAGTGTTGTCGATGGCTGTAATATATATCAAGTGTTTTTCAGGATTATGCTGCCTTTGATAAAACCAGCTCTCGTCTCGGTGTCCATCTTTACGTTTCTCGCCGCATGGAATGAATTGATGTTTGCGACTACGTTTATCAATAATACGAATCTCATGACGATAACCGTTGCCATTAATTCCTTACGGGGGGTGCATATGACAGAGTATGGTCCGATCGCAGCCGGCATGGTCATCGCGACCATTCCAACGATTGTTTTGTATGCCTTCTTAAGCGATCAGGTGCAAAAGAGTATCGTAGCGGGAGCGATTAAAGGTTAGCAGCGCTGCGTTCATGATATAATGAGTGGAGGAACTATAGGAAATGAGTAGATAGGACTACAATCAGACAGAAGGTGGTTTAGTGGTGAAATTCGCCAAAATAAGAACACAAATGATATCCTATTATATTCTTTTGCTATCTGTTTCTCTGCTGATCAGCGGTGTCTTGTATCAAAGATTCAACCGAAGTCTGGTCGACGTTAAGATTGCGGAAGTCTCCGAACAAAGCTTAAATGCGATTCAATCCAATATGAATTCCTTGTTCGATAACGCTTCAAAATATTCTCAAAGGGTCATTGCCAGCGGTACCGTTCAGGAGCTCCTGAAGACGGACTTCACGTACGATGGCTTCGTTGCTTCGAACCTTAGTATCCAAAAGGTTCTTAATGAGATTTTCCTCGCAGAGTCCAGCGTAGCCTCCGTCTATTTGTTCCGCAACGACGATTTATACTATTCTTTGGAATTTCAGAAGCTAGGACTTAATATACCAAGCATCAAATCAGCGTCCTGGTACCAGGACGCTGTAAGCAGAAACGGCGGTCCGATATGGCGGATCAATGCAGGCGGGATCCTGAAAACGCAGAATAAAGGGGAACAATATCTTTCTTTAATCCGTGTCGTGAACGATCTGAACACAGCCAAACAAATTGGCATGGTGATGATTAACATTCCGTTAACCCAAATCAAAAAACCCTATGAACATACCATTGATGGCAAGAAATATGATCTCATGGTGGATCGGGAAGACGCGCTTTTGATCGAGTTTGAGAATCCCGAGCTGCAGCAGTTTTCGAAATCAGCCGAATTTCAATCCCATGGTTCAGGAAGCTTTATCAAAACCATAGCGAATAATCGATACATCTTCGACAAGATGGAGGTAGGCGGTTGGCGTTATGTAACCGCATTCTCTATGAGCGACTGGCCGAATCCGTACAAGGCTGTGAATCGGGTTCTCATCCCGATCGTCGTTTTTAATTTTGTTTTTATCTTTTTCGGGTTTATTTGGATAACGAGGTCCATTATCCACCCGATATTAAGTTTATTAAAATCGATGAGAAAAGCGGAGACGGGCGATTATCAGGAAGTTCTTCTCTACCCGAATTCAAATGAAATTCGGCAGCTTCAAGATCGGTATAACCGTCTGCTTGCTACGATTCAACAATCGATGGAGCGCGAGAAAGAGGAGCAGACGCTTCGGCGAAAGCTTGAACTTCATATTCTTCATCAGCAAATTAAACCGCATTTTCTATACAATGCTTTGGAATCTGCGGGATACTTGTCGTTGGCTGGAGAAAGGGAAGAAACTTACCGCCTGATATCCGCGTTGGCCCAATATTACCGTTTGAGTTTAAGCAAAGGGAATGAAATTATTTCGCTGAAAGAAGAATTTGAAATTGCCAAGAACTATTTGACGATTCAGCATATCAGATATCCAGGCATGTTTACGGCTGTTTATGAATTTAGCGATGCGTTACATGATTATCCGGTTCCCAAGCTCACCATTCAGCCACTAGTGGAGAATGCGCTGTACCATGGCATCCGGCCAATGGGGCAGCAGGGGATGATTACCGTCTCGGCGGTTCCTTCAGGCAGATCGGTCATCTTGTCCATTAAAGATGATGGCATAGGCATCTCGGAAGAAAAGCTGGATTCCATGAAAGAGGAGCAGCTCATTCATAATGCTTCCAGCTTCGGGTTGCGCGGTACGATAACGAGACTTAGACTCTTTTACGGGGACGGCATGTCCTATTCGATTTATAGTTCGTCGGGAAATGGAACGTTAATCGAAATTGAAATACCCTACCTGGAGGATTCCCAATGGAAAAAGGAAAGATAACAGCCATTGCCGTAGATGACGAAGTCAATACAAGAAAGCTTCTACAAGTTCTCCTGGATTGGAACTCCCTTGGGATTGAATTTATAGGGGAGGCGGCTAACGGGAACGAAGCGTTGGATTTGATTGATGCTTTCAGGCCAAACATCGTGTTCACTGATATTAATATGCCCTATATGGATGGATTGGAGCTCGCGAAGCTTGTAAGGGAGAGGGATCCGTTCATTAAGGTTGTTATTCTGACCGCGTATCCGGAATTTGATTATGCGAAACAAAGTGTGAAGATCGGTGTCCATGATTTTTTGTTAAAGCCGATTCAACCTGACATATTGAAGAAACTGGCTGTTGATTTGAAACAGGCGATAGAAGAAGAAACAGTCCATTGGAATGAATACCGGCAAATAAAGACGGAGCTTCTGGAGAATACGCTTGAGTTGAAAGAAAAATTTCTCATGGACCTGCTAGTGGGCACCTCCTCAAATAGTGAGCAACTTGATCGGAGATTCGAATATTTTTTTGGAGAATCGTTTCGTTCATGCTGCTCCGTTGCCGTACTGGATTTTCAAAGCGAGCCTAACGGTGAAGAAGAGATAAGACTAAACCTCAGCATGGGCTGCAAAAGGATTGTAGAATTCTTGGTGCACGAGCGTGAGGAGATTCATGTGCTTCAAGACAACGGCGGACGAGTCGTCATGATAAGTTGGGAAAAGGCCATTGAATTAGAGTCGCTCGGGGAAAAGGCCATTCGTGCCATTAAGGATAAGCTGAACTGTCAAGCGACTGTCGGGGTAGGAAGCGTTTGCGACACCTTGCTTAGTGTGAAGAATAGCTACAAGGAAGCTATTGAAGCGCTGCGTTATGGCAAACTATTCGGCGGAGACCAAGTCATTTCGTTCGGAGAGGATATCCGACTTGTCAATTATTCGACAGACCTGAAACTATCGGATACGGAAGAAATTATTTTTTTTATTAAAACGGGGCTAAAAGATCAAGCCGTTAAATCCATTGATAAGTTGTTTCATTCATTAGGCGCCTCTGACGGAGCAACGAATGAACAAGTGTATTCGCTCGGTGTCCATTTCATTTCGATGCTTATTCTTGCCATGTCGGAGTTGGGCTTTACGAAGTTGCGTTCGAACTTGTTGAACGGAGCCTTCTATAATCGCATGTTCAGTTGCCGTTCGATTGGCGAATTGAGTCAATTATTGTCCAAATTGGCGGAAGATGCCGCGGATTATGTGCAGGGTACGAGAATGAAGAAAACGAACCAGATTGTTCACGATATCCTGTCCTATCTTACCGATGAATTTCGAAACTCCGACGTCTCTTTAGGCTCCGTTTCCCAAAAGTTCCACCTAAATTCAAGTTATTTAAGCAGAATTTTCAAGCAGGAAATGGGGCAGGGTTTCACTGATTTTTTGCTGAACCTTCGTATTGACGAAGCCGTTAAGCTCATGAACGAAACGGACTGGAAAGCATATCAGATCGCAGAGAAAGTAGGGATCAAGGATCCTTATTATTTCAGCCACCGATTCAAAAAAGTAACGGGAGTTTCCATTCAAGAATACAAGAGAACTTCACAGAAATAAATGAAAGGAACCGGCTTGACTGAACTGTAACCCGAAAGATAGACACTTTGAAAAAAAGTGCCCGTCTTTCGGGTTTTTGTGTTTTAATCTAATAACAACTACGAATGAGGTCATATTCATCATGTCTATA